>PCBO01000001.1 GCA_002730975.1 Opitutia bacterium
TCAAGGCGCTGAATAGCAATCTGAGGGAGCATAGCATTAACGTTTCCGTCAATCACACGCTTGCCGTCGACCATGTCGAGAGTAGAGCCCGCTCCAAGACCACGAAGGTTAATCGAAGTTTCGGTTCCGCCTGACCCTGGCGTAATGTTTGATGAAATCGAAGAACCTTGGTTAAAACTAAGGTTATGAACGACGTCACCCATATTAGGAGTACCTTGCGCAGCAATATCCTCTAGAGTGAGCTGCGTTAGGGGCGATGCGGACCGAAATCCTTCGGTGCGCCTGATAAATGATCCGGTGACAATTACTTCTTCAACCGCATCATCCTGTGCAAGCACTGCCCCGGATAGGGGAAGTAGCGACAGCGAGATCGCCGTGCACAATAGTTTTTTCTGAAAACCGGGGTGCCCGGCTTTTCTATTGACGTGCATATAAAACTCCTCTCTCTTGATGTTTACTTTTGCTTCTAATTCTTATTTGAGTCTTTAGACGATTTCCCAACCCTAATGCTCAGAGTCGACCAGATAACCAACCAAGACTTCTACTTGCATGAAAACACTGGCACTCACTACAGTCAAGCGCTATATAGGCACAATCCGTAAAAAATAGGCACACCCCGTAACATGTATATCTACGGCAAATTAAAAAGAGCGGAGCGTTACCAAATGTATCATTTTCGGCCTTATTTCGGAGTTTAAGCTTACTGATTTTATGAAAGCTTCCTGAATTTTTGAAAGTATAGGCGGAAAATCGTGGGAGGCTGCTCAAAATTTAATCTTCTCCTACCCTAAGATAGGAATTGCGGGCATTCAAACAAAGTGCGTCGTCAGGATATCTTAACCGACTCGCAAAAAGAGCAAAAACTGGGCTCTATCTTCGTCAAAGCATAAGCATTTTGGAAAATCTAAGAATTGGGCGATTTAACTGCTAGTTTCCTTTCGTGAGGCTCAAAGTTCATTGAGCACCCAGTTATAAATTTATCCACGTAGTCTAGATCAGCTTCAGCCATCTTAGCACTCTCTGCGTCTGCAGCAGATAAGTTTTCTTGGCGTGGGAATACACCTACCCCTGCAAGCAAACAAGCCCACGAACGCTGCGAATAATAGTTTCCAATATTTAAACGTGACAGTGCAGCCTCGATGTCTTCAATCCCATACCAACATTTGAGCATTTCTTTTAAATTATTAGAGAGATTATTGTTCTCTCGATTATCTACCCAGTATTGGCTGTCCGTCCTAGAGTTAGTCTTGTAATGCAACACAATATAGTCTCGGATTCCTTCAAAATTCCTGTTCATCCGATTATTAAATTCTTCTCTATATTGATTTGTAAAGCTTCCTTCTTCCAACGCTTTTGCAAACTCGTCGACCGTAGAATAAACAAACTGAAGAGCGGTTGCTTCTAGAGGCTCTATAAAACCCTGAGAAAGGCCAACCGCCAGGCAATTTTTACTCCATGACTCTTCCGTCCTACCTACTCTCATCTTTAGGTGGCGAGCTTCGACATCACGATCCAAAATTCCTAAGTGCGACCTCAGCTCTGTTTCCGCAGCCTCCTTGGACAAATAATGAGAGCTATAAACATAACCATTTCCATAACGATTCGTTAGCGGAATTTTCCATGCCCAACCATTGCTCAAAGCAGTTGAAATAGTTTCAGAGGGAATGTTTGGCTCCAGTTCCGTGGGTATCGCCACAGCAGAATCGTTAAATAAATTTTCACCAAAACTTACAAAAGGAATTTTCAGCGTTTTTTGCAGAAGAATCGATGCGAAGCCTGAACAGTCCACGAAAAAATCACCAGCGATCTCCTCCCCATTGTTAAGTTTTAACAGCTTAATGTCCCCATTCAAGCTTTGCTCCACATGCTCCACGGTTGCCTCTATGTGCGCAACCCCGTCCGCCTTTGCTCTATCGCGCAAAAACTTGCCGATCAATACGGAGTCAAAGTGATACCCATATTGAAAATGAAATGGAAAATTTTCAGAAGGAATCGGCGCTAATTTTTTTTGAGTTAAATTAGACATCAAAGAAAACCGATTTGGATGGGCCAGAACATCAACGCCCTTCCTACGAAGGGCCGAATATTTGTACAGTAACCCGAACGTCGCAAAATCCAGGCTACAAGGGAACGGGTGGAAATATGCCTCATAGCCGGCGACTGTTGACCAATTATTAAAGCTTATGCCATTTTTATACGTAGCATTGCATTTAGGCATCCACTCCGACTCACTGATATCCAGTGAATCAAAAAAATCCTTCAATAAGGGCGTAGAGCCCTCTCCAACACCAATAATACCAATGTCAGGCGATTCAACTACTGTGATATTAATACCAAGGTGGCGCCACTTTTTTTGCAGAAGGTTCGCGGCCATCCAACCCGCCGTCCCGCCACCCAGTATGACAATATTTTTTAAATTCTCATTACTCATTTTGACCACATCAATCAGATCGAGCAGCGCAAACGCAAAATCTCGGAATTAAAGAAAAACCATTCCGGAGTTTATACCGAATATCGCGAGAGACGTTACTGGTTCTTATGAATTTAAAATTTATCTAGTTTCATGAGGAAAGTGCATCCAGCCTGTTATGATGTACTTCTCCCCCGAGTTAACAATATTTCCAACATGAGCATGCGTCCACTCCGCTGGCCAGATAAGTGTCTTACCCTTGGAAGGCTTCACTTCCATATCTTGATGAGTAAATTTAGTTGTACCCCCATCGACTACATCATTAAGATAAGTCATCCACGCTAAAACCCTAAAGCTGTTTTGAACTGAAGTTCGTTCGGTATGCGGAAGCTTAAAATGCCCGCCTGGCAGGTATTTTTGAATATTAAATGAGCCAATAAATGTACTCGGCATTATCGACCCCAAAAATGAAAACTGCTCGGTATAGTCCTTGAAGCATGCAAACAAACAGTCTGTATATTCTTTGGCAGCTTTATATTCTTGTTGCTTCAAATCTCGTGGATGGATAGTCATATCCGTGGATTTTTTTGCATCAAGATCCACTGCTCCAGCGGACTGACCCGGCTCCTGCTTTTCTTGATGAGCCTCAAAAAACTCGATTAATTCATCGCAAAGCGAATTCTGTTCCATATCCCAGCACCCAATAAAGTGGGGGCTCGAACCCTCTAAATTAATACGGTTCATCTTGTTTCTCTTCACCTAATCGACATACATCCACACGGGACAAAAACCTTAATCCCACAAGTTGCATACTTCGCTCACACACCTGGCTCACAAGCTACTCCGAAACTAAGCAGCGTTTGCCTCAGTATCAGTTAGATATTCAGAATCCACTTAAAAGATTTCTGCTAGGCTAACAAACGCCGAGTAGGAGCGCCACAATCCGGAATACTGACAGCATTAATTCAAATTAAAAGCGCTGTGATCAGCAGGGATAAAAATTAGGCCAAGATTGGTTCGACTATCTTCCCATGCACGTCAGTAAGTCTAAAGTCCCGACCCTGGTAGTGATAGGTCAACTTAGTATGATCTATCCCTAATAAATGAAATATGGTCGCATGGAGGTCATGAACATGAACCGGATCTTTCACAATATTGTACGAAAAGTCATCAGTCTCGCCATAAGTCACACCGGGCTTTACCCCGCCACCTGCCATCCACATCGTGAAGCACCGAGGATGATGGTCACGTCCATACACTTCCTCCGTAAATTTACCTTGGCAGTAAACACTTCTGCCAAACTCACCGCCCCAAACCACAAGAGTATCCTCTAGAAGTCCCCGTTCTTTTAAATCTTGCACAAGCGCGGCCTGTGGTTGATCAACATCGCGAGCCTGGTTGCTGATTCCACTCGGTAAACGCGTATGCTGATCCCAACCTCGGTGGAAGAGCTGGATAAATCGAACATCCCTCTCTGCAAGCCTCCTCGCGAGCAAACAATTTCGAGCAAAAGACCCAGGCTTTAAAACATCTGGTCCATAACGGTCTAAGGTCGACTGCGACTCGTCTGAAAGGTCGCTCAGTTCTGGGACTGAAGTTTGCATACGGTACGCCATTTCGTATTGAGAGATACGGGTATCTGTTTCAGGATCACCGTACTCCTCCCGAGTCAGCTCGTTCATTCTTGCGAGATCATCCAGAAATCTGCGACGCGTAGAACTCTTGACCCCAGGCGGATTAGATAAATATAGGACAGGATCACCACTGGCGAGAAATTTAACCCCTTGATGCTTTTTAGGCAAAAAACCACTACCCCAAAGGCGATCGTAGAGTGGCTGACCCCCATTACCAGACCCTACCGACACCATCGCCACAAAAGACGGAAGGTCCTGATTCATGCTGCCTAACCCATAGTCCAACCAAGCACCGATACTAGGTCTCCCTGCCAATTGCGCGCCAGTTTGAAAAAAAGTAATACCAGGGTCATGGTTAATCGCCTCAGTATGCATCGACTTAATAAAAGCTAAATCGTCAACTATTTTAGCCGTGTGAGGCATGAGCTCACTAACCCAAGCCCCGGATTGTCCATGCTGATTAAATTTATAAATTGACGGAACCAATGGAAAACTCAGTTGACCTGAGGTCATCGCGGTCACACGCTGGTTCCCCCTAACCGACGGGGGTAGCTCATCGCCCACCATACTGGCTAACTTAGGCTTATAATCCCATAATTCGTGTTGAGAAGGGCCTCCCGACTGAAACAGGTATATGACACGCTTTGCTTTTGGAGCAAAGTGTGGGACCCCCGAGAGACCTCCAAGATTCTGATCCTGGGAAGACGCACCAGAGCTCATAAGTGAACTTATTGCTGCTGCGCCCAAACACGAAGAGGATAGATTAAGAAAACTACGACGTGTGAGTATATTTTTTCGTTCATCAACAGGTGTCATAGGCTTAATCTCTCGTAATTGTTCCATCTAAATTTAAGATGAGGCTGGCCACCATTTGGTAGGCCGCTAATTGCGCGATGTCTAATGTCTGGTCTCGAGCAGATTGACCTTCACTTACCAACAGAAGTGCTGCGGCTCGATCGGCCTGATACTCTGCGAGATAATTCTCATAAGCGCTCACTAAAATCAATTGAACGTCATCACTTGGCGTGCGCGACGACGCCAACCGATACATATAAGTAATATTTTGCTTTACGGCGCTGTTATCAACGGCCCCTCGCTGCAGAGCTCTCTCTCCGAGGGCTCTGGCAGCCTCAACATATGTTACATCATTCATTAAATTAAGCGCTTGCAGCGGCGTGTTGGTCCGTGTCGGCGCGACTATGTGCGTCTCACGCGTTGAGGAGTCGAACGTAATCATAGCTGGAGCCGGACGAGTTCTCTTCCAGAACGTATATAAACTGCGTCGGTATAAGTCTTCTCCACTCGAAAGACGGTACTCTTGACCCCTTTCCACAATATCATCCCAGAGTCCTTCGGGTTGATAGGGGCCAACAGATGGACCCCCAAGCCTCTCAGTGAGTAACCCGGACACGGCAAGCGCCTGGTCCCGAATCATTTGCGCAGGCATTCTCATGCGAGTCGCTCTAGACAACAAACGATTTTCCGGATCTCGTTCTATCATGACTGGGGTAACAGCGGATGATTGGCGATAGGTTGCACTCGTGACGATTTGTCGTTGCAAATTCTTTACGTCCCATCCTGACTCTACGAAATCGGTCGCCAACCAATCTAACAGCCTTGGGTGTGACGGGAATTCGCCCTGGGAACCAAAATTATCTGAAGTTTTTACAAGACCCGTACCAAAATACATTTGCCAAAACCGATTCACCGTAACGCGGCTCATTAACGGATTGTCAGCTGAGACCAACCACTTCGCGAAAGTTAATCGATTTTTCTCACCCTCCGGCATAGGAGGGAGGATCGATGGCGTTCCAGCAAATACCTCCTCAGCAGGACTATCATAAACGCCTCGATTAAGCCGATAAGTCGATCGGCGCGGGGTCATTTCTTCCATAACCATGACTGTTGGGAAACTTTCTCGAAGCTCTTTAAGTTCCCACTCCGCTTCCTTTAATTTGTTATATGCCCCGCGAACCCTAGTTGAGGCATATTGATTTAGGAAGCTTAAGCGAATTTTTTCGGACTGACCCTCAGTTCGCTCAAACTTTTCGATACCGGCTATATCCGAGACCGTTGACGCTGTTGCAACAACTGCGACCTCTTCAGGAGATAGCACTCGATCATAGATGCGGACATCATCAATGTTACCGTGAAAATTTGGTTTCGAAGACCCACTGGCACCGATTAGCAGCGGGTACCGACGCGGCAACCTGTTGCCGACCAGATCTAGCAAACCCTCTAATTCTTGCGAGACTCCATCGATATAGACGCGCATGCCTCCAGGCGTTTTTGACCCATCATAAGTCGCCATTACGTGGTGCCACCGATTCAACTGAATTGGTTCAACCGTTTCCGCCGCGACCCCATCATCTAAAACTCTAGTGGATAAATTCAGTCGAACCTTTCCGTCTTCAATATAGAGTCCCCAACCTACCTCTCCCTGGTCCCCCTCATTTGCGCGAGAAAACACTACGCCGTTGTCACTAGTCGAGTAGATCCAGGCGGACAAACTAAATTCGTCCTCATATCCAAGACTCTGCGGGTTCCCCGCGTTAATGTAGCGATCTCCATCGAAGTTGGCAGCCGAACCGATCCTACCTTTAACAAAATGGGGTAGACCGTTTTCCAGAGAAGCTTCAGCAACCTGGCCCGCGTGAACACCAGAGATATCTCCATCTAGTGCATGATGAACAACTAAGCCTTGCTTTAAATTCCAGTCCACATCCGCATCGACGTCAGCCGACCTTATTAGTGAATCTTCCCAAGCTTCTTGCTCACGATTAATATCGCTCTTTATTTCTTCAAACGCCAAGTTCGCCGCTTCCAAACGCTGGGTCATTTCCTCCAATTGGGCTTGCTGGTCTATCGTAGGAGCCATAATGAAAGGCGGGGAATTTACATATTTGAAGCCTTTTCCACGCTCATTAATATTGTTGAAAAAAGCAGAGAATTCATAAAATTCCTTCTGCTGCAGCGGATCAAACTTGTGATCGTGACACCTTGCACATGCCATGGTTAAGCCAAGCCAAACCGTTGAGGTGGTGGCCACTCGGTCTACAGCATACTCGACTAAGAATTCCTCTGGAACAATACCACCCTCTGCGCTCAGACTGTGATTACGATTAAAGGCCGTAGCGATACGCTGATCAAGCGTCGCATTTGGCAGCATATCGCCTGCTAGTTGCTCCACCGTAAACTGATCAAAAGGCATATTGCTGTTGTAGGCGTTGATAATCCAGTCTCGCCATCGCCACATAGATCTTTCACCATCAGTTTGATATCCGTTGGTATCAGCGTATCGAGAAGCATCCAACCACTCTACTGCCATTCTTTCGCCAAACCGTGGCGATTGAAGTAATCGGTCCACCACCTTTTCATAAGCTTTCGGATCGTCGTCTGCCAAAAAAGCATCGACTTCCTCTAAGGTGGGGGGCAGTCCTGTTAGATCTAGGGTTACCCTCCTGATCAACGTAGCCTTATCTGTCTCCTCAGAGGGCTTTATGCCTTCTTTATCTAGGCGCTCCAAAATAAAGTTATCAATGGAATTGCGTGGCCAGTCTCTATTAGAAGCCGAAGGAATTTTAGGTTTCTCTGGAGGGATAAAAGCCCAGTGGCTTTCCCACTGCGCGCCCTGGTCAATCCATAATCTAATCGTTTCAATTTCATCTGCGCTGAGAGCCTCTCTATCTCTCGGCATTCTTTCTTCCGCAGCCTCTGAAGTAATACGCTGGAACAATAAGCTGCCTTCCGGATTACCGGGAATAACTGCTGGACCCCCAAAATGCCCGCGGTCACCGCCATACCCTTCCGGAGTGTCAAGGCGCAATCCCATCTGACGGTTTTGATTATCCGGTCCGTGGCATTGAAAACAATTTCTCGACAGAATTGGCCGAACTTCCCGGGCAAATACCACTTGCCGTTGAGCCGCTTGAACAAGATTCGCTTGCTGAACCGCATTCAGCGGTTCGCCCCACTCTGCACCCTCTTCTATCCACTCTCGAACCTTTTTTACTTGCTCCTCACTAAGGGCTCTTCCGCTTGAAGAAGGCGGCATAATCCGAATCATGTCGTCTTCTGATACGCGTTGAAATATAAGGCTGCTGTCAGGATCCCCCGGCACCACGTGGCTTCTGAGAAAATCCTGAGTATCTAGTCGAAGATTAAGCATACGCCTGGTTTCATCTGGGCCATGGCAATCCAAGCAAGTCGAGGTGAAAATCGGCAGAATATCTTTTGTATAGGTAAGCGTATCCGTGGTCTGGCCATTACTATTCATGGCGATCAGGAGGGAAGCGATTATCAAGAGAGCCTTAGAGAAATTCCTCTTTTCCATTTTGGAGTGCTCCTTACTTATATATTATTATTATTGGAACGATGCTTTTAATTAATTCGTAGTAACTAACTGTAAAACTCTCAGGTCCTNATATATCAAANTAGAGTGAACGCATCATCTAACCCTTTNTTACAGNTTACCNTAATTTTAAAAAGAGTGAAAATCCAATANACCCTNGGNCTCCTCGTAAACAATTAGCCTCTTTCGTGCCAAAAANCTTAAGGGGAGTCTGTCGCACGNCGGGTAAGAAATTCAAAAATTGTGCGCTTTTCCAAGCGCTCGCCAGGCCTAAGGACAGTCGATGGAAAATTNGGTCTATTNGGACTATCCGGAAAATGCTGGGTTTCAAGACAAAANGCTTGACGAGAATCATAAACAGCGCCCCCTTTCCCAATCAAACTCCCATTTAAGAAATTGCCCGTATAAAACTGTACTCCTGGCTGATCAGTGTAGACATTCATCACGCGCCCGGACGCAGGCGAATAAACTTCAGCAGCAAGGGTCAGGGCCTCAGGATTCGCCTGATTGATTACGAAATTGTGATCGAACCCGGAGCCAAACTGAATTTGCTGATGGCCCGATTCAATATCCTCGCCTATAGTTTTTGCGATACGAAAATCTAGCGGCGTTTCAGAGACGTCTTCGATTGCCCCAGTCGGGATAGACTCGCTGTCCACTGGCGTATAATGATCAGCATGTATTGTAATCTCATGGTTAAGAATTGAGCCGGCACCATGCCCATCTAAGTTAAAATAGGCGTGATTGGTTAAGTTGATCACTGTAGGTTTATCCGTGAAAGCCGAGTAGTCGATGACCAACTGGTTTTTATCGTTGAGTGTGTAAACAACCGTCGCATCGACTCTCCCCGGATAACCTTCCTCGCCATCTGAACTAAACGTAGTTAGGATTAATCTGACTTCGTTTAGGTTTGTCACATACTCGGCATTCCAAATTTTTTTATCGAAGCCGGCTAAACCTCCGTGAATCGAATTATCCCCACTATTCTGTGCCAAAGAATATTGAACACCGTCAATCGAAAACTTTCCATCCGATATGCGATTTGCATAACGACCAATAATGGCACCCATGTAACCTGACCCTTCCGCATAAGTCTGAGGAATATCGAAACCGGTGGTTACATCGGCGAAAACCCCTTCGACGTCAGCTACCTCAAGCGAAACAATAATCCCGCCAAGATCTATTATCTCAACGGTCATACCCGACCGATTTTTTAATCTAAATAACTGGACCGCTTTCCCATCATCCAATGTCCCAAAAGATTCCACAGTTATACGATCAAAGTTTTCTTGAGCCATATTAATCACGCTAGCTGTTACTAGGACACCATAAAAACCAATGCGCCAAATTAGCCTCAAGAAGGGACGAGAAGATAAAAAGGGATCACTCATATATAATCTCGCAGACATCCAAAATTTATCTCATGTTGCTTTAATTGTGCGCACTAATGATCTCAGGGGTTTTAGCATAGAATTTGCTAAAGACCACGACAAATATTAATTACGGGCACCTAAAAAAAAGACCCAAGCGAAAAAGTCGCTAGGGCCTTTTTTTAGCTTTTAAACACTAAAGCGTTGCTATCTCTACTTTACGAAATCTTAGCTCACCTGCTGCCCATTGCAACCCGATTACTCCCTCGCTAAGTTCACTGTCGGTCACGTCTGCAGTCACTTCATTATTTAACTCGACTTTCAAACGGTCTCCATAGGCGGTGATTTTATAAACATTCCATTTATCACCAGCAGTTGGTATGGGTTCAGATACAGCGGATCTATGAACGATTCCTCCAGTTCCATAAGAGGAGTCAGGTCTTTGGTCATAAATATTCGCCTCATAACAATCTCTATCTGTGATTCTATCTGGGTTTTGACAGCGCAAATATATACCGCTATTCGCATCATCACTTGCCCAAAACTCTACTCTTATAACAAAATCACGATAAGCTTCTTTAGTCACAAGCCAAGAGGCTCCAGTGCCTTCGGTCGCCCTAATAGAGGAAAACTCGCCTGCCCAATTAGCGTCACCTACCATGTCGAAATTCTCCAGCCCATCAGTTCCATCAATCAGGGTAACCCAACCTCCGGTCGGCTCAGGAATTTCCATTTCTCCGCCCCCTTCAGGCGCGCACCCATAAATACCTACAGAGATAAGAACTAAAAAAACACGAAGAGAAAATAAATTCCCTGAAAACAGCGCTAACACTTTAGCCATAGTAATTTCCCTCAACTTTTAGTTAGTTAATCTTATGATGTCTTAATCAATAGGATAGCCAATCCAGCCATCTTCAAATTGCACTCCGAGACTATTTAAATACATAGCAACCATATTGTACTGACCAACCGTAAAAACAGTTTCCATCATCTGCCGTTTTGTATAACGCTTCGACAATTTTTCCCAGGTTTCATCTAAAATCAAGGCGCCATTATGAAGCTCTTCCGCAGCTCTTAACAGAGTCGAATCCCAATCACTCCAATCAGAGTGAGTCGAACCCACAGTAATCGCTTTTAATTCTTGTTCATTGATACTAGCAGAAAGCGCCAAAGTCCTGTGAGCCGCCCATTCATAAGCACCCTGATTGAGATAGCCAATTCGAAGAATAAGGAGCTCTCGATCCCGCAATGGAAGCGTAGATTCTTGTAAAAGATAGTCTGTAAATCCAAGCCAAGCCTTACATAGCGCTGGGGCATTTGCACAGGTGGACCAAACTCCCAGAACACTGCCGTCGCGCTCTCGAGGAACTAGTATTGAGGCTTCTGCAGCGGTGTAAGGTTTCTGTACTCGCTCAACTCTGGGAGTATCGAGAGGAGGGGCTCCAGTTTCTTGCGACAATCCTTTCGAAGGGTTTAGCAAGACAGCAGTTAACAAAACCAAACAATTAGCACTAATTTTTGATCTCAAACTCATAACTGTCTGTCCCTCTCTCTTTTTTAGAATTAGTGTCCAAGAAAATTAATCGCGAATTACTCTATTGCTTTTATAACTTCTCTAGTTAAACCCCACCGATCAAACCCTTGCCTACCGTAATCTAAACCACGGCGAACAATAACCAAATCATGAGTCGGAACCACAATAGTATATTGTCCCCGATTGCCAGAAGTGGAATAGGCGTCCTTTGGAACATCATTTCTACTGTCGGGAACCAACCACCATTGCCCACCATAAATATTACCAATATCCTCAGTCGCAGGGGCTGGTGTACGGACAAAATCAATCCAATCTTCAGAAATCAATCGCTCACCATTCCAAACTCCATTTTGAAGATAAAGCAATCCAAAACGCGCCAGGTCTCTGGCATTTGTGTAAACTTGACTGCTTAAAATAAAGTCCCCAAACCGATCCGTGCTGACCAAGGTATTGCGCATACCTATTTTGTCCAAAAGAGCTGTACGAGGAAATTCTGCATATTCTTTCTCTCCTCCAAGCGCGCGCTTCATTGCGTAAACACCCAGTATGGTATCGTAGTTTTCATAATCCCAAAATGTTCCAGGTTCTCGAATTAAAGCTCGACTCCGCGCCCCTGCCACCGAACTCGCGCCCGCCCAGTAGGACAGTCCTGACCCTATCGCATATTCCAACCCACTATTATCAATGGTTTCTAATCCACTACTCATATTTAAAACATGGCGGAGAGTAATTCTATTTCTGGGGTCTGACTCAGGCGAACGACTCTCTGGTAACCATGCAAACCCCAATGGCTCATCCAACTGAAGTCGACCATCATCCACCATCATCCCAATCAATGTAGAAGCAATACTTTTAGCAGTAGACCAGGTTCGAGTGCGGGTGGTCATATCAAATCCATCTGCATACCGCTCATGGATAATTTGACCTTTGTGAACAATCAATAAGCTAACGGTTTGTTGCTCATCGCTTGGGCGATCAAAGGCCCAATCCGATGCTGATTGCAGCGCTCGCTGATCGACATCACCTGAAGGGCCGATTTCCGGAATTAAATCTCCATCCGGCCAGGGTATACTTGCGGGATCTTGCATCGGGTAAGGAAGACTTAATTCAGGCAGCCTATCGATGTCGTCCAGGTCTTGATCAGGTGGCAAGATAATGCAGCCGATACCCTCCCGAAATGCGGCTCGCATTGTCGGCACTGCACCTGATTCACCAATCTCTACAGCCCGCCTTTCCCGATCTATCCGGTAATCCCCACCACTGGGGCCACCAATCGGCTCACTAAAAAACTCGAGCTCCCAATCGTAAAGTTGCTCGAGAGTTCGACCGGAGGTAAACAAGCCGTTACACATAAAGATAGCGTGTTGCCCACGGCGCACTATCTCTCTTTGATGCTGCCAATAGTCGTACCCTTGATCTTGTTGAGCTTGGACCTGTGATGAAAAGATTAAGACTAGAAAAAGGAACGGGAAAGCTGAGCGTTTCATCGGATATTCCTCCAAACTTATCGATAGCCCACTTTATGCTATTTTTATGGGCTTACGGAAGTATTTTTTTACCGGACAGATCCTAGACTAACAGAACGGTCTTTAGCCAAAAAAATTCTATCGAAAAAAAACCCCATTCTGCAAAGCAGAATGGGGTTTGGTATTAAATGCCTGACAATGACCTACTCTCACATGGGGAAACCCCACACTACCATCGGCGCTGAGCGGTTTCACTTCTGAGTTCGGGATGGAATCAGGTGGTTCACGCTCGCTAATGTCGTCAGGCAATTCTTTCACCAGATTGCTCAGATAAACACAAAGAGCAAACCAGCAGCGTCTTAAAATTTAGGCGAATAAAGCACGTAATATTATAACGTCAAGTTATACATACTATCTCTGTACTGAAGTTGTTGAGTTGCTATTTCCACATACTCATGTCCAATCATTAAAAAGTGCATGATTATATGGTCAAGCCTCACGTGCAATTAGTACTGGTTAGCTCAACGCCTCACAGCGCTTACACATCCAGCCTATCAACGTCGTCGTCTTCAACGGCACTTCAGGAGGATCAAGTCCTCAGGGAGATCTCGTCTCGAAGGAGGCTTCCCGCTTAGATGCTTTCAGCGGTTATCCTGTCCGAACATAGCTACCGGGCAATGCTTCTGGCGAAACAACCCGAACACCAGAGGTTCGTTCACTCCGGTCCTCTCGTACTAGGAGCAACTCTTCTCAAATCTCCTGCGCCCACGGCAGATAGGGACCGAACTGTCTCACGACGTTCTAAACCCAGCTCGCGTACCACTTTAAATGGCGAACAGCCATACCCTTGGGACCGGCT
>PCBO01000008.1 GCA_002730975.1 Opitutia bacterium
CCGCACGGACGACTGGTAACTCACCCGCACAGGGGCCTTTCTGGAAATGGCCATGGTTTTTTTGCAACGACGGAGCACCCTCGCTGTTCTGTTGCTGGGAATTCTGCCATACGGCAACCAAATTAAGGCCAGCGACTTACCACGCCTTGCCAAGGGGGTAGATCCAAAGAGCCACAACTTTCGGGAGCAACAAAAACTTTCCGACCTTCCGAAACCCTACGTCAGCGCATCACCGGAAGACATAGCAGACGGGCTACAGGTGGGGCATCTGGATGCACCTGGAGCAGAGGAGGCGATACAGGCACTGGTGAAAAACGACCAAGCAGGCAAGTTCGCCAACCTGGACAGCCTCCTGCTCTGGAAGGATGGTAAATTGATCTTCGAAATGTACAACCGGCGTGGGCGCGTAGATGGACCACACTATGCCATGTCGGTAACCAAGACGATGACCTCCGTCACCTTAGCCCGGGCCATCCAGTTGGGGCTACTGAGCATGAAGGACTTGGACAAGCCGGTGATCAACTTCCTGCCCGGGATTGAACGCGCCAAGATAAAACCGGGGGTGGAGACGATCACCTTGCGTAATGCACTCTTCATGAAATCGGGTCTTCGCTTCCCAACCAAAACCTTCGCCCATTCCCTCGGCGACAAGTACCATCGGCAAAAGCACTTCCAAAAGTTGTTCGAGAACACTTCGCCCATCATCCCTACCGAAAAGGAGTACAAGTACACCGGAACGGATCCTTCCTTGATCATGATGATCATCGACTTGAAGGCCAAGGGCTCCGCCCAGGAATTCTTCGCCAAGGAAGTGGCGAAAAAGTTCGGAGCGATCTATTGCTGGGACAACCAAGGATGCGGAATCCCCAAGTGCGGAGCAGGGAGCAGCTTCACTTCGAGATCACTTCTCAAGATTGGAACCGCCATCGCCCAAGGGGGTAAATACAATGGGGAACAATTGCTCTCGGCCGAATACGTCGAGGAGGTTATGAACACCCGCAAAGGGGAAGGTTATTTTTACTATTTTCACAACCGAAAGAAAAGGTCTCCCGACAACAAGGTGAACTTCATCAGCGGTATCGGCGCGGGGGGGCAATACATGTCCATTTTTCCCAAGCTCAACTTGGTGATGGTCGCCACTTCGCACAACAAAGGTAAAATCGGGGCTCCCATGGAAGCGGTGCTCGATCACTTCATTCCTCTCTTCCGAAAATAATCGCCCGACTGGTAAAACGTTTCTATGAAAAAATTATTCAGAGGCCTGCTCATCTTGACCCCTATGATCGTAACGGCGAAAAAACCCAATGTCCTGTTTATCATAGCCGACGATCAAGCCCCCCGTTCCATCGGGGGGATTAACAACCCGGAGATAAAGACCCCCAACCTTGACCGGTTGGCCAAACAAGGCACTCTTTTCAGTCATTGCTTTAACCAAGGTTCTTGGTCAGGCGCGGTCTGTGTGGCCAGTCGAACCATGCTAATCACAGGGCAAAGCGTGTTTCGAGCCCCCAAGAACAAGCCCTACCTAGATAAGTGGGCTAACTCACGCGGGGCTATTGCAGTGGAAGGATCAACCGAGGTAAAGCTGTGGCCGGAAGTATTCCGCGACGCCGGCTACGAGACTTTCCTAACAGGCAAGTGGCACAACAACTACTACTCCGCCATAAAGGGATTCAGTCAAGCGAAGGCAATCGCCAAGGGAATGTACGAAACCTTTGATCCAACCGGCTCAAAAAAACCGGGATACAACAGGCCGACGCCGACAAACAACAAGTGGAACCCTTGGGATCCGAAGTTCACCGGGCACTGGGCTCCTTTTGTACGCGACATCGTTTCCAAGAATGGTGACCAAGAAGTCAGCGATGAATACACCGTGAAAAAGCATAGCTCCGAGCTATTCGCCGACAAGGCGATCGAATTCCTCGGCAAAACGAATAACACGGACAAGCCTTTCTTCATGTACGTAGCGTTCAACGCTCCTCACGATCCACGCCAAGCACCCAAGAAGTTCGTCGATATGTATCCGACGGAGGACATCGCCATACCGGAGAATTACCTGCCGGAACATTCCTTCGACAATGGGGCAATCAAGATTCGCGATGAAGTCCTCGCCCCGTTTCCGCGAACCAAAGAGGTGGTACGAGTCCATCGCTCGGAATACTACGCCATAATCACGCACATGGACCGAGAAATCGGGCGTATCCTAAAGGCACTTAATAAAAGCGGGCGAGCCAACGAAACCTATATCGTCTTCACCGCTGACCATGGCCTCGCCGTGGGTCAGCATGGACTCATGGGAAAACAGAACCCATATGAGCACAGCATCCGCATGCCCTTCATGATCTCGGGGCCGGGAATCGCGAAGGACTCAACAGTGGATAATAAGATTTACATGCAAAGCGTGTACCCGACGACCTGCGAACTGGCCGGATTGAAGGTGCCCGAGAGCGTCGACTACCCAAGCATCCTGCCTTTGGTCAAGGGAGAGTGCAAAGGAGGGGAAGAGGTGATCTTCAATGCATACATCGAGACCCAGCGTCTCGTCCGTACCGACCGGTACAAGCTCGTCCACTATCCGAAAATCGGACGCAACCAGTTGTTCGACTTGAAAGAGGACCCCCACGAGACCAAGGATCTGATCAAGGACCCAAAACTTGAAAAGGTGAAGCAAAGACTGCTCGCTACTTTACGGAAGAAAAGAATGGAACTGGGTGACGGATTGCTTTCTGCCTCTAGGAAAAAATAGTCTTAACCACCCGCTTTGCCAGGGGTGCTGTTCCCAAAGAGCGACTCCAGTCCGGTAATTTTGTTTAGAATCGCCACGCCATCCTTCTCCACGGTTTTCCCGGATAGCTTGATCGGAGTTCCGACGTGATAGGCGACGTTGCGGGAGTGAAAGTCTCCAAAACCAATTTCCATCCGGATCGAATCCCGTCCGGCGACGTCGATATAAAATACTTTTGCCTCATCCAAATTGTCGGACATGCGAAGCCTGCCCTGAACGGTCATGTTTCCCGAGTCGACCTTGACCCAACTTTCGAAGGGGCGTTCGGAAAACTCATCGAATTTTCCTCCGTTGAGTCCGGGCAAGGGTTGCTTGGCATTCGCAAAGGATTCTTGTTCGACCCCGAAAAGCTCGAGCAGGGACAAGTGCAACCTACCGAGTTCCTGGTTCTTGGAATACCTGAGATAACGCCCCGTCTTAAGCTTACCTCCTCCTTGGCCGGCAAGTACGACGGGAAGACGTTGGGCGGTATGATTGTCGCTGTGTCCCATACCGGAACCGTACAAGACCACGCAATGGTCAAGAAGCCGGCCGTTGTGGTCTTTGTAAGACTTAAGCTTGTTAAGCAGGTAATCAAACTTCTCCATGTGCCAGAGGCTGATTTTGAGAAGAGAGTCGATATTTTCGCGACTGAAGTTGCGGAAGAAATGAGATAGATAGTGGTGTTGCTTCTTGATGCCAAGAAAATCGAAGATCATCCGGCTGTTGCTGTTGCCCAGCATGTAGGATATGCAACGAGTGGAGTCCGTCCAAAGGGCCATCGCGATGACATCGAGCATGGCGTTTACCTGCTCGTCCATATTGGAGGGGGCAAGCGGACGGACCAGGCGGTCAAACTTGGAGGACTTAAGACCCTGATCAAGCGGACCCATTTTCTCCAGTTTCAGCTCGGTTTCGCGCAGGGCGGTGAAATATTCATCGAGGGTATCCCCGTCCTCAACACCGGCCTTTCTCTCAAGAACCTTGGCATCCGATGAGACCCGGTCGAGCAGGCTAGTCATCTCCGCCCTTTTTCCCGGATCACTCAAGGGGTTTCTGAANAGCTTGTCGAAGATAAGTTGAGGGTCGCTGTCACGAGGCATCATGCCGCCGTTTTTGTCGTAGGAAATGTAGCTGCAACCAATCTGNTTTACAAAGAGGCCTTCNGTNGTCAATTCGAGAGAACGNTGNGGNGCATCGCCTTGNACGTGATCGGCTATCAGTTGATCAACCGAAGCGGATCGGGAATTTTGATGGTGTCCGCAAAGAAAGCGTCNNGTGGAGTTGCTGTGNGAGGAAAAACCAAAATCTCCCATGTTGTCCAAAATGAGAAGATCNTCCTTGTGCTTGGCNAAGGGCTGCATNANGGGAGACATNCGAAANTCATTCTCCTTGCCGCCATTTATATTCCANGAGGGCGGATGNACNCCATTGGGTTTGAAAAGAGTCATGAACCGCGTCGGAGGNTCCGAAGAGCNNANNTCGCCCGAGCGGGCATTGGCTTCCATCAAGTTCAAGAAAGGCAAAGGAAGGAGAGCCCCTGCTCCCCTGAGAAAGGTTCTGCGTTCAATTTTCCAGTTTCGACTCATTCGCTATCCTATTACTTGAATACAATCTCACGGAAAGACGCGCTGTTGGCAACCTCGATCAAGAGTTCCTTCCAACTTGAATTTTCCAAGGTTGCCTTGACCGTAATCTTATCCACCACACCTTGATCTCCCCTCCCAAGCTTCCGGCCAAGGGCATAGGAAAGAATTTGTTTGGTCAGGTTGCGGATCACCTGTTCTCTCTTTGTCGTCGTCAGGATGCGCTTGAGTCCCTCGAAGTCCTTGAATTCTTCGCCACTCGGCAATTTTCCGGAAGTATCGATGGGCGGCTGGTTTCCCCGATTGTGGTAGGATGCCAAAAGATCCCTGCCGTTCTTGTCGTACCCGTCCAAGGCAAAGCCGATCGGGTCGATTTTCTCATGACACCTCGCGCAGGTTACGTTTTCGCGGTGAGCCTCGAACCTTTCGCGAAAGGTCATTTTCTTACCCCGGGCAGGAGGTTTGATAGGAGGCACGTCGCCGGGCGGTTCCCCGAGTCTTACGCCAAGAATAGTACGAAGTACCCAAGTTCCTCTGAGGATCGGCCCATGGTTCATGCTCAGAATGCTCGGCATGGTTAGGATGCCCCCCCGCCCTTCCGCTTCCTTGATTTCCAGTCGTTGATTCATGGTACGCTGCCTCTCGATCCCCCTGGGTTTGTGAAAGGGGGCCAGGCGCTTGCGGTCGTTGCCGTAAAAACCGGAGGTGCTCTGGTTTACGAAAGTGACGTTGGAATCGAGAAGTTCCATAATTGGGCGGTCTTCGGTAAAAAGGTAATGCAGGAAATCCCGGGGCTGGCTGCGCAGGGCATGCAAATGAATGGGGTTGTTCTTGATTTGGTCGTCGATGGAAGACAACCCGAGCAACTGGACGCCAAAACTCTCGGACAGGTTACGAGCACGGGAATCGGTCAGCATCCTCTCGATTTGCCGTCCGACTTCCCCTTTCTCCAGCAAAGATCCATCCCCGGCCGACTCAAACAGTTCTTCGTCAGGCATATCCTCCCATAAAAAATAGGACAATCGCTCGGCCAGCTCGAAGGGGTCGACCGGTTGCCTGTTCGTGTTCTCATCCTGTTTGGCAAGAAATCCACGGTATAGGAAATCGGGAGAAATCAAGGCCGCCTTGAACTCGAATTTGAGCCCTGCAACAAGGGCTTTTCCCTTCTTGCCTTCAAGCTGTTCGAAAACCAACTTGATTCTTTCCTCCTTAACTGGGCGTCGAAAAACCCGGGGTAGAAAGGAGCGAACGATTTTCTTAGCCAGGTCAGGGGTGATTTCTCCATTCCAATCCTCGTTTTGACCAGTCATACGGGCAAGAGAGTCCTTTCCCTGAATGGAAAAAAGCCGATCCAGGGAAATTCCAGCCAAGTAGGTGTAGTTCTCAAGAAGCGAAGATGACAGGGGGGTGGAATGCGTATCATTGAAGAAACCGCTTTTTCCCGGAGGATCGGGAGGCAGAATTTTAAGGATCAATGACTTGTCGCCCGATTCGGTTTGTTCTGCCCTCGCAATGCCAACCTCGAGATCAAACCCGAAAAGAGAACGCAGCGTGTTCCGGTATTCATTGGCAGATAACCTGCGGGGACGAAATACCGGTATCGCTGTCTCGACCGGCAACTTGAGGAATTCCTCGTGCCAGCCACGAATTTCCTTCTTTTCATCGGACGAGAGAGGGTTTTCATCCTCGGGTGGCATCTCTCCCAGTTCAACCACTTCGACNACAGTCTCCCAGAGATCAAGATGATCCCCNGCATCAAGTTCAGTGAGAATCNCCGAAAAGTCTACTTTCCCCTTGGTCTTTTCACCACCATGGCACTTCANGCAGGATCTNTCAAGAATGGGGACTACTTGGTCCTCGAACACTCCACCAAGNAAGCAAGCCGGCAGAAAGAATATGCAGAGGATAGTCCTCACTTCTCCTTAAGTTGGGGGAACTTTGCAAGAATGCCATTATCGCGAAAGGGCCACCCATCGTTGCTTTGCTTTTCACCCGGCGTAGTGCGCCCGTCGCGAAAAGCCTTGGCGAGGTCGTCGACCAGTTCCTTCACGACCGCCGGGTGGTCTAGCTCCAGGTTCATGGTTTCACCGGGATCATCCTTCAAGTTATATAATTGAACGAGCTTGGCGGTGGTCTTGGTGGTCTCCCACGATCCGCCCCAGCCTCCCCCGCCGCCTTTGTTCAGAATCAACTTCCAGTCTCCCTTGCGGATGGCGAAGACCCCAGAGATCGAATGGTGTATGGTGAAGGGGCGAATCGGTTCCTGGGCTCCATCGAGGCAAGACAAGAAAGAGAACGAGTCTTCCGCGGCGCTATCTAACACATCATCTTTCTTGCCAAGCAAGTCGGCGAAAGTGGCGAAGAAATCCGTCGTGCAAATCGTCGTCGGGTTGACTGACCCCGCCTTCACCTTGCCCGGCCAACGGACCAGGAAAGGCACGCGATGCCCGCCTTCGTAGATCGTCGCCTTGGCCCCTCGGTAGGAACCGGATGGACGATAACCCGCATTGATCATCTTGGGTATCTTGACGTAAGGAGCGAATCCGTTGTCCGAGGTGAAGATGACCATGGTGTTGTCATCGAGACCAGACTCCTTGAGTTGCTCCAGGACTTGACCGACAACCCAGTCGGTCTCCGCCATGAAATCGGCGTACCAACTGTACTGAGGATACTTACCTTTGAACTTTGCCCCAGGAGTGATCGGGGTGTGCGGGGAGGTCAGAGGCAGGTAGAGAAAGAACGGCTTCTTCTTTTTGTCCTTGGCCCGGCGCTTGACGTAGTCCCGCGACTCGGATGCCCAGTCGGCCAAGCAGTCGCTGGCCTCGAAGTCGGCCGCGGCGGCTCCGATGCGCTGGTACTTGTTGTACTCGTTGTGCGGAAACCCCTTGTTCACCGTGGGTAAGGAAATCGCTTGGTTGTTCCGAAGGTAAAGGTAGGGCGCCATGTCAAGCGACGATAGAATGAAAAAGGCTTCATCGAATCCAACGTCCACCGGACCATTCTTGAAAGGCTTGGCGTAGTCAACCTGCCAAGAGGCACCACGCTTGCTATTGTCCGGTTTCGCATTTTTCGAGACCCGCTCGAAATCTGCACCGAGGTGCCATTTACCAATGCAACCTGTGTGGTAGCCCGCTTTTTTCATAAAGTTGGGGAGATTAAGACGCTTTGGATCCATCAGTGCTTTGTCGGTGGCATTGAACAGCACTCCTCTCTTTAGCCTGCTACGCCAATTGTAGCGACCAGTAAGGATGCCATAGCGTGTAGGTGTACAAACCGCCGAGGTGGTATGAGCATCGGTGAAACGCATACCCTCCTTGACCATGCGGTCCAGAGTGGGCGTTGGTATGATGCCACCCGCGTGACTGGGTTCGCCGGGCCCCATGTCGTCCGCCAAGATCAGGACAATGTTCGGTACGTCGGAGGCAAAGGCTGGAAGGAGAGACAGGATTGTCAGAATGACAAGAAATAGTAGACTCTTCATGAGCCGGCATTTAGAGGTGAGAACAAAGGAAGAAACGGAATCTTCATTTCGCTTTGACAAAAGCATCGCTGAGAATCACTTCGCGGATAAGTGACTTCATTCGATAGTCATCCACTTTTGCCTTCTCCGTAATCCGTTCGATTTCCAAAGTATCTCCGGGAGCAAGTTCTCTGGAGGTGAAAAACCGAAGCAGATGACCGACGAAAGCCCTGGCATAACGATCTTTCTCCTTGAGGAGCGAATCCTTGAAGTCGATTGCTCCGGCATAACTATGCTTTCTCATGAGGCTGCCGCTTGAGTCAACATCACGGCCATTGCGGTACTTTTCACGCCAGCGGCCTGTCAGGTCGAAGTTCTCCATCGCAAATCCGAGCGGGTCGAGCTTGGAGTGACAACCTGCGCAGTCGGCATGCTCCCGATGCTTGGCGAATTGTTCGCGGATGGTCATGTTCTTAGAATTTCCATCATCCTTGAGTGGAGGCACGTCGTTGGGAGGAGGGGGCGGAGGATCATTCAGGATGACTTCGATAATCCACGCGCCTCGGGCAATGGGATGAGAACGCTTGGGACCAGAGGTCATGCTCAACATAGCCGCATTGGTTATGATTCCTCCATACCTCGGGTCGGTCAAGGCCACCCTTTTGAAACTCTCGGAACGCAATTTTCTTCTCATATCATTGTCGAATTGTTTTTGAGCCTCCCCCTTGAGCTTGTTCGGATCAATGGACTTGGGAGCTTTCCTCAAAGCATTCAT
>PCBO01000009.1 GCA_002730975.1 Opitutia bacterium
CCACACTGGTGATGGCGGCTACGGCTCTGGCGATGGTGGATACAATTCGGGCGATGGCGGATATGGTTCTAGCGACGGCGACTACGGTTCCGGCGACGAAGGATACCATTCTGGTGACGAGGGTTATCACACCGGCGACGAAGGTTATCACACTGGTGACGAAGGTTACAGCTCCGGCGACGGCGACTACGGTTCCGGCGATGAGGGTTATCACTCTAGTGACCAAGGATACCACCCCAGTGATGAGGGTTACCATACTGGTGACGAAGGTTATCACTCCGGTGATGGTGGTTACCACACTGGCGACGAAGGTTATCATTCCGGTGACGAAGGCTACCACACCGGCGACGAGGGTTACCACACCGGCGATGATGGTTATCACTTCGGTGACGAAGGACACCTCACTGGTGATGGAGGATACCATTCCAGTGACGGAGGATACCACTCCGGCGATGAGGGTTACCATACTGGCGACGAAGGTTACCACACTGGTGACGAAGGATACCTCACTGGTGATGGAGGATACCATTCCGGTGACGGAGGCTACCACTCCGGCGACGAGGATTACCATACCGGCGATGATGGTTATCACTCCGGTGACGAAGGATACGATTCAGGCGATGAGGGTTATCACTCTGGTGACCAAGGATACCACACCGGCGATGAAGGTTACCACTCCGGCGACGAGGGTTACCACACCAGCGATGATGGTTATCACTTCGGTGACGAAGGATACGATTCAGGCGATGAGGGTTATCACTCCGGTGATGGTGGTTACCACACTGGCGACGAAGGATACCTCACTGGTGATGGAGGATACCATTCCGGTGACGGCGGATACCACCCAGATGATGACGACCATTCCGGTTCAGGAGGAGACGGTTACGGTGCGGGAGACGGAGATTACTCATCGGGTGACGAAGGTTTTGCTCCCGGTGACGACCATTCCGGTTCGGGCGATAGTGATTACGGTTCTGGAGACGGAGGCTTTGCTCCCGTTGACGAGGGTTACCACTCCGGTGACGAAGGCTACCATTCCGGTGACGGCGAATACCACCCAGATGATGACGACCGTTCCAGTTTAGGAGGAGACGGTTACGGTGCGGGAGACGGAGATTACTCATCGGGCGATGGAGGTTTTGTTCCCGGTGACGATCATTCCGGTTCGGACGATGGTGATTACGGTTCCGGTGACGGAGGTTTTGCTCCCGTTGACGAGGGTTACCACTCCGGTGACGAAGGCTACCATTCCGGTGACGGCGGATACCACCCAGATGATGACGACCATTCCGGTTCGAGCGA
Source organism: Opitutia bacterium (assembly GCA_002730975.1). Lineage (GTDB taxonomy): Bacteria > Verrucomicrobiota > Verrucomicrobiia > Opitutales > Seribacteraceae. The sequence goes on from PCBO01000009.1 coordinate 1,303, forward strand.
TCGTGATTACAGTTCCGGCGACGGCGGTTACGATTCCGGCGATGAAAGTGCCGAACCCATCGTGACCAAGCACTTGCCAATCGTTCGCACTATGAACTTTGAGAGTGAGAATCAAGGGCTGTATGTATTGGGTGGGACTCTGTTAGCGGATGGAGGAGCCTCATTGCAAGAGACCGGCATACTGCTTTCGGAATCCTTGATTCTTGATCCTGACGGCTCCGACGTAGCCCGAATTGTCGGAGTTCTCGGAAACGGTAATGGCTTTGCCATTGAGGTCAATCAGTTGAAGATCGATGTTCGCTATTATTATCGGGCTTATGCTGTGAACGAGGTCGGCTTAGCCATGGGAGCAATCAAGAATTTTGTCGCGTCGGGCGATGTGGCTGAGGAATCGGCTTCAGTCCCGCATGAACATTTTGATCCATGGGTGGGTGGAGAACCTATTGAAGGTGGTTGGATTAACGTCGATTGGTTCGGTGCCATACTGTCTTTCGAAAACGGCTGGCTCTACCATTCCGATCTGGGTTGGCTCTACGCCCTTCCGGATGGTTCCGGTGGCGTATGGTTGTGGCATGCCGAGCGTGGCTGGTTGTGGACCAAACAAGGTCTCTATCCATTCCTTTATCAAGACTTCTCCCAAGATTGGATCTACTATTTGGGTAGCAAGGACGGTCGGCCCTTTTACTTCAACTATTCGGCGAAGCAGATAGATTAGACCTTGGCAAGAGAAGGCTACAAGCATGTCGGCCCGTGTGTATTGAAAGCCATTGAATTATTCCACAAAGCACGCTTGTTGACTTTATCGTAGGGTGCCAAGACTAGCTACTTCTACTTTTTTAAAATGATGCTTACCATTAAGGGATAAGGATCAATCTGAAGTCCCTACTGTTTATTTCACTAGTCCTATTTCTCGTTGGATTTGCCTGCACTCAGTCCGGACGCGCAGGATGGCCGGATCTGGTCAGTCCACTTCAAGTGGTGACCAGTCACGGTTACTTGCGTGATGTTAAAACCTCGGGGCAGGAGGAATAGGATATTTAACCGCCTTGCCTCGACCGGTGTTCAATAGCTCTACTTCTTCTTCAGCCCGTCGAGAAAGGCTTGGCAGGAGAAGGCAACGAACATGGCGAGGTCCTTGTCGCCAGGCAGGACTATCACGGGGGAAAGATCGGGAGGTCGAATTTTCTCGGCCCGATCGAGGGCTTTTTTCATTTGTAGGGCAGCCGAAGCCGCTTGCTTGCCCAGTAATTCTATGGTGCGTGCGGCATGGGTAACTATGATGAGGTTTTCGTGAGCCAAATCCTTAAGTAGGGTGGGGAGGGCGGTCTTGACATCACCGTGGACGGCAAGGGCGTTGGCTGCCTCGATGCGGACCGCCGCCGATGAATCCTTGAAGCTCGCCTTCAGCTTTTTTAACGCTTTAATCGATGGTTTGTCTTTGAGGGCAGCCAGCCCGATGGCTCCCCAGTAGCGGACGCTGGCATCCTTGGAGGATAGGTTTTTGAGAAAAACTCCTTCTTCAGCCACGCCGACTTGAGCGGCGGCTTTTTGGGAAGGNCCTACGGATACCTTTCCGCCTTGGCCCATCTCCCAGCCCGAACTATCTTCAAAGANGGTCCACGCTTCGCTTTCGGGCAGNAATCCGAGNTCCACCGTACGACGAATATGCCGTTTGTGTTCCTTGCGNAGGCGCTCNAGNNCTTNCTGATGCTCCTTGNAGCNTGCCAAGTTGTTCAGGTTGTCTGGATCCTTTNGGCANTCGAATAACTCTTCGACGGGGCGNGTGGGNCCNGCGAAGTGCCATTGGGCNGCGTTCATCTTNTCGGGGTCGGTGAGGCGATANAACTCGTGGCGTATTTCGCCGCGATCGGGCCAAACTGTGGGCTGGTTGTAACCGAGGTGCGGCATNTAGTTCCTNATNTAGAGGTAGCGNNCGTCNCGNACNGAGCGAGCTAGGTCNCGNACTTCGTCCACTCGGTCGCGGTGGCCGTATNCGTATTTGCGAGGTTTGGTATTCTTTTCTCCGAGGAAGGGTTGGCCCTGCATGTCTTTGGGAATCGTCGTGCCGGTGAGGCTGAGCACCGTGGGAGCGAAGTCGACGAAGGCGACCAATCGATTCGAGGTGGTACCAGGCTTGGCAGGGGCAAGATGCAGCCATTTTTTTGGGAAGCGAATCATGAGGGCTACCCGCATGCCGCTTTCGAGCAAGGCTCGCTTGTGGCGCGGCATGCCCGATCCGTGGTCGGAATAGAAGAACACGATGGTATTGTCTGCAAGTCCGTCCTCCTCCAGTTGCTTGAGGATGGTTCCGACTTCCTTGTCCATTGCTGTTACGCAGTCGTGGAAGCGGGCTACTGTGCGTCGAATGATCGGCGTATCCGGATAGTAAGGTGGCAAAGTGATCTTTGCAGGATCGTGGATTTCTGATGGCTTTAACTTACTTTGCACTTCCTGCAGGAATTTTTCACGAGGCCACACCATGGTACGGCTCTGGTGCGAGGTCATCAGGTTGAATACGGAGAAGATCGAGGATTTCTTGTCCGTACGCTTTCGCCAGTGGGCGGTGGCGCTGCTCTCGTTCCAGGACGACTTGATAATATCTTGATAATTTCCGCTGTTGTAGTCCGTCTTTACGTTGTTGGTTGTGTAGTAGCCTTGTTTGCGCAAGAGAGCAGGGAACCCTTTCATCCGCTCGGGCATTGGGAATCCCGAACGCATTTGCTGAGTGCTGAGGGAAGGCGGATAGCACCCCGTGATAAGGCAGGAGCGGGAGGGCGAGCAGACGGGGGCGCTGGCGAATGCCTTGGTATAGCGCACGCTCTGCTTGGCGAATGCGTCCAAGTGGGGGGTTATTGCATCCTTATCCCCGTAGCAACCTAGGGTGGGACTCATGTCTTCGGCCGTGATCCACAATACGTTGGGTCGTTCGACGGCCAAAATTACGGTCGCGTGAACGAGTGCTAAGACGAATGGAGTAAATAATTTTGATTTTTTCATGTAATAGGATCGTCTATCATGGTTAGACTTGTTCTCTCGTCCAGTAAACTTTTCCTAGATGGGGCTTCCTTTTGCGAAAGGTTGGATTGACTTGCCGTCTCGAAAAAAGGAATCTGCGAGGTTTCCCTTTCATCCGTTCAACCCGCATCACCCAATGAATCGTTTGTTTAGCTGTTTGCTTTTTGCCCTGACCACCGTGGGCTTTCATTTCACTGCCTTGGCCAAGGCCAAGCCAAATGTCCTGTGGATTTTCCTCGAGGACGTGAGCGGTTGGTTCGGATGCTACGGGGACACCTTCATCAAGACGCCCCACATAGATGCCTTGGCCAAGAGTGGCATCAAGTATGACCGCTTCTACACCACTGCCGGGGTGTGCTCGGCCATGCGATCGGGCATTGTTACCGGGATGTATCAAACATCCATCGGGGCCCATAACCACCGTAGCTGTCGAGCGAACTTTCGCGGTAAGGACATGGGCAAGTTCGACGAGAACATACTGTCCATAAAGACCATCCCGGAGATCATGCGAGCTGCCGGTTACTGGACCTTCAACGAGGGAGGCAAGGACGACTACAACTTCTCCTTCGATTCGAAGAAACTCTATAATTACCTGCCCAAGAAAAGAGGGTGGGGCCCCGCCGATCTCGTTGCGGGCAACTGTTGGAAGGGAAAAAAGAAGGACCAACCGTTCTTCGGTCAGGTACAACTGGGCGGAGGCAAGCTCGGACGACGGGCGGACAGGATAGTCGATCGCTCCAAGGTTCCTGTGCCACCGTATTATCCGGACACCGAGCTCGTACGGGAGGAAATCGGCCACCATTACGACTGCCTACTCAAGACTGACGAACACGTAGGCCAAGTAATCGCGGCCCTCAAGCGTGACGGGCACTATGAAAACACCTTGATCTTTCTCTTCAGCGATCACGGCTACAAGTTGCACCGCCACAAGCAGTACCTTTACGAAGGCGGCATCCATATGCCCCTAATCGTGGCAGGACATGGGATAAAGGGGGGCCAAGTGACTCAAGAACTGGTTAGTAGCATAGACGTCAGCGCCGCCACCGTAGCGGCCTCGAGAACTTCTGTTCCGGATTATATGGAGGGCCGGGATTTTCTCTCGCCTAACCGCAAGTCGCGCTCCTTCGTCATCTCTGCCCGCGACCGCTGCGATTACACCATCGAGCACATACGGGCAGTGGTCACCCCCAATTACAAGTACCTGCGCAACTACCTTACCGACAGACCCTTCATGCAGCCGAGTTACAAGGATTCGTGGCCCGTCTCCAAGGAATTTCGGCGCCTAATGGCGGAAGGGAAGATGAATAAGACCCAGCTCGTATTCTTCGGCGATAAGAAGGAACCCGAGGAACTCTACGATTTAGCTAAGGACCCCCATGAAATCAATAACTTGGCCAAGAACCCCAAGTACAAGAAAGAGTTGGCCAAGCATCGCAAGATTCTTGCCCAGTGGATCAAGGAGACGGGAGACAAGGGTGCAAAACCCGAGTCCGATATCGGTCTCTTGACCACTCTTAAGCGCTGGGGAGAAAAATGCGTAAATCCCGAGTATGACAAAGTCAGGCATTTACTGCCTAAAACAGCAGTCGCTCCGCCCTCACAACCTAGTAAAAAGAACCTCGAAAAGAAAAAGTAGATGCAGGGAAACCGTCGAGACCCGCTACCATTCTAAATCCTTGAAAAAATGAAACAATTGCTCCCACTTGCCTTTGTCCTATGTATTACTTTCCAGATCTTCGCTCAAGATGTTGGTCCTACTCCTATTCGGGTTACCTCAGGCCCCATTCTCGGGCGCCCGGCTCCCGATTCCATGACGATATGGGTCCGCACCGAACGGCAAGGAGAGGTAGTGGTATTTTACGGGACCAATGCCGACAAACTCGATCAGTCCGCCACTTTTGCAACACGTGGTCCGGAGCATGACTACACCGGGACGCTGACGATCGACAAGCTCTCCCCCGACACCCGCTACCACTACCGTGTAGCGGATCATCAGTTGAGCGGCTCCTTTCGCACCATGCCCCGGGCAAAGGATTTCAAGAATCCCCAAGGCAACCCCAAGGGATTGTTCAATTTTCGTTTTGAGTTCGCCTGCGGCAACAATCCCAAGGGCGGCGGCGACAGCGTGGGCCCAACCTTGCCTGTCTTCGACACCTTGAACGCCAAGGTCAGGGACCAAGTGAACTTCGCCATTCTTAATGGAGACTGGCTTTATGAAACACGTCGGGATTATCCCCCGCAGGAATGGCTTCACCAAGTTGGTCTCGGCGAAGCTCCACCCATTGTTCGCCATGCGCCAACCGTCGTTGGTGTTTGGCAAAACTACAAGGACCTGTTGCACCGTGGCCGCAATCTCGCGGAGTGGCACCGACACGTTCCCACATATTTTACCGCCGATGACCATGAGTTGATCAATGATATCTACGGAGCCGGCGAGACCGGTTACGTAAACAGGCGAGCCGTTTTTCGCGATATCGGCACCAGGGCTTGGTTTGATTATTTGGCTTGGGCCAATCCCACCGAGCATGATGCCCCGGCTCATTTTGGCTCCGCTATTTTTGAAAAAGGGTCCGACGTACTCGAAGACCCTGATGCCGACTTCACTGGTCTTCCTCTTGCCGACATGGCCAACCTCCACGTGCATTGGGGCACCCCAACCGCAGGGGTACCCGATTCCAAACTGGATGCCCAACCCGGCGATCCGAACTCCGCAGTATACGAAATCGTGAAAGTCCTCGGACCTAACAAGCTGAAGGTGAAACCCGCGGCCAAGGCGACCGGTCGGGCTTCGTATTCCATCGGGCGTCGCTGCTACGGCAAGTTCACCGTCTCCAATTGCGATTTCTTCCTCCTTGATACCCGCACCCACCGTAACCTTCACAACGTCGATCATCCGGACAACCCCAGGGCCACTATGATCGGCAAAAAGCAACTCAAGTGGCTCAAGGACGGTATACGCAAGAGCAAGTCGGATTTCATCTTCGTGGTATCCTCGGTCAACTTTATGGTGCCGCACGTCGGTAGCGGTGGCGGAGACGACAAGCAAGCTACTATCAAGAAGGATGATGCCTGGACTGTTTTCTTAAAGGAACGCGAGGAACTGATCGAGTTCTGGGACGGCCTCGACAAGGCTGTATTCGTCCTTACAGGTGACCTTCACAACAGTTTCGCCATCAAGATAACGGACAATGTTTACGAATTCGCCAGCGGTCCTCATAACTCGATCAATCACGCTCCCATGAAGGATGAAGGGGGGCGACCTTCCAACGGCAAGTTCAAGTACGGGCCACGCTCATGCGACATCCGCTGGTCCAGCTACGCTATGGCAGACATACCTCGAGCAAATCGCACCTTTCCTCACTATTGCGTGGTGCAGGTCAACAACGTCTTCAACAACCCGCTCGAGCGCGACGGCGAACGCTGGTTCGCCTTTCCTCACCCCCAAGTCATCTTTCAGTTCCACGACGCTTTAACTGGTGAGCTCCGCTACTCGGAGACCATCGTGCTGGGTCTAGACTGAGGCTGCCTACTCTTGCAACGGTACGATGGGGGTGTCCCAGCCGGCCATGTCGCTTGGCTTGATACCTGACTTGCGTCGTCCCTTGCCCCGTGCCCAAGTGCCATTGAAGGGCCCTACGAAGCCGACCTTTAGGTCCGGCTTGATGGCATTCTCTAGTCCCGCCGCCCATATGCATCCGTTGATTAGGAGACGCCGGTAGCCGTCGCTTTCGATGTCATTGGATGCTCCGTAGGTACTGGTGAAGACACGCCCCTTGGTTTTGCCGTCCTTGCCTATGTAGTGACGTGTCCAGGCTCCGGGAACGGGTTTACGGGTTTCGTCGTCTGGTGAATCGGGAGACATGCCCTTGAGGGGCTGAGCCATTGCCAAAGTAGTGTAAGGCTTTAAGGGGTTCGTGTTGTAGCCGCCGCACTGAGCCCACATATTCTTCACCCCCCGGAGGATAGGATGCTTGTTCTGCTCCGGAACGATATCGAGACGTGTACTCGAACTGTGGTTGCCACCATAGTGGCCCGCCCATTTTTCGCCTAACACTTGGCGACCGAAGCCGTCCTTGTAGTCGGCTCCGCCGAAGCCGTTGTTGTATTTGGCATATGGGCTGTCCTTGGGGATTTTGTTGAAGCCGTGGGTGGCGGTGCGCAAACCGACGATCGGTCCGGCCCGATCCAGATAGTCCACGAAGTGCTTCATTTGGTCGGCCGGCCAATTCTGAAAGCGAGTAAAAATTACCATAAGGTCGGCGTCGGTCAATTCTTCGATACCCGGCACATTGTTCGCTCCGGGCTGTATCTCGCCTTTGGCGTTAACCCCAAAGACAACCGAGCACTTGAAGCCATGGTGTTTGGCCAAGATGCGGGCTAGGGCAGGCAAGGTCTCCTCGGAACGATATTCGTGGTCGCTCGCGATGAAGACCAGATGCTTGCCTTTGCCGAGGCCTTTTTCGCCCTCGTAAACGAGAGGGGCAGCTGCAAAAGCGCTCATTAAAGAGGTAATTGTAAGGGTAATGATTAGGGTTGCTGTAGCGTGCATGCAATTAACCCTAGGAAGTGAATTTCACTTAGCAAGTCTTAGGTCCCCCTTTAACGAAATTTTTTTGAAAAGCTCCTTGTTACTTGAGTTACCGACAAGTTGTAGGCAGTTATTAGTTATTCAGCGTTTATTTTGAAAAATGTCTTCAACAGCTTACTGCGAAAGATGCCATGGTTCGTCATCTCCTTGGTTTTGGGGTTCCCTCTGTCCGGTCAGGAGGGGTTGCATAACCGAATTGATGACTTGATTAGATTGAAGGTCGGCGACGTCCCTTTTTCCAAAACCGCGGACGACGCCTCTTTCCTTCGACGAGTTACGCTCGACCTGACTGGGAATATACCCACTGCAGATGAGGTGATCACTTTCCTGGCGGACAAGTCCGCTGGCAAACGAACAAAGTTGTTGGATCGCTTGATCTCGTGCGAATCATTCGCCGCCCATTGGACGGAACGGTTGAACGTGATGTTTCTGGAACGTCTCGATGAAGGCAAAGTGACTCAACAGGAATGGGATGATTTCTTGAAGGAAACTCTTGGTGGAAAACCGCTTTGGGATGACATGATTCGCCAGATGATCGAGGCCAATGGGCAAGGTGCATCGCGAGCGGCTATGAAGTTCCTCGGAAAGGCCGACCACCATGCAATGACTGAGGACATTGCTCGCCTTCTCCTCGGGATGGACCTGACCTGCGCCAAGTGTCACGATCATCCCTCGGTAAACGAATGGAAGCAGGCTCATTATTGGGGATTGTTCGCCTATCTCAACCAAACCAAGCAGGCTACGGCCAAAACGGAGAACAAGGTCTACCTTGTGGAAGGGCTCTCCAGCAAGAAGGTCGATTTCGAGTCGGTCTTCGATTTGGTGAAAATGAGCACAGGGCCCAAACTGCCTGCCGGGGAGGAAGTGGTGATTCCTCAGTACGAGAAGGGCGAGGAATACGACAAGCCGGCGGCCGACGGACTTCCAGCTGTCCCCAAGTTTCGTCCGCGTGAACTCCTTGCAACCGACTTGACCTCAAAGGACAACGAACTTTTTGCCCGTAACAGCGTGAACCGTATCTGGTTTTTGCTCATGGGGCGTGGTTTGTCCCATCCGTTGGACGAAATGCATTCCAAGAACGCTCCTTCGCACCCAAAGCTTTTGGATTTGCTGGCTCACGAATTCGTGAGTCATGGATTCGACCTCAAGTGGTTGATTCGCGAAATTATGCTGAGCGAGGTCTACCAGCGAAGCAGTCGCTTGCCGGATGGAGTGCCAAAGGTCGAGCCCGACAGTTACCGAGTGACTTTTCCGAAGGGCTTGACACCCGAGCAATTGCTGCGAGCCGTATTGCGAGCTACCGGTAACGTCGAGTGGGCCAAAGCCCCCGAGGTAGAACCAGATGGGGAAAAATTCGACCGCAAGGGATATTTCACCGGTAGCAACGTCGAGCTTCCACCATCCTTGGGTGAGATTGAGTCCATTTTCATTCAAACCTTTGCCCAACCTCCCGGCGTGGCCGAGGTCGATTTTAGTCCTGGCGTCAATCAGTCACTATTCCTCATGAACGACCGCTTGATCCAACATTGGCTGAAACCTCGGGCCGGAAACCTGATTGATCGATTGAGTAAAATGGATGCTCCCGATGCCATGGCCAAGGAAATGTATCTTACCGTATTGTCGCGCCTGCCTGAAAAGGAGGAGGAAATTTGGATCACCGATTATTTTGCCCGAAATGAAACAAGACAAACCGCTGCATTAGCCGACTTGGCTTGGGCCTTGTTGAACTCCGCGGAATTCACGTTCAACCATTGATGGCTTCTGCAATAAATAGTTCTGCATGCGGACAAGCCGTCCATGACGTCACGAGGCGCCAAATGCTTGGTGCATTGGGAGGCATAGTGGGATTTGGTAGTTTGCTCCATCCCTCCATCGCAAAGCAGATCAAGGAAAAGCAAAAGCAAGTCTGCCTTATCTGGTTGGATGGCGGTATAAGTCAGTATGAAAGCTGGCACCCCTTGCCGGAGAGTAAGTTCGCGGGCCCGTTTCGGAGCATCAAGACTAGCATCCCCGGCATTCATTTCAGCGAACTGCTGCCCAATACCGCGAAGATCGCACACAAGATATCGGTCATCCGGACCATGGCGACCAAGGATCCAAATCATTCCACCGGCGTGCCTCGCATGCAAAGGGGCGATCCCTTGGATCGTGGCGTGGACTATCCGTATCTCGGTTCCGCAGTGGCCAAGCTGCTGGGGCCTGCCGACCCCGAGTTGCCTCCCTATGTTTGGATCAAGCCGGGCAATGGTGGATTCATTCATCGAGAAGCCGGTTTTCTCGATGCCCGTTACGGAGCCTTGGCTTTGGGTGATGGTCGACCACCGGTCCATATTCATCGACCGGACGGCGTGACCGCTGAACTCGACGCCGCCCGTAATGCACTGCGTCAAAAGGCCAACGAACGCTTCAGGGCGTACCGCAACACTTCGGATATCGACGCATACGAGACGAGTTACGACATGGCGCGTCAGTTGATGGC
>PCBO01000010.1 GCA_002730975.1 Opitutia bacterium
GTTGCGTGTCCGGCCGTTCCCGCGGTCGTTAAAATAACATTCCCGCCCAATGCATTTGCACTCCCCAAAGTTATAGTCGCATCAGTTGCTGTGGTTGTTAGTGACGAAATTCCAGCAATAGTAAGAGCTCCAGATTGGGTAATCGCACCACCCGCCACGATGGTGAGGTCGTTAATGTTTAATCCGGATTGAAGATCAAGAGCGGTGTTGTCAGTAAGCGAAACATTGCTTCCTGTATCAGTAGTGAAGGTGACCGTACCGGTAAAGGCATTCGCAGCGTTGGAGAGGGTAATTGCGGAATTAGCACCATCTTGATTATCCAAAACCGTATTGCCGGAAACAGTAACGACTCCGCTTCCGGAAATCGTTCCGGCGTTATCGACCGAGAAATCGCCTCCGACCGTTACAGTCCCTAATGAGAGGTTGTTTGCATCATCAATAAGTACATTGTTCGACCCAGTGTTACTCAAGCCTACAGCACCAACAAAATCATTAGCCAAATCAAGAGTTATGGCGTTAGCACCAGCAGCAAAGCTTGAATTTCCCGTAACAGTCAAAACCCCACTGTCAGTAATCGCTCCACCGCCAGTCACGCTAAGATTCCCACTGACAGTAGAAGCTCCCAACGCAATAGCGTTTGTGTCTACGAGGGTGACGTTGTTGCCGTTGGTAATAACCACGGTACCGAAGTTGTTGCTAGCGGTGTCGAAAGCGATATTATTAGCGGCACCTGAAGCGAGAGTAGTGGTTCCAGAAACAGTGATAGTCCCGGTATCAGTGATTGCACCACTTGAAGTGAGGGACATGTCGCCAGTAACGGAAGTTACGGCTAATGCCAAAGTTCCGTCGGTAGTTAGGTTGAGATTGCCACCAGCAGTCGTAGCATTGTTAGTAATTGCTAAAGTTTGAGAACCAGTCTGATCAAACAAGACATTTCCAGTTCCAGTTTGCGCAATGGTCGTGATGCTGGTGGCAGCATCAGCAACATGATCAATGTCAATGTTACCGGAACCACCGGAAGAAGCTGATATGGAGGTTGCGCTTGCCAATTCGATTGCAGCCGAACTTCCAAGTCCTGTTGCCGCTGAAAGAATTACAGTATCTGCGGTGATGTCCGCGGTAGTGTCGGAAGCATTGTCTATAACCAAACCGGAAGTAGAAGTAACGCTAACTTGAGCGGTGCCAGCAGTAATGGAATCAATACTCAGATTGCCCGAACCTTGAAAAGTAACATTACCATTGTTAGTGGAAGAAGAAATCGTCGCTGGTGTCGTGATGTTATTAACAGTTACAGATCCAGCAGTTTGGGAAACAGTGCCAGAAATAGTTCCTCCACCGCTGCTGACGTCGACTGCGCCCGTAATTTGAATGGCATCATCGGCGACTAGGACCAAGTCGCCCGCTGTTATGTTAGAAAAGAGAAGTATCGTCCCGTCAGTGCGGGTATTGCCGGCAGTAACAGAAAGATCTCCAGAACCGAGGTTGATAGAGCCCGAAATCATGGTGACATCGCCATCCGCGATGATCGTAAGGTCGTTAGAACCAGTAATTGCAAGACCGGAATCCACGGAAATATTTCCAGTTTCGGATCCTCCGCCGGCAGCGGTTTGGATTATAACATTAGAACTGCCAAGAGCAGTGTTAAGAGTCGAAAGGCTGATTACCGAACCTGCGGCTGCGCTTGGTTCCAAGGTAGTGCTACCCGAAATAGAAGTGTGACTCCCAACATTACTGATTGTAATGTTTGTTGGGTCGAGCAGAAGAGTTCCGCTGACACCACTGGTAGAGGTAAGATCAACGGATCCTTCAAAATTAAGAATGTCTTTTCCTGAAATCTCAGCAAAACCGCCGGAACCAGTACCGGAACCAGTGGCAGATAAATCACCGGTAAAAGTTGTGATACCATCAGCCCATACAATGATTCGACCGCCATCTCCACTAGAAGAATCTGCAGATATTGAACCAGAAACATTTGCGGTTTGAGCATTCGACAAATCGAGGTTGGAACCTTGATAATCCCCGCCTATAAGAACTTGCCCCCCGCCAGTAGCCCCTGAAGCGTCAATAGAACCCGAAGAGGAAACATCACCACCTAAGATGGTCGCCCCACCACCTCGCATGGTAGAAGACGCAACGTCTATCGAACCGGAGTTGCCCGCAGTTCCCCCAAGCAAGCCGGAGATGTCGAGGGTAATCTTACCACCTGAGGCTTCACCGACTTCGAGAATTGCGTCAGCGGCCAAGAGAGCTGCATCGCCACCTCGAGAAGTTATGGAACCGGTGTTAGAAACGTCACCTCCAATAAGGGCGGCGAAGCTTTCGGCATTGATGGAACCAAGATTGATAACGGCTGCTTCGGAATCTCCAGTGAAGGAAATATTCCCGGAGAGGAATGCCGAATCTGCGATATCGAGGGTCGAGGCAATAAGGGCGTGAACGTCTACGGTTGAATCCTTACCGAATACAATACCATTTGGATTGACGAGGAACAGGTGACCGTTGGCATTTAAGGACCCTAGAATTTCGCTGGGATTGCCTCCGACTATACGAGAAAGAAGAGCGGAATCTATATTTGGTTGGACGATGTCGACGAGCGCACCGGCACCGATGTCGAAGCTCTGCCAATTGACAATTGCCGATTGAGAACCTTGTAGGATGCGAAGCGCATCATTCCCTTGCTGTTGAAGGTCAACTGTTCCGTGAACAACAGTCGCACCCGACGGAAGATTCGCAGCCCATGCCTGCCCCGGTGAACCCAGAGCAAAAACGAAGAGCCCTAAGGTCATTGAGGTTGCCTTCACGCAATTGAGGGCGACTTCTTTAACACGGCGAAAACGGCGACGAATGCGATTATGCATCCGGCGTAAATTTAAAGAGAAGTTGGAAGTTTGCATCTTCTTCATAGCGACAATATTCAAGTGGGTCGTAAAAATAAAAAGGGGGAGAGGGAATTAGAAACGAAAATCGAAACTGAAATGCGCTCTTGGGTTTTTAGCTGAACTATCCGCAGTATCTTTCAATGGGACCCCGAGATGGAGACCTAAATCTACGGAAGACTTAAAATTACATCGAACTCCGGCACCAGCACTGTGCATGGTAGTGGAGTCATCTTTGGCGGAAAGGGAATCCTCCGAAGCGACATAACCGAAATCATAAAAGAAGAGGGGACGAATAACTCCGAAATTGGACAATTTCCGACCATGAGACGGACCAAATCTCAATTCAGTATTAAAATGTACGCCATGATCCCCATAGGCTTCTCGCTCCTCATAACCCCTGACGGTGCTTGCACCACCGATTGCTTTTTGAAGCGAAGCAGGTAGAGGGTCGTTGGCAATCTGACCGGCTAAATTAAAGTACAAATCAAGGCTGTTGCTAAGCAGAGGAACGCGTTGCAGAGCGGCTAGCGAGAATTGAGTGGCGAAAAAGCCGGAGGAAGCGCCGGGCCGCTGATAGGACAAATCAGCATCATCACTACTACCCGCATCGGTAAGAAGGCTCAGAGACCAAAATGCCCGGCTGTCAATTACTCCCTGGAGGCCAATTCGGGGAACGAAGAAGGAAAGACTCTGATCAGAAACAGGAAGACCGGCAAAACTAACCCTGTTGGTAAGGTCCAGATAAGTAAGACCGAAGTTCCAAGAGACGCTACCGGAGTCCAAATGGGCAAACTTGTGCGAGAGAAGAAAACCCGTGTGAAATCCTTCTCCACTGATATCAAGAGCAACAGGTGAGATCAACTGATCATATTCGGAATCCGAATAGCCAACAAAAGCAACCCAACTAAAATTATCGTTATTAGATCCAGAATATTGCGAAGAGTAAGAATTCAAATTCTCGGCATCCGTAAGCCAATTAAAGGAGAATTTGTCGGAATCAGCAAAAGGCTCGATGAAGTCGAAACCGGCAGAAGCACGCCAACCGGATGATTCTTCAGTTCCGTCGTTGGCTATTCTAGCTTTGTAAACAACGGGTAAGGAGTCATCTACCTTAAAATCGGCATCCACGATAATTTCCCCGTTATCGGAGCGACGTGGACGCAACTTAGAGTCGACGTTCACGAAACGGTTACGATTAAGGGCGGCGGCGGCGGATTGAAATTTACCGTAATGAAAAACCTCTCCCTCACTCCAGAGAATTGACTTCAGGATACCTTCGCTGGACAACCAAGCGTTGCCGTCGACGTTGCCGATCCCAATCTTACCGGGTTTGACCGCAACAGTAAGTCGGCCAGGGTTAGCAGGATCTGAAGTTGCCCGAACAGTGGCAAACGGATAACCGGCCTTACGCAAGTGAGCGGAAACCTTTTCGGCAAAAGCCGAAGCCTTGGGGGAAGCAACGAGTGATCCGACCAAACCTTGGGCTCCACCATGGAAGTCTGTCAGGACTGACTCCAACTCGGTCGGCATCGTAAAGGCGACTTGCGATATAGCCTGCCCTCCGACTTGGGCGTAACTAGAAGCGGGAAGAACTGCTTGGCACAGCATGACTGCAAGAGCAGTTCCCAAGGTTGAGAAGAAGTTTACGTGGCGTGATTCGCCAGATGTTAGGGAACAGGGAATGTTCATACGCGCGGTAGTTATACTGAGATAAAATCTTAAAAAAAAAGAAGCCAATCGGTTTTTGAAGCTTTTGCAAGTGAAACTTTGAACAAATGAACATAATACCAACTCACACTATGTAATAATATGTTAGAATCATGCCAATTCCAAGAGAAAGATATCGCTTTGAACTTGGCAAAAATGGAAATCTATTTAGCAGAATAGAAGCTTTAAATTGTTTAAACAATGAAACAAATCAAATCATGCTCGTTCACACAGTATATTTTTGGCTGAAGCCAGACCTTTCACCCGAAGACAGAAAAAAATTCAGAAACGGAGTCGATGCTCTTGCCAATATCGAATCAGCCGAGCAAGTCATGATCGGAACTCCCGCCGGAACTAGCAGAAGACCCGTTGTCGACGACACTTACGATTGCGGGCTTACGGTAATCCTACAGGACATTCCTGCTCATGATTTATATCAGGATGACCCGATTCACCATAAGTTCATAGCGGATTGCAAGCATCTCTGGGATAGGGTTCAGATCTACGACGCGGACTAAAGGTCCTCATTGCCTTCACCATCATCCTGTTCGTCGGGATTATCAATGGTGAGGAAGCGAACAAGTCCGTGAGCCAAGACCACGGCCATGGGGCCAATGATAAAGCCTTGGGCGCCGTAACCAAGAATCCCGCCGATTATGCCCAGGAATAGTAAAAAGCTCATCCACGAACCTTGATCATGCAATTTTTGGCCCATGCGGTGCCTAGCTTGGCTGACTCCAAAATTAAGAACCACGCTCAGGACGGCCAACAAAATCGCTTCCGAATGGTCTCCCCTGCTCCAAGTTAGCGAAGCCAAAGGCAACCAAACCATAGCACTCCCCGCGACTGGAACCAAACCCGCAAAAGCCCCTAGCAGGAAGACGGGCAGAAAGAAAAAGCCACCAACCAACCAACCGACCAAACCAAGGCAAAATCCGCGAACCAATGCCGTGAGAACGGTATCGCTGAGCAAGCGCAGGGTGATTCTGCGGTGAATTCGCGTCCACGCCGTGGTTTCCGCCGCCTCGAAACCTCCCGCAACCATGGCCTTGCGAATGAAAGAAGGACCATGAGCGTAGAGAAAGGACAAGGCGATCAAGGCCATGGCCAATTCCGCGACGAATCCTCGAGTCCCTTTGAATATATAGTCCAGAATAGATCCTGAAAACTCTCGGGCGTCACCAAGGAACTCTGAGGCAAAGGCAACGGCTCGCTCCTCATTGATCGGAATTCGCGGATAAATCGCCTGCACCTCACGAATCGTCTCAGCTACGCCACGAAGGAGAGCATCCCGGCCTGCGGAATCCCCGACCAACAACGCAACAACAGACTCTCCGATATCATCATTCGAATCGGAACCTCCGTAAACGACCAAAACAAAAGGCATCAAAAGCAGGAGGAGAAGCAAGCCCGTAGCAATAACGGCACAGATTTCTGATCGTCTCTCCGATGAAAATTCGGGAATAAGACTTCTTCCTAGGTTTTCGATGGGCTTGAAAAGAACGGGATAGGTCAAAGCCGCTAATGAGGCCGCAAAAATCAAAAATTCGAATAGCGGACGAAACGTACCGTACAGCGGAACGAGCACCAGAAGAAAGGCCGCGAGAACAAATCCTCTGCGTCGCCAAGCATGCCAAAACTGGTGGCGTTTTGCCGCTAACTCATCCATGGAATTTTTCATGCCACTCCAAATTAGTCATTTCAGTAAGAATTCGATCTCTTTTTTCGAGAGTCAATCCTTTCCAGATACTCCTTCAGGCAAGTCCCCGTAGAGGTGCCTGATTCAGCCAGCATAGAGGGGTTTCCCGCGAAAATCAAATTACCGCCATCGCTTCCCCCGCCAGGCCCCATTTCCAAAAGGTGGTCGGCCAAGCGAACGACATCCAAGTGATGCTCGACAACGACGATGGTGTTCCCTGCATCACGGAGCTTAAAAAGCAAATCCATGAGTCTCTGAACGTCAGCCCAATGAAGACCAGTAGTGGGTTCGTCAAGAAGGTAAAGAACGCCACCTTCTTGGCGGCGACTTAATTCCAAGGACAATTTAAGTCTCTGAGCTTCTCCTCCGGAAAGCGTGTTGGCGGGTTGACCAAGGCACAAATAACCTAAGCCGACAGCATCAAGCGTCTCCAACTTCGAGGCGATTGCGGGTTGCTTGGCTAAAAGATCCTTTGCCTCCGAAACCGTCATATCCAAAACCTCGGCAACATTGTAACCCCTGAAGCGGACTTCCAAGGTTTCACGATTGTAACGCTTGCCTCGGCAGCTTTCGCACTCAACGAACACATCTGCCAAAAACTGCATATCCAGCTTGACCGAGCCATCCCCCTTGCAACGCTCGCAACGCCCACCCGCCACGTTGAAACTGAAGCGACCTGGTCCGTATCCGCGAATTCGGCTGAGCGAACATTTCGCAAAAAGTTTTCGTAGACCATCAAAAAGCTTCACGTAAGTCGCGGGATTGGAACGAGGACTGCGGCCGATTGGAGACTGGTCAACACGCACCGCTTTCTGAAATTGCTCCAACCCTTCCAATTCGGTGTGGGCTCCCGGGATTTGCTTGGCACGATGGAGCCGAAATGCGGCCGCCTTTGCCAAAACTTCATTGACCAATGTACTCTTGCCCGAACCCGATACCCCGCAAACGACAGTGAGCAAACCCACGGGAAAAGCCGCATCGACCTGGCGAAGATTGTTGGCGGTCGCTCCTCTTATAATCAATTGCCCCCTACCTGGTTCCTTTGCCTTGGCATCCTTTCCAACTCGATCTAAACCAGTAAGGAAAGGGCCGGTATTACTCTGGTCTGAAGACAGGCATTCCTGCACCGAACCTGTAAATACAATCCGTCCACCCTCAGCCCCAGCCCCCGGACCAACCTCAAGCAGGTGATCCGCCGACAACAAAGTATCGGCATCATGCTCGACAACGACGACAGTGTTGCCCCGGTCGCGTAAGCCAAGCAGCACATTGAGCAAGCGACGATGATCCGCAGAATGCAAGCCGACGCTAGGTTCATCGAGCGCGTAGGTGACGCCAACCAGCCCCATACCCAGCTGCGTAGCAAGGCGCGCCCGCTGAGCCTCACCGCCGCTCAAGGTGCCGTATGGACGATTCAAGTCGAGGTAACCCAAACCCACCTCGCAGAGAAAACGTAAACGCTGCTCCAAACCCGCCACAGCGTCCGAGACCAGGGCATACTCGCCTGACCCGAGAACTTCATCCCTGACGAAAGCCCATGCGTCGCCGGCCGAAAGCTCCAGAAAAGAAGAAAAAGATCGCCCGCCGAGAAGGATGCTTCGAGAATACGCAGAAAGTCGACGACCCTCGCACTCCTGACAAACGGATCCCACTTGATAGGCCAACAAACGGGAACGCAAACCATCGCTGGAAGTGGTCAACATAGAATGCTCCAAATCTGCAAATACCCCATCAAATAGGACTTCTTCAGGCTTGGCTCGACCTCGCTTCAACTTAAAATTATATTTGCGTTTATCATCACCGTAAAGCAAAGTATTTTGTATTTTTGGAGGCAAATCGCCCCAATTTTTCTTAAGATCAAAAGGAACCTGTTCAGCTAATTGCCTAAGAATGGCGTTGCGTTGGATAATCATGCGTCTGGATCCGAGTCGCCATGGCTTGATCGCCCCCTTGCCAATGGCAATGGATGAATCGGGAATAACGAGATCTTCGCGAAAGCGAAGCACTTCGCCAAGGCCACCGCAATTTGAACAAGCACCATCGGGATTGTTCCAGGAAAACAGTCTCGGCGTAAGAGCAGGATAGGTTTCCCCGCAAACTTCACAAGAATAGGCTTGAGAAACTGCAAATTCGTGAAAAGCGTCCCCCTTGCGCTTGGAAACAAGAATCAGGGCCCGCTCTCCACCTTCCCGGAAAGCGAGTTCGAGAGAATCAGCTAGGCGACTACGGGCAGAATCGTCGAGAACGAGTCGATCTACTACCAAGTCGACAAAAAGCTCTCGACCACGGGTACCGGCTGGAATCAGGTCGCGATCGTCGAGTCGTTTAACCTCGCCATCGATTCGAACTCGTTGAAAGCCTCGACGCTCCAAGTTCGGGAACTCCTCGAGAAGAACGGAGGCCTTGGCGGACATCCAAGGAGCCAAAAGCATTATACGACTGCCCGACGGCTCTTCCAAGATGCGATTGACGCAATCATCAAGTGAACGGCGAGTTACGAGACCGCCATCGAGAGGGCAATGAGGAAGCCCCACGTTAGCCCAAAGCAAGCGAGCGTAATCAGCCACCTCAGTAGCGGTGGCGACCGTGCTACGAGGGCCAGCTCCCCCCGCGGAGACTTGCTCGATGGAAATAACGGGGCTAAGCCCTTCGACGTAATCGACGTCCGGTCGACGAACCTTCTCGAGAGCTTGACGGGCTTTAGGAGATAAGCTTTCAACGTATTTCCGATGACCCTCTGCCGCAAGCACGTCGAAAACGAGAGAGGATTTCCCTGAACCACTGACTCCGGTAACGCCAATTAACTTCCCACGTGGCATGGAAACTGTTGCATCCCGAAGATTGTTTTCGCGAGCTCCCTTGATTACAATGGAGGCACTAGGATCGCCTAAAGAAGTTTTGTTCACAGGTCGGAAAAAATCAGATGCTGTGTGTTTTTTGACGTCATCGGAAGTAAAAACGAATCCTTAGAACATTTAATATGCGGCAAAATGATAGTAAACACATGCAGAATGATAAAATGGATCCAAAGGCCGATCTGCAAGAATTTGTCACACGACAAGAATTGAAGAGCCTTGTACGAGGGAACCAAAGCGGTCTGCTGACCTTTTGCTCAGCCTTAAGGGAAATCTTCACGACAGCGAAGATCTGATAGAAAAATGCAAGACTCTCCTGCGGCATAAGTTCGACAAATTCGAATCCGGAAGAAATACGAACGCGACTTGCCTAGACTATAATATTCTCCTAAATTGGAGAATATATGAGCAAACCGACTCTGTACGTAAAGCAAGGGTGTCCTTGGTGCATTGACGCCCTAACCTATTTCAGCGCCAAAGGTATAGACTTAGAGGTCATAGACGTTAGGACAGAGCCCGAACGGATGAAAGAACTCGTAGAAGTCAGCGGTCAAAGCATGACCCCGACTTTCAAACACGGGGATTTCATGGTAGCCGACTTCGACCTCGAAGAATTTGAAACTGCCCTAGAGAAAAACCTCGAGGCAAGAAACAATCTGAAAACGTAAGGGTTAGAAATTTTCTATGCAGCAGCAGAAAGTGTGCATTTTCCCTTTAGAAAAACTGAAAAAAATTATGACTAACGAGACTAGGTCAAAGGCTAGAGCAAAATGAAGCCAGACGCTCCAAGCCCTTCTCGATGATATCATCGGATGTGGCATAACTGAGTCTGACGTAACCTTCGGCTCCGAATGCATGGCCAGGCACAACAGCGACATTTCTCTCTTCCAGTAGCCGAGCAGAAAACTCTTCCGCCGAAAGGCCGAGGGAAGATACATTAGGGAAAAGGTAGAAAGCGGCTTGGGCACGTTCACAGGTAACGCACTCGATTGCGTTGAGTCCTTCGAGCAACTTAAGACGACGACGATTAAAATGCCCCAGCATTTCCTGCACGGCAGTCCGAGACTCCTCGGGGCGTTCCAAGGCGGCAAGGGCGCCATACTGGGCAAAAGTAGTGGCGTTCGAGGTGGTTTGACTCTGAAGGTCGGCTACAGCCTTAGCTACTGTCTCGTTGGCCACGAGGGTTCCAAGACGCCAACCCGTCATCGAATAAGTCTTGCTGAAACCAGCAACCGTTATGACGCGTTCGGCAGCCTCGGGTCCGAAAGAGGCCGGGCTATGGTGAGTGACCCCGTCGTAGAGAAGGTATTCGTAAATCTCATCGGACATAACGTAAAAATCGTTCTCTATCGCAATCTCGACAAGAGCTTCCATCTCCTCCTTTGAATAAATGGCTCCAGTGGGATTGGAAGGACTATTAAGGACAAGCATGCGAGTGCTTGGAGTAACTGCAGCGCGAAGTTGATCGGGAGTAATCTTAAAACCCTGATCATCTCCGGCGAAGATGAACTTTGGTTCCGCTCCGGCAAGCTTGATCATCTCGGGATAGCTCACCCAGTAAGGTGCGGGAACGATAACTTCATCGCCGGGACTGCATGTCGCGAGGATCCCGAGGTAGCAGGAATATTTCCCACCGGGACTGACCACAACCTGAGCAGGTCGAACTGCAGCAATACCGTTTTCCTCTATGTACTTTTTAGCCAAAAGCTCACGAAGGGGAGGTAATCCTGCGGCGGGGGCATACTTGGTCTTGCCCTCGGCGAGGGCCTTGGCGCATGCTTCCTTGATGAATCCCGGGGTATCGAAGTCGGGTTCGCCCGCCCCGAAACCACAGACGTCTTCGCCTGCGGCCTTTAGTGCTTTAGCCTTGGCGTCTACTGCCAGGGTTGGTGAAGGGGAGACGTTAAGCGCCCAAGTGGAAAGTGAATTGGTTTTCATATAAGTTTAGAGGTTCTAAAGGAGACAAGATAACGGGCAAGCCGTTTTCACTTTCTCATTCAATGGATTGCAGTAATTCTTCGGACACCTTCGGCGTCTCGGCCAATCCGGCAGGAGTAAAAACCTCCCTGCCCAAGTCAAGATCAGTTGCCGCCGCAGTAACGGTAAAACGTGTTCTTGCACTAGTTAGAGCATCGCGAAAATCGAGAGTCTTGGCAATCCAGGTCTCCCCGACCTTCTTCAAGCTGACAAGACCCAAGGTCTTGTCGGGAACACCGCGACGACCAAAGAACTCGACCCGTAACGGGGCTTCATAGACATCGTCCAAAGCAAGACGAATCTTTTTCAAAGTAGGAACGGCTTCACTCGCCCATGCAGGCGGTGAAAACTCGAACAAGTGAGAAGGCCTACCGATCACTCGACCCGATTTCTGATAACGACCATCCCAAAAAACGAAGGGCATCATGAGATCAAAAAGCGTGTGTCCCATACCCGGCGCAAAGGGCTGGAACAAATCAGTATTTTCCAATTGCTTCGA
Source organism: Opitutia bacterium (assembly GCA_002730975.1). Lineage (GTDB taxonomy): Bacteria > Verrucomicrobiota > Verrucomicrobiia > Opitutales > Seribacteraceae. Next base: position 11,617 of record PCBO01000010.1, read on the forward strand.
TCCATTACCATCGAAAGAATTCAGCCACGCCTCAGGTTCAGGTCCGTTACGCAAGAGGAATGCTTTTCCTTTTTTATCGGTCTCGCCCATGAGATCGAGGCGGATCAAACCATGACCAAAAGCTAAACCGCAAAGTGATCCTTCACGGGTGTTCACTTCGCCTCGCCTAGGATAATGCTCTAACCGAAATCGCAAGAGAAAACCATGATGAAAAGCCTCGGTGGAAGGGTTTAATCCATGAAACTCACGAAAACGCTCCAATCGCTCGTTAGCTTTTTCTGGAGTGAGAATCTTGGCAAATCCTCGGGCGGGAAAAACCTTTGGTTGTGCCGACAAACCACCGCCAAGGGCTCCAAGGGTTAACAGTAAAAGCCACCGAGGAAAAACCGGAAGGAAAAAAAGGATTTCAATAAGCTTGGGAAACATTACCGAATCGCATTTTCATCGAGGATTAACCTCAATGATCCGTTGGAACTCAATTAGCTTTGTCAGGGTTGACTGATCCATTTCCCTCAGGAATCGATGCGGGAGTTGAATTTCCCTCGGGAACTGGATTATCATTCGCATCAGGTATAGCAGGGGCAGGTGGAGCTTCGGGCAAAGGATCCGTATCGATCGGTTCAGGAATCGAAGATGTTTCGGCAGTACCGAGATCGCCCGAAGGGCCAGGGGCAACTGCAGGAGGAGTTCCACTCGTTCGTTGCAAACCATCATCCTTGGCTTCCATCTGGTAAGAGACATAGAGAGCGAATGACAGTATGAAGAAGCCCAAGATGCTCCAAACAGTCATCTTTGTTAATTGGGCGCCTGAACCTGCTCCCAGCACTTGGTCGGCGGCTCCGCCGCCTAATGCGGAACCCATGCCGCCGGATGTCCGTTGCAACATGACCAGTAGGATGATCAATAGGCACAGAAGAATGAGGATTGTGGTAACAATAACAATAGTCATAGCGATAAGGTAGAAGAGTGCACTATGGCCCTCTTTTCAACAAAGGCAATCCTGTTTGAAGGCTTATGCGCCCAAAACCGAAACGATACGGCGGAGGTCATCCTCGTCTGCAAAAGGAATCATTACCTTACCTCTGCCAGCCCCATTTGCGGTTACTTTTGATTCGACACCGAGCCGAGAAGCAATCCTCTCTGCAATTTCACGAAACCCTGGATTCAAGTAGGAACCACGGTTTCTACGAAAGTTCGTCTTACCTGAACTCGAACGCAATCCTTCTACGGCATCTTCGCATTGCCGCACGTTCCAACCTTCGCGAGCGGCGCGAGCTCCAAGTTCACTTCGAGCCTCAATATCCTCAACTCCCAAAAGCACCTTGGCGTGACCTACCGAAAGCTTTCCGGCCACCAAGAGATTCCTGAGGCCATCATCAAGTTGAAGGAGCCTCATCACGTTGGTCACATATGTCCTACTCTTACCCACCCTATCAGCCACTTGAGCCTGGGTCAGGCTAAAATCGTTCACGAGAGACGAGTAGCCAAGAGCTTCCTCAATAGGATTAAGCCCTTCGCGCTGCAGGTTCTCAATTAGCGAGAGTGAAGCTGAAGAAAGATCCGTGGCTTCAACCAAACGCACTAGAATTGTATCTCGCCCTAGTTGCCGGTGGGCTCGCCATCGACGTTCACCTGCAATAATCTCATAACCATCCCCGTTACTGCGAGCCACGATAGGTTGCAAAAGACCCTCGGCCTTGATGCTAGCGGCAAGCTCACTAACCTTGACGGGATCCAGAGTCTTGCGAGGTTGGTGTGGGTTGGGAACCAAATCATCAAGAGGAAGCTCAAGAATTTTTTCGGCACTATTGCTGGCGACAACCGTATCACTGAAAGGGCCATCGACAATTGTGGTAACCTCCTCAGGTACGTCGTTGTGAGTGGAACGGATCGGTAGCTCCGCAACGGAATCCACGGCAACCGCCTGTGCACCGGCACCGCCCGCGATGAGGCTACCGAGACCGCGACCGAGACGAGAAGTTGATTTAGCCATAATTAATCTTTCTTACTTTGCGGGACAAACAGTTCTTTCCCGATGTGGACCTTTTTGGGATCGGAAATTCGATTAGCGTTAAGTATCCATTGTGTCTTGGATTTATACTTTTGGGCAATGCTACTTACAGTTTCGCCTTTTTCTACAACATGCACGAATCCCTTATCCTTTGGGTAATCGTCCGTAAATGTCACGGGCGGTGAAGAAGCAACCGACGAAGAACCACCGTTATATCCAGCAAAGCCAGCGTTCATTTGCTTAATTAACTTTTGGAAACGACTATCCACCTGCCGTCGTAGAGCTTCCGACCCTGTATTATTTTTTGCAATGTCTACTCGCAAACGTTCTAATCTACCATCCATTTGCCGGGCGAACTCTTGAAAACTACCAGAAGAAACTCCCTGAGTTTTGCCAGCTTGCTCAGCGACTATCCTCAACTGAGCGTTCTCTCGTCTCAAGATTTCCACTTCACTTCGGAGGTTGGCAACTTGCCTGGATATCAACTCCAAGTCCTGCGTGAGGTTGGCCAGACGAACATTGGTATCTGCTGCTCCGAGGGAAGAAAATGCACCGGCGAAAAAAAGTATGACAACCAGCGATAGAATTTGAGAGAAGAAAAGCGACCAGCTTAAAGAAGCTAATCTCCCACCACGAAGAATCAACCAACTATTCATTTCCAAACACCGATTTAATTATTAGCAGGATTACGGGGATTTATGCAAGTTTACTTTTAAAAATCAGGAGAATGAAAAACTCTAAGCGAGGAGCAATTCAGAAAGGGTTTGGCTCCCAACATATTCTCCTTCCAAAAGAGGAAAACCTAATAAAAATTCTGCTGTTGGCATCATTCGTCCGCCTGGACGTTGCAGTTCGAGTAAAGACAAAACGCCTTCAGCCGTTCCAATGGCCACTTCCCGTGAACTAGGCAAAATCACCTGCCCGGGCATTGCCTCTAGGGAAGATTCAACGACCTTTGCGGAACCGACCTTTACGCGAACCCCTTGAACTTCGAACCATGAACCCGGCCAACCTCGAAAAGCAGTGACCCTTCGCGCAAGTACCTCTGCAGGAGCAAAAAAGTCCAATGCTCCATCCGCCTTACGGAGCTTTCTACAATAAGTGGCCGCTTCTTCATCCTGCAGAGTTTCCGTAGCTTCGCCCGCCAAAAGCGCAGGTAAGTTTCGGCGTAAAAGAGGAACACAGGCAAGGGACAACTTCTCACGAAGCCTGAGACCATCGTCATCAGGCGCTATTGGCGTGATCTCGGCATCAACAACGGGACCGGCGTCCATGCGCGAGACGACGCGCATGAGTGTCACTCCAGTCTGTTTCTCGCCTTGAGCCAAAGCCGTTTCGACAGGAGAAGCCCCGCGGTAGGCAGGCAAAACGGAACCGTGTAGGTTGTAAGTTCCGACTTTAGGAGCATCCAACAAGGCTGACGAAAGAATATGGCCGTAAGCCATGACCATTGCGAGAACGACCCCTTCCTGTCGCAACCAAGTCACCTCAGGTTCAAGAGGTTTTGCGGGATCAAGTATATTAACTCCGTTCTCGCCAGCCCATGACTTGACGGGATTTGGGCACACTTTCTTACCTCTGCCCGACGGTCGATCAGGTTGAGTGATAACTCCTACAAGTTCGCAAGCCGAAGATGCCTCTCTCAAAAAGAAATCGAGGCTAGGCAAGGCTATGGCATCCGAACCATAAAACACCACGGGTGGCTTCGGCATAAGTACAATGAACTTTGAGTCCGTCTCCCATCCACGAAAGTTGGAGACTCATGTATTAAGACACAAAAACGGGGCCGACGTTCGAAAGTGAAACATCAACCCCGCATTTGTTAAACCCATGGAGAGGTTTAGAACAATTATTCGAGGATGCTCAAGTAAGTGGTGGAATCCGTTGGATAGGATAATTAAGAGTATTTGACGAAAGCTCCATTCTAGCTTCCGGAGTAACGAGTTTCTTTACCTGAAAGTGAAAATTTCAATGGGCAACCGATGAGTGAAAAATGTCCGGTGATACTCTTTTCCAAGTATCTACTGTAGGTTTCGTCCAAGCGTTCGCCTTGGTTACAGAAAAGCTTAATTCGAAAGGGACGAGAAGAGACTTGGAGCGCGTAGAAAAGTTTAAAGCGTTTCCCCTTAACTGCTGCTGGCGGCCGTTTTTCAAACATATCTCCGAGAAGACGGTTCAAAGGAGAAGTGGGTATTGGCACATCCATCCGAGCGTCCATCTCGCGGGCGACCGAAAGAAAGTTCCGGATGGAATATCCGGTTAAGGCAGAAGCAAATAGTACTGGTGAATCGGGCAGAAAAAAGAGCTCTTTGCGAAGAGATTTCTCATAGGATTTCCTAAAGTGCTCTTCATCCCGATAACCGGGAAGAGGGTCTCGTCTAAATCCGTCCAAAACAAGATCCCACTTATTGACAAGAACGGCAAGTCCCCTACCCGCGTCCAAGATTCTTCCGGCAAGGATTTTATCCTGCCGAGTCACACCCTCTCGAGCATCCAAAACTAAAAAGACGACGTCCGCGCCTTCCATAGCTTGCTCGCTGCGCAAAGAGGAAAAGTAATCGAGAGAGGAATCGACACGTTTTCGTCTTTTGAGACCGGCTGTATCGAAAAGACGGAAACGCCACGGTTCTTGATCGGCGGAATCCTCCTCGAAATCGAGATCCAATTCAACCGTTTCTCGAGTGGTTCCCGGAACATCGCTGACGATCAGTCGCTCTGCCTCCAGGAGACGATTACAAAGGGAGGACTTTCCCACATTGGGTCGACCAAGAAAAGCAATCCGAACACGGCGAGCTTCTTTTTCGACGGGCTCATCAGAAGGTGGCGGGAGAAGTTCCTCAACCCCGTCCAGAAGATCTCCAACACCGTTCCCATGCTCAGCTGACACGGGAAAAACAGTGGAAAAGCCAAGGCTGGAAAATTCATCACGGGCGTAGTCCTGTTCAGGAACGTCCATCTTATTGACCACAAGGACAGGGGTCTTGCCCATCCGACGAAATTTCTCGGCAAGGGATTGATCCAAAGGGATAAGACCTTCGCGACCATCGACAACGAATAGAAGAACATCGGCGGCGCGAATGGCGAAATCAGCTTGATCCTCAGTTGCTTCCTGAATCTCCACGGGTGTCATGGAAGGAGTCATTCCTATGCCGCCGGTGTCCATTACGACGTATCCACCGGGCGCATCAGCGACGACGACGTCTCTAGTGACTCCAGGGCGATCATGTACGATTGAGATTCGCCTGCCCACGATACGATTAAAGAGACGGCTTTTACCCACATTGGGGCGACCGACAATAGCTACACTACGAGTTTGCACAGATATGTAAAAATTAAAGGAAGGCTAGAAAAAACAAGTAGTCTCAGTTGGCTAAACTGCGGCGGAATCTTCGGTCAAGATATCATCTCGAAAACGAGCGATGCGATCGGTCGCCTCGACAAGATTTTCATAAGACGTAGAAAAGCTGGCTCTCACATGGTCGGAGCCATGTTCGCCGAATGCGGTTCCCGGCACGACGGCAACCTCGGATTCGCGAAGAAGACGGTGGGCAAAGTCAGTATCGCTCAACCCTGTGGAAAGAATGGAAGGAAAAGCATAAAAGGAACCGCGAGGAGAGTGGCAGGACAGTCCGATTTCATTGAAGCGACGAACAATGAAATCTCGGCGACGATGATATTGCTCCTTCATGCGAGCAACCTCCTCAGCCCCATTCACAAGGGCCTCGACAGCTGCTTCTTGGCTTAATATGGGAGCGCACATCATGCAATACTGGTGTATCTTCATCATTGCCTCGATAAGAACTGCCGGCCCGCAGGCATAACCAATGCGAAATCCCGTCATGGCAAAAGCCTTCGAAAAACCGTGCAACAAAAGAGTCCTCTCCTTCATCCCCGGAAGGGAGGCAATACCAACGTGTTCGCCCTCGTAGGTAAGCTCGCCGTAAATCTCGTCGCTAATGACAAGAAGATTCTTGTCGATGGCGAAACGCGCCAGACGCTGGAGTTTTTCACGATCGGCCGTACCGCCTGTGGGATTGGTCGGAAAGTTCAGCAGTAAAGCCTTGCAACCAGGTTCCCAAGCAGCTTCGAAAGCCGCAGGATCGAGAGCGAATTCATCTTCAGGTTTCGTGCCAACGGGTATAGCAACGCCAAGAGCCAAGGTCACGCTTGGGGCATAAGAGACATAACATGGTTCGTGGTAGAGAACCTTGTCACCGGGATTTAAAATCGCACGCAGAGCGACGTCGATAGCTTCGGAAACTCCGACGGTAGCAAGAATTTCGCTAGCAGGATCATACTCCGGCCCGAAGAAGCCGGCGACATACTTCGATATTGCACGGCGAAGCCGGAGCAGGCCCCGATTGTCCGTGTAAGAGGTGCAACCCTTTTCAAGAGCAAAAATAGCGGCTTCTCGCACATGCCAAGGAGTAGCGAAATCAGGCTCTCCAATGCCAAGGGAAATGGCTTGGGGCATCTCAGATACGACGGCAAAAAAATCCCGTATGCCTGAGCGGGGCAAGTCTTTCACATGACTCGCCACAAAGCTTTCATGATCTAAACTCATTAGGGAGAAACGGCGAGCTTGTCGACTGCTTCGGTCTCGTCGGGCAGGAGATGTCGCTGCTCTTTGTATGGGCGAAGCAAGAAGTGGGTAGAGGTAGAGAGAACTCCCTCAATAGTGGCAAGTCTTTCAGAGACAAAAGCAGCGACTTTTCTAAGATTCTTACCGGTAACAAAAATCAAAAGATCGAATCCACCCGACATAAGATAACAGGATTCAACTTCCTCAAAACGAGCAATTCGCATGGCAAGGCGATCAAAACCGCCTTCGCGCTCCGGACTGATCTTTACTTCGATCACTGCCCGAACGCGACCATCCTCGATTTTTTCAGGGTTGAAGACGGGAAGCCAACCAAGAAGACTCTTATCCTCTTCTAGTCGACGCAACTCTGCCTCGACCTCGGCTTTTTCTTTGCCGAGGACATTTGCAAGATGATCGGCGCAAGGTTTGGCGCCTTCGAGCAAGAGAGTAAGAACATCGCTCATAGCCTATTAATCATAGATAAAAGCACTGCGAGGGTAAAGGGAGAAAAGGGAAACGCATTCAAGCAGAAGGCAGACCCTTTTCCAAAAACAGATTAAAGATAGCATTGAGAGCCAAAGAATGTGAAATTTCACCAGACCGAACAAGATCCGAGATTTTTGCAATGGGTATGAGAACAGTCTCAATTTCCTCATTGGGATCGAAATCAACTTCGGCCACTTTTTCGACATTCTCGGCAAGAACGATATGGCAACGATTAGAAAGAATGGCCGAATTGGGGCGGCATTCCGAGATGAGTCTTGCGCTTTTCCCGGCAAATCCGGTTTCCTCCAGAAGTTCACGTAGTCCCGCGATTACCGGATCTTCACCTTTTTCTATAACTCCGCCGGGAGTTTCAAGAGAAAGTTCTCGAGATCCGTAACGGAACTGTCGAACCATAACGATTTCCTCGGCTGGCGTAATAGCCAGCACATTAACCCAGTCCGAGGTATTGAGAACATAGAAGTCCCCTTCCCTTCCGTCAATCGGGTGCCTGAAGTGCTGGGATCGAACCTCGAAAATTCGACATTTGGCATGTAAACGATCATCGACCAACTCCCATTTTTTTGGAATTTTATTCATAGTCAACATAGGTCTAATTTTTCCACAACCATGGCAGTGAGGTCCGAGTGGACGGAAACTTGATGTTCCGCTGCCTTGACTCGAAGGTCGTAATCAACGGGATTTCCCGATTCGACCAAAGCAGCAGTAATCCCGGCATTGAGACCAGCCTCGACATCGCTCCAAGAGTCACCGACAACACAACTCTTCTCAAGTGAAAGGTCGAACTTCTCGATGCTCTCCAAAATGAATCGGGGAGAAGGTTTTCGATACATTTGAGGTTGATCGGGTCTTTCCGTAGCAATGCAGACATCGGCAAAGATCTCCGGGCTCAATTTCAAGAGCTCAAGCATACGGGAATTACATGCGTGAACTGCTTCCATCTCAAAAAAACCTCGCCCCACACCCGACTGATTTGTGAAAAGAAAAAGTAGGTAGCCAGCTTCCTGCAAAGCACCCAAGGCTTCAGCTATTCCCTCAAGAGGATAGACCTCTTCGGGATCGTGAAGATAGTCGACATGGGAGATAAGGGTACCATCTCGATCGAGGAAAATGCCGGCAAGACTCATTGAGCTGCATGGAGAATCTCCTCGGGAGAAGCCGTAGCCGTTCCCACTTTGGCCACCACAACACCAGCAGCCAAATTAGCGAACGCCGAGGCTTCTTCAAAAGTGGACCGAGCGGCAAGAGCTAAAGTCATAGCGGCGATCACGGTGTCGCCGGCTCCGGAAACATCGAAAACTTCACGAGCTGCAGTAGGGATACGTCGAATAACTTTTCCATTTTCGATCAGCAACATACCATCAGGGCCTAATGTAACGGCGACCCGATGTGGTCGATGAGAATCATGGACAGCGGTAGCTATGGCTTCAGAGGGAAACTCGTCAAAATCCCCTCTTTCCAGACCTGCAAGTTGCAACGACTCGGCCTTATTAGGAGTCATCAAGTCAGGGGAATCATAGTTGAGGGATCGACTTGGTTTGGGGTCGACGGCAAGGAACTTGGCTTCGCTTCGTAATAAGGCAACCAACTCGTCGTTTACGAAACCCTTGGCATAATCGGATACGATGACGGCATCGGCCTTCCGAGCCTTTTCAACAAGCAATGCAGAAAGCGCATCGATATTTGGCGCATAAGCTTGATAAGATTCCTCACGATCCACCCGACAGATCTGTTGGTTGCCTGCCATTACTCGTGTTTTACAAATGGTCGGTGCTTGAGAAGAGGTAAAAGCTGGGTCACAGGCTATTCCTCTTTCCGCAAGAAGAGCAAGGAGGCGCACACCCGCTTCATCTTGACCAAAAACTCCGCCAAGATCCACCGAAGCCCCAAGATCCGCTGCGTTGAGCCCAACGTTCGCAGCTCCACCTGCCACGGAATCTTCAGCATCTACATGCAAGACAGGGACGGGAGCCTCTGGCGAAATGCGAGAAACCTGACCACGAACGTACCGGTCAAGCATAACGTCTCCGATTACGAGAAGACGAAGGCTCTTGATTCGCTCAAGAAGTTCGTTCATCGAATAGATTCAGTGAAAGGAAATGGAAAGATAATTGGGTTAGCCATTGCAATTATTATTACTACACATTCGGTTGGCTGTCGAGAGGAAGGAGAATCTGTTCGCCCTGAAGGTTTGGGCTTAGACTCTTGGTTCCCACTACACCTTGGCGAAACAGTTCTACAAGTCCAACTGGCCGTCACACCGGAAGAAAAGGCTAAGGGGCTCATGTTTCGCGAGGAGTTGCCCAAAGGTCATGGCATGCTCTTTGCCTTCCAAAATCCGGGACCGCAAAGATTTTGGATGAAAAATACACGAATGCCCTTGGACATAGGCTACTTTTCACCCGATGGGGTATTGAAAGAAATTCATGCAGCCCAACCCTTCGATGAAAGCGGATGTCCTTCTCGCAGCGACAACATAAAAATAGTTCTCGAATTGAACCAAGGGGCCTTTCGAGCCGCTAAACAATCTCCGGGAGCTAAACTGAACTTGGATGATATTGCAGTAGCTCTCGAAATGAGAGGGTTTTCGGCACAGCAGTTTGGAATAAAGACATCTCAACCCGCATCCGAACCCTCGGAGTAACCCCGAGGGTTGAGGGATTGCCAGTTCCATGAATCAGTTAGCATTTCCCAGAGATCGCGCTTAGCTTCCCAACCCAGAAGCTTTTTTACAAAAGTGGGATCAGCCCACGCTTCGGTGACGTCTCCAGATCGGCGACCTTTGATCTCGTGAGGTATACGAATTCCGTTCGCTTGCTCAAAGGCATTCAAGACCTCGAGCACGGTAGCCCCCTTGCCGGTACCCAAATTACAAACAAAGAGTCCGGGGTTCGCAGAGAGTTTTTCAACTGCATGCAAATGAGCTTCCGCAAGATCCAAGACATGGAGGTAGTCGCGAATCGGCGTACCGTCACGAGTGGGATAATCATTCCCGAAAATACGAAGTTTTTCCAAACGGCCTGATGCCACTTGGCAGACATAAGGCACCAAGTTATCAGGAATTCCCGCAGGATCTTCTCCAATTCTCCCGCTCGGATGAGCGCCGACAGGATTGAAATAGCGCAAGATGGCGACGTTCCATAGCTTATTGGCCGCGCAATGATCCCGAAGAATTTCCTCCATCATGTATTTTGTACGACCATAAGGGCTAGTCACCCCACCTACAGGATGGTTCTCGGTAAGAGGAACTTTTTGAGGTTCTCCATAGACCGTACACGAAGAGCTGAAAACCAGATTATGAACACCGGCCGCATCCATCGCCTCAAAAAGAGCAATAGAGCCAGCGACGTTATTGCGGTAATAGGGAAGCGGCTTCTCCGTAGACTCGCCCACAGCCTTGAAAGCAGCAAAATGCAAAACAGCTTCGATCTCGGAATGCTTTTCGAATATTTTGTTCAAGGTTGCCGGATCACCCGCATCTCCTTCCAGCACGAAAGGATTCCTCTGCGCCAACTCCCCCACCCTTATGAGGGAAACGGGAGAAGAATTTGAATAATTATCCAAGGTTACCACTTCATGTCCGGCTTGAAGCAAAACCAAAGTGGCATGGCTTCCGATATACCCTGCTCCTCCCGTTACCAAAACTTTCATTTCAACGACTGCCCCTTGCCAAAGACCTGAGAGTCGACAGTATAATCTGTAAATCCAACAACATGGAGGCGTTCTTTAAATAAAAAAGATCGTGGGCGAGTTTTTCCCTAGAGGCATTGGAATCGGCAGCATAGCGGAAACGAATCTGAGCCCAGCCTGTAAGCCCTGGCTTGACAAGGTGGCGACTTGACCAGAAGGGAATTTCCACGGCCAGTTTCTCCTCGANTTCAGGACGTTCCGGACGTGGACCTACNATNGACATCTCNCCACGCAAAACATTCCAGAATTGAGGNATCTCNTCTATGCGCCACTTGCGCAGGAAGCGNCCNACGCCAGTNACNCGAGCATCTTTTTTCGCAGCCCATTGGNCTCCATCTTTTTCGGCATCCGTTCGCATGGTTCGAAGCTTATACAAAACATAATCGCTTCCTAAATACCCGGTACGGCGTTGAGAAAAGAAAACCGAACCACGTGAATCAAATAAAATGAGAATTGATGCAATTGCCAAAATAGGAATTGAAAAAATAAGCCCTATAATTGCCACCAGTATGTCCAACAATCTCTTCGCCCGATGAAAAAGAGGATGACGAAGCCTCAGGTCGAGTCGAGCCAACCAAGCCTCGTCAACGTATTGTGGGGGAATACGTGCAAACGTTCGTTCCCAGAAATCCACGATATCGGAGACGCGGGTACCGCCAGTCAACAAGGCAACCACATTAAGCAAACCTTTGCTTTCGCTATCGCTTTGCGTAACCACTTCGTGGATACCATGCTCTTCGCAATATCCAACAAAATTCTCAACAGATTCTGGCATACCTTCGTTGAATAATTTCAACTGCAATTGCTCTCCGCCCTCCTTGAGAGCCATAGAAAGTTCATTAGAAGCCTCCTCAGTAAGCAAAGCCAAAACCTTGGGGCGAGACCGTGATGCCATGCCCTCGATAGCCAATCTCATGATCATAACGCCGGTCACAGAACAGCCGACAATTTTCGCCAAGGCAAACCGCCCAACGAATCGATACTCAATGGCCCAAACCATAAGCAATAAAACAAAACAAGCACCAATTGCTGCAAGAGTGCAGGCCGCAACTCGAAATCGCCACGAACGAGTGGACCGTTTCTCATGCACGCCCAAAACTTCACCCGCAACCCAGAAGCCGAAACCGTAAAAAAAGGCGTAGAAGACGAGACGCTCGGTCGGAACGGACCTCAATGTCTCGCTAATCGGCGACCAGTAAAGTGGCACGAAGGTCGCGGCACAGGATGCCGTAACCAAGTCCAGCAAGGTCCAAGCCCCTTTACTCAAGTTCCAGTCCGATTTACGAGACATAAGAAAGACTCTAAGAAAATAACAGGTTTAGCAACAATGCGAAACAATTACTCAAGTGATTCTAAATGTTCCGCAAATCGAACGGATTGAAAGCGACGATCAAGTGATGGACGAAGGGTCCGAACATTCGTCGCCATTCGCTCTTGGCGCCCAGGGTCGTTTTTGAAGGCAACAATCGCGGATGCAATCGCCAATGGATCGGTTCGCTCGAAGGTCAATCCCACTCCTCGCTTCAAGAGAAAGGCAGATAGTTCTCCCATAGGCGAAGTCAAAACCGGCAAACCCGCACCGAGAAAATCGAAAACCTTAGCAGGTAATGCCTTCGTCATAGCCTCCGTTTCCTTAAGTAAGCAAATTCCAAGATGGCACTCGCTCAGAAACTCTGCGAGCATGCTTAGAGGCAACTCTTCAATAAACTCCGTTGCGCCCCAATCGCCCGATGATCGAGCTTCCTCCAATTCGCCTGCAAGAACGAAACGAACCTCTCCATCTAACTTCTCCACCTCCAAGATAATACGCCTTAACGCATCAACCTCATAGAAACGCCCCAATCGCCCATGATATGCTATGGTAAAACTTTGACGTTTCGGACGGCTCAAATTCTCTTCGGTAAAATGCCTGCCATCGAAACCGTTAATGACCTTGGCCACCTTCACAGAGCCCACTGATTTCTCTAAATCCTTGGTCAACCCACTCGTAACAGTAGTAAGCAGTCGAGCCCCAGCATAATTCCTTGTTTCAATCCTGCTGAGGGTTCTCCCAATAATACCCTCTGACGCAACCACCCCAAGATCGAACAAGACGGCTGGATATCTATCACGCACATCGAAGACATAGGGAATACCAGCACGCTTTGAGGCCCTAGCGCACAGGGAAGCCATAAAGAAAGGAGGTGAAGTGATTATGGCCAAGTCAACTTTCGGACTTAATCCTTCGAGTAAACGGCTTAGGTCACGCCCAAGCCTTATCTCTTGCAAGAATCGCCGGCCCAAACCTGCACGATTGGAAGGTGTAGGGAACCGAGAATTAACAATACGGAGATTCTCCCCGCTCACCTTCCCTTCCCGTGAGGTCAAGATCGATACATCGTGCCCTCGTTGTACCATGGCATCGGACCAAGGTCCCGTTCGGGATGCGGCGGCAGCCTTCATGGGATAAAACTCGGATGTAATAATCCCGACTTTCACTCACCAATGATCAATGATTGCTTGGGCAATCGTTTCGGAGGAATTTCCATCACCGTATAGGTCGACCGACCAATCCGGATTCGAAGACAAAGCCTCCTCGGCCTTTTCGGATATAGATTCAATCATAGGACGAACCAACCTATTGTGACCGCCGGGCAACAATTCGATCCATTCCGTTTCCGAACGCAAGGTGACGCAAGGAACCTTTTGAAAGAAAGCTTCCTTCTGCATACCACCGGAATCGGTCATGATCAGCGATGCAGAACTTTCCAACCTGAGTATGTCAAGATAACCAACAGGATCAACTATCTTGATTTCGGAGGCCAGTTGATCCATAAGTTCAAACTCTTTCATGCGAGCGAGAGTTCGGGGGTGGACCGGCAGAACCACAGGCAGGTTCTCCGCAACTTGTCCAAGGCCCTCGATTAACCAATTTAGCACATCCCTCGAATCCACGTTCTCGGCTCGGTGCAGGGTGCAAAGAGCGAATCCTTTTTCACGCAAGCTCAACCGATCGAGAATCGTACTTTTGGACCTCGACTTTTCACCAAAAAGAAGAGCTGCATCGAGCATGACGTCTCCGGTTCGAACCACCTTTTCGTCGGCAATCCCCTCACGATTCAAACGCTTGACGGCTTCCTCGGTAGGAGCGAACAACAAGTCACAAGCATGATCAGTAAGGATACGATTGATTTCTTCGGGCATAGCTCGGTTTTCCGAACGCAACCCAGCCTCCACATGGGCGCACGGAACATTTAGCTTCGAGGCGGCAAGAGCTCCGGCCAAGGTCGAGTTCGTGTCTCCGTAAACGAGAACACAGTCAGGAGATTCATCAACCAGCAATTCCTCGATTTTCAGCAACATCTGACCGGTCATGGCACCATGACCGCCACCTGATATTCCAAGATTGGCTGAAGGTTTTGGGATACCCATTTCCTCAAAAAAAACTTGGGACATATTGTCGTCGAAATGCTGACCTGTATGGACGAGAAACTCACTAGTTCCGGTTTTTTCCATTAAAGCCTTTGAAACTACAGCTGCCTTGACGAACTGCGGGCGCGCCCCGATGACACTAAAAACCTTCACGTCTCAAGTCGGACTTTGGGGATCAATCTCCGGTATAGATCGCCGAGTGCCTTTTCCTGCTTTTCCCAGCATCGCTCTTCTGCCATTAGCCTGGCTCTCACGCCCATGGTCCTGACATCCGCAACCAACCATTCATCAACCGCCATACGGATACCGTCGGCGGTAAGTTCCGAGCAGATTACCCCGCAACCATAACGTTCCACCACTTCCCTCAGCTCTGGCAAATCACTCACCACTACGGAAGTACCAGCCATTCCGTACTCAAACAACTTGTTAGGTAGACAATAGCGGTAACTCAAGCACTCGTCCTCAATTAAACATAAACCTCCATCTGCAGAGGACGCGTATTCCACTACTTTGCTTCCAGGCACAGGCTCCAAAAAAAACACGTTCGCTTCACAACTCGCCCGCTCTCGGACTAGAGCTTCCAATCTATTTCCCTCACGGGAAGTCCCTCCACTTCCCATCAGGACCAAGACTCTGTCCTCGCAACCAGAAAATGCGTCAAGCATGGCTTCCACCGAACGTCCCGGCGACAAAGCACCCAAGTAAAGAAAAAGTCGCGTCTCTAGAGAAATCCCAATACGCTTACGCAAGGCTTCAGATTTTTTCGGATTATGAAGCCTGGGCGAGTTCATTACAACACGGGGCTTCCTCCGAGAATACTTTTTTGCGTACCAATCAGCAATTCGTTCGCCCACCGTGATCAGCTCATCCACAAACGGCATCAAGGCGCGTTCCATCACCTTGTAAATGATTTTTCGCGATCCACGAGCTGCCATCTTCTCAGTCTCCAGCTCGTGCGCATCGTAAACGATCTTCATTCGACCACCACGAATAAGTTTACCGATGACGGCAAGTGGCAAAGGTTCCAAATCGTGACAATGCACCAAGTGGAAACCGTTCACGGAGGTCAAAAAACGCCAACTCAACGCGACAAGAGCCCACAACCTCCGGCCACTCCCGCACCTAATGACTTCCCACCCGTCTCGTTTTTCCTTGGCGGGCAACCCCACTCCCCCAAAGGCGAGCACCCTCACCGAGAACCCAGCAACAGACAAACTATCGCAAGTTTTTTCAACACGTGAATCGTTCCTGAATTCGTTAAAAACAAGATGTAGAACCGCCCCTCGCTCCTTTTTTCTTTTTTTCATATCAGGGTATTGAGACGGAAAAGCAGTCCAACCATTCGCCGAAACACAGAGCCCGCCAGTAACGCGAGTCAAAACCTGAACCATGCTTTACCATACGCTCAGCCTCGGCTTTCAATTCTGAGCTAAATAAGCCTGCACCAAGCTCTACGGACTTGTCGATCTTTGAGAGAAACCAATCCGGACGCTTACGGACGAACCACTCGTGTTCAGATGCGGCAAAACCTATTTTGTCTCGTCGAGCCACCAATTGGCTTGGCAAAATATCCCGCATAGCCTCACGCAGCACTCGCTTAGTAGTTGCCTGCGAAACCTTGAGCTCGTCAGGCAATCTCATGGCGAATTCAACAAGTCGGTAATCTAAAAAAGGAACCCGACCTTCGACAGACCAAGCCATCGAATTCCGGTCTTCCCAATGCAACAATTTCGGCAAGCTCGTAAAGGCAATCTGAGCATAGTTCAATTCACCCACGCTTCTCGCACGACCTCCATACTGGGATGGAACATTGCTGCCGCTTACGCCGAGCTTGTCAAGATTCAGCCAACTCGGACCAATGTGATTTTTTTTCAAAAACATACGAAACCTTTGCCGCAAAGCATCGGGCAACAAATAGTCTCCGATTTCCATGAAAGTTCTTGTTAAGGAAACACCTGTTCTGCGCATGGCCATTATTTCTCCAATGGCTTCCGTCAAATGCCCCTTGCTCAACATACCGGCGAGAGCACACGAACGATAAAAAGTGTAACCGCCAAATAATTCGTCAGCACCCTGTCCGTCGAGTACGACCTTCACCCCTCCTTTTTTTGCCAAGGAAAAGACCAAGCTTTGAACAAAAATACTGGCCGAGCCAAAGGGCTCGTCTTGTGTGTAAATCAAGTCGGACAACTCGTCTGCCAAGAGATCAAATTGAGGCATAACAAAGGACGGATCGATTTGTCTTCCCTTCAAAACCATCTCCATCCATCGACTCTCGTCTAACCTCGGGTCTTCCGCCCGAGCGGAAAACGAACGCTGCCCAGAACCACTGGCCTTCTGTATCCGCTCGTCAATCAAGCATACGATAGCAGAGGAATCGATCCCTCCGGAAAGGCAGGAACCGACTTCGACATCCGCCCGTAGGCGCAGTCTAATGGAGTCGCGCATCAAGTCTCGCAAAGTGGCAGCAGCCTCTTCCATGCTTATCTCAGAACGCGCAACCGTCTCCAGACGATACCATTTTGTAATGGTCGATAGGATTTTTCCACCCACGAAACTCTTCCCAGCATCAATCTCCAACCTCTCTCCAGGAGCAAGCTGGCTTACACCTTTGAAAAAAGTGCTAGTTCCATGATCCTGCATACCCCAAGCAAGAAAATCATAAGCCGTTTGAGAATCTAATTTTGGATTCCAGTCAGGAAGTGCTTCGAATTGCTTAATTTCAGAAGCGAAAAAAATAGAATTACCTTCTTTTCCCCTGTAAAAATAAAGAGGTTTAATCCCGAATCTGTCCCTGACAGCATGAATCACTTTCAGTCTTTGGTCATAAATGACGAAAGCAAACATTCCATTAAAACGGTTGAGGCAGGCAGGTCCCCATTTTTCCCAGCAAGCCAGAATAGTCTCTGTATCAGTTCCTGAATCGAAACAAACTCCATCCCGTTCTAATTCGGCTCGCAATTCCGGGTGGTTGTAGATCTCTCCGTTGAAGACAATCCATAAATCTCCAGAAGCCGAACGCATAGGTTGCAGACCCGCATCGGACAAGTCCACTATTGAAAGACGTCTGTGTCCCAATGCTAAACGCAAGAACTGTGTTTTCTCTTGTTCATTACCGAAAGGTTCAACGCATTCATCTAGGCCAAACATTCCAGCATATCCTTCACCATCCGGCCCTCTGTGGGCTACTGCGTTTGTCATACGCTGAAGGACTGCTGTCGAGATAGGTTCATTGGATAGCCAAGCAGCTATTCCGCACATAAGCTCTTTCCTCGCTTTCTCAAAGCATTTGTATAATCACCATTTATTTTCGAAACTATACGAACAGGGTCATGCCATTTTTCGACGAAAGCCCTACTGGCTTTTGCAATCCTAAGGAGTTCTTCCCTCGGCATGCCAAGAACTTTTTTAAGTCCTTCTTTTATATTGTCAGGAGTAACTTGAATAAAAGGAAGATCATCTTTCATCTCGGAGGGAATGAATTGAAGATCATTCTCGCGAATATAAACCAATACGGGCTTACCCAAGGCCATCGCTTCCACTGCCAAACCGCCATACCAACCTGCAAACAACTGATCGACCAGTACATCTATGGCCTTATATTGCCGGCATGCCTCTTGATGGCTGACGCCTTCGACCAAAATCAGATCAAACTCAAATCCTTCTTTCTTCAAAGATTCCAGTGCATTGAGAATCAAATAAGTCCCTTTTGCCTTCCGATGGCTGGGGGCATGACCGATCCTAAGAGGACGCGCAGACACCTGTGTAAATGAAGGTAACCATTTCGAAAGGTCTAGATGGCTATATGGAATAAACTTTGATCCTTTTGGTAAAACATGCAGCAAATCGGGATTAAGAGCATAAATACCATCGGCAAACCGAGACATCCTTTCGATGCATTTGCGCTTAAAGGAATCGGAAGATTTATTGTAATAATGATGATCGACTTGTGAGGCTATAGAATATTTAAATTCTTTTAGACTGTATGCCCCCTGCCTAGCATCATCTCCCTGATAATGAACGAAAATGGGTTTGCCCAAACCCTTTACCAAGCAAAGTTCAAAGTACTGCAATGTCCATGTGTACAAAGAATATACTTTTCTTAAAAATCTCCTAAGGAATCCATCGCCTGGTTTTTCAGGATAAAGCGGAGAAGCAAAAGAGGTCCCGAAATTGTAATGCACAATATGAAACTTCCAGTAGATGGTTAGGATCGCAAAAATCCTTTTCAGTTCGACCTTAAACAGATTATCTCTTTCTTCAAAAAGGATTCTGTCGACACCGTAGTCGAGATAATTGCTCTTGAGGGTAATCAGACAACTATCCAATCCAAGTTCATTCTGAACCCTCCTGATTTGGCTTGGGTTCCCCCCTACGACCGTTGGGCAATGCAAGACTCTAGTTTTCAATAGAAAGAAAATTCAAAATAATTTCACCATCTATCCATTGTTCTCCAAGGTGCATTCGATAAGGAGAATTCTCAAATCGTTCAGATTGTTGTTACTCATCGACAACTAAACCAAATATTTGAATTCAAAAGATGAGCATTCGAATAGCAGTGCGTTAGCCTTTCCATTCCCGCAACCTGCATCAAGAATCCTTTTTTTATTGGATAAAGACTTCTTAAATTCAGATAAATTTCGAAAGCCATTTCTGTTAAGAATCCAATTCTGCGTATTAGAACCCTCTAGTAAAACATCTTTCAAAAAACTTTTGGAATTCATTTCCCGTTTATCTCTAAAGCCTTTTTATGAATTGGATTTCATAAAAGATCTAAAATTCCAGTCTTAATCTTTACTTTAGGATCATACAGTTTGTTTTTCATTAAGGATATGTCTGCAATCAAATCAGAGGGTTCGCCATCTTTTCTCCGAAAAATTGGTTTTTTGCCCAATTTTGATCCAATTTCACAGCAAATATCTCGAATCGAAAGCGTTTCACTGCCTGCAATGTTGATGACCAAACTGGTCGGCATTCCAAGTGTTGCAACAACTGCTTTACTTGCATCACTAATATGTATGGGGTTAATTCTAATACCATTTTCACCTTCCAAGATAATAGGTTTCCCCAACTTTACTAAATCCACTAATCGCGGAAGAAGCATTGAACGATTCTGGCGACGACCATACATAAAGAAAAACCTTAAAACTTCTACCTTCATTAATGGTGAATAGCTCTGAGCAAGTAATTCACTACTGAGCTTGCTTCCCAAGTAATATCCTAAATTTCCCGAAGATGTAATTTGGGAATTTTCATTAAAGGCAGTCTTTCCTGATCCATAAACCCCTCCGGAAGAGGCGTAAACGAATTGTTCGACACCTATCGTTTTGGCATAGTCGAGAAGACGCGCAGTTGAATCGACATTCACCTTGAATATGTGCAAGGCTGAATCGGGGAAATCCCGAAAGTGCGCCGACTGCGCTAGATGAATGACCACCTTAATCCCACTAGGCAGATGCTCTACTGACCATTGTTCATTCAAATCTAGAACATGGTATTTAACCGAGGGAACAGGATTTTTCGGCATGCATCGAACGATCGCATGAAGCTCAACGCCTTGCAATCTTTCAAGCAAGTCACGGCCAAGTAGGCCATTTGCTCCAGTAACCAGAATCATCCCACAGTCTGTCTGAAACTTATTGTCCTAAAAGGTAGTAAAAAGTAAGCCAAAACGACGCAGACGGTTATCAAGATTATTTTCGAAATCACAACAAACCAAACGAATTCTCCAGTGACCCAGGAAATCGCAACACAAGCAAGGGTTCCACCAAGAAAAAAAATAAATCCCAGTCTCCACCATGGGATAGGCAATGGGTGCAACCGTTGCGTAAAGTAGAGATAGCACCCAGTCATTACCGTGTAGGAGACAAGTGTAGCCGTAGCAGCACCTGAGGCTCCATGCAAAGGAATCAGCAAGTAATTCAGACCTAAATTAATAAGGGCAGTTACCCATGCTACCCGGGCAAAAAGAAAAACTTTCTTCTCCAAGGAAATACCAATGGCTGTTACTTGTAGAGTAGACTGCAGAACAGACCCGAAGCAGAGTATCGCCAATGGAAGAGATGCAGATGAGTAAGTAGGTGGCATGAACAGTCCAATGACTTCTCCGGAAAAAAGAGCCAAACTGCCACCCACTGCGAGCATCAAAAGCAAAAGCGCAAACAACACGTTAACATAAATCTCTCTATACTTTTGAGGGTATTCAGTACGCATTTTAATGGATAAAGGGCTCCAAGCCTGTCCAAAAGCAGTGGAAACGAAAAATACGGCTAACCCAAAACGGCTGGCGACCGAGTAGATGCCAACTTCATTCACAGAGGTCATGCCGGCAAGCATCCAACGATCCATAGAAGTAAACAACCAGTAAGCCAACCCAACGAAAATGAAGGGATATCCAAAACCCGTCAACTTCCGGACCCAACTAAAATCGAAACGAAATGTCAGGTCGCGCCTGATCACGCACAACGCCACCGGTAGCGCCGACATGAGAGCCAGCACTTGGGCTCCGATCCATCCGTCGATACCCCATTCAAATACCACTACAGCTAAAACACCTAGCACTGCTGCACCACCTCTAGAAAATATAGATATGGAAAAGAAGCACCACGGAGCTTCGTGCAATCTAGCCACATCGAGAGCATACTGATTCCACTGAAATAATACCATCAAACAAGTCCCCAAAAAAAGAGCGGTCTTGGATATGGGCAGTTCCTCACACTGAGCGATTGCGTGCAACTCGGGAATAGAAATACAGAGTAATATAAAAGCAATAGATCCAAAAACGAACTGTGCCATAAACCCAGAAGACACAGCAGATGGTCGATCCACTTTAAGAGTATTCTCATCCCAGTAAAAACGTTGAAGCGCATTATTCAGCCCGCAATTGACAACAACTCCCAGAAGCCTTCCAGATGCGAGGATAAGCTCAAGAGCACCAAAAGCCAATGGAGACAATACTGCAGCCACTAAAGGAAAGGAAAAGAAGGTAAGTGTTTTCCCAATAAAGTCAGCACCGCCATAAATTGCGGAATCCTTGGCAAGACGCCGAAAAATCATTAATCGACAATGCGGTTGTTCACTAAAGGATGCTGAATTTTTGGCTGACGTTTGGGAAAATCGCCAAGTAATGGATGATAGAGATTAATTAGAGAATCTCTTCGACCATAAAGGAACTCAATCACCTCTCCAAATAAATATTGAGCAGAATCCAATCCCAGATACTTTTCCGCATATTGTCGACCAGCTGTTCCAAGTTGAGAGCGTAGTGCAGGTCGAGTGACAAGCTTCCGAAGAACATCCACAATCGATTCCGGTGAAGCTGACGCAATCGGACATTCATTCAAGAATGACCAACGACGAAACATGGTGGTGCAATCATCATCCTCCAAGTTCGAGACAACGGGTAGACCTGAGGCAAAACCTTCGACAGCGTTCATGCCATGACCTGTACAAATAAGTTGCTCGACAAGAATATCCGTTGAGTTCTGAAGAATCTCACGAACCTCTGCATTGGGCTTTTTCTCCAAAAGAAGTAGTTCGACCTTCAAGCCTTCGTCTTTTAAGGTTGCAACAGCATCGACGATAAATTCGCTTCCCTTGAAACCTCGATGATTGGGAGCATGAGCGATAAAGACTGATGCGTTGGTTCCATCGGCTGTGCTTTTAATGCCTGAAACCGACCAATCGCTTAAATCCAAACATAATGAAGTAGGTGCCAGAACATCCCACCGGCCAAACCCATCGGGAGCCATAATTCCGGGAATCACAACATCAGCATGACGGCACCAATAATCCAAGCGTGAAGCTACTTTTTTTTGATTTCTAGATGCAACAGGATAAGACATCATCAATCCATGAGCCGTTTCGTTTGATCTGATCCTTCGGTAACAATATGCATCACCTCCGTATGGAATAAGTACAGTTTTTTTTCCGGCTAACTTAAAAAAGAAAGCCTGCATCCGCCACAAAACTGTATGTCCTATAAAAAAACCATCCGCCGATATAAAAAAAACATCATACCGTAACAAAGAACCAGAAAAAGCCATTAGCTTACGCAATGGGTGAGGACAATACCGATACTCATCTTGAAGAATACGCCCCCAATCGTTTCTCTTATTTATGCGCGAATAAAACTGGTTGGTAAAAGTCTCAGAGGCAAAGCCTAGTTCGCTCATAGCACGGGACCAATAAGCGTTGTTGATAATGGGGGTACTACCCCACACTAATCTCGGTTTTCCTCCCCGGCAAGAAAACAGCCTAGCAAGTATTCCCACCAAAAGAAAGAGGACCCAGAAAAACGGAGCGAAGAAGATAAGAAGGAACGCATTCAGAGTTGTTACCAAAATAGATGAGTTAGAAGGCATCGATGTGGGTTACTCCTCAGCAAGCAAAACGAGCAGCCCGTTCAAAAACGTCTTTCATGATTTCATTCTGAAAGAACAATCCCGGACGAGCGCCGATTCCCGCGATTCTGGTATGGGGATAAAGTAAATTCTCCAAATGTATACCCAAAGACTCAAGCGCCTTCATATTTCGAACCGTTGGAACAGGGAAGCCCGCGGGCAGACGCTGTAGTCGCGAAAATGTAAATTCCTCATTGGACAAGAAACCAAGGGCTTGCAATTGATTTGTCAAAGAAGGAACAAGAACCTCCGGGTTAAGTTGCTTTTGCCCCAAAACTTCAATGGTAAGACGACAATCATCAGCTAAGTTCGTTAAAGCTCGATAATTGGTGATTCGAAAGAAATCACTTTTGGAATCAAGTCCATAAAAGTAACAGAGGTCACTATCAACAGGCTCTTTTAGTTCAAGATGTATGAGATCATGAGGCATAGGACGATCAAAACCGAACGAAGCTAGATCCAAGCCGAGTAATTTAGCCACTCCTATGACTCCTGTGGCCAAAACTATTCCATCTAAGTTCTTGATTGTTTCGAATTGGCCCATGCTGTTCTCCAAATGGAGAGATGCTGTCTCAAGGTCTAGGTTAACGATTGATGTTCCTAGCTTAAAGTGAACTCCCGAACTTTCCAGAAACTTCGTTATGCCCTCAACGAAGGCAAAAGAACCTCTTTTGCGAGAATAAAAGCTACGTTTGGAATTGCGATATTCCTGAGGGAGGAGTCTCTGATCAGGCACCCCAAAGAGAGAGCGATATTTTTCATCTTTTGATTGGGCAAGCCAATCGGGGAAGTCATCAACGACAACTCGTGTAAGTCCAAGGAGAAGTAATGCGAATCCAGATAGAGTCTCTGCGGACCGACCGAAGACATGCTCAAGCATCGGAGCGATGACTTGGGATGCATAAGCTTTCCCAAATCGGAGATTAGCAACATCCAACAATGAAGCACAACGATCGAGCGATGGAAAATCCTTAATGCCTGCAAAATGAGAACGCAGAGAGGCAACCATTTCATCTGTATCTCCAACCCAGTGACGTAAGTCGGTAAAATGAGTGTTGGTCTGAAGATGGCCTGAGAAAAAAGAGCCCGCAAGATCCCCTTGTCCAACATCAAAATGAATTAATTCTTCGGGGGGAACAATACTGAAAAGAAACTCGTCAATGTCAGGGTTTCCCGTTTCCTGAAACACATGAGTCCCTAAATCAAAATAACGACCTTTTCCGTAATCAACACCAGCAAGAAGACCGCCGAGTTGATGATCTCGCTCGATTAAAGTGATCGACGCATCAGGATAGTCGACACGCAAACGATGGGCGGACAATAGGCCGGCAACACCACCACCGATTACTAAAAAATTCATTCTGTCATAGGAAAGTAATCTACTGAGTAAATATTCTCGGGACGCTGTATTTGCGAATCTTTCCAGACGATTAGGGTGAATTCGTAAGGCAATAGATCATGTCGGATAACAAAACGACGACCGAGACTCCGAAAACAGAATTCGGTAATCTCTTCAACTGCAAAATGCAGAGCTTTGGGTTGCATGAAATCAACAAAAGGGCTGAGGAAATCACATACGAGAACTTGCCTTGTAGCAACAAAAAGCTGCTCGAGACGTTCGAATGCATAGGACTTAGATTCTTCTCGGTCGGCATGTGTCTGCAAATTGAAAACGCCTGAAGAAAAAACGACATCGTAATGACCGCTTATGGAAGCATTCGGATCTATGTTCTCGAAAGTAGCACCAGATGAATACTTTTTAATACAAGACTCAACGAATTCGGGCATTACATCCATTCCACAATATGAGAATTTAATTCTCTCATTTCGGAGATACTCAAACAAATAGCCGAGTCCACATCCATAATCCAAAACACTCGTAATGCCAGAACCCTTAACGAAAGGATCTATGGCGCGAAAACGAAGCTCATTTCGACCCTTGGGTGTAAGCAGTGAAGCAGGAGAATCTCCATGTAGACGAAAACTTTCTCCATACATTAGTTTGATTTTTTCGAATTCTTCGCCCATAGATCGTCTAGTATTTAAACAAGTAAAAGAAGGGAAATGCTTGGTTGAGCACTTCCCTCGAGTGAGACTTGAAATTAGAGTCAGTAAGGCGATTAAAGTAGCGATAGGGACACTCCGCCGCACCCCAACGGCTCTTAAATCGGTAAACGCCCTCTTGGCTACGCCAAGTACCGCCCCAGTTCCACGCTCGATAACCTTCTTTTGCCAACTCGGTCATCGCCCGAAATATCAAACCTGAAAGCACTTGCTTGTCTCGATGTTCCTCTACCGCAACGGGCGTAAAGTATTCGACCATATCTTGATACAAAAGCAAAAGCAGGCCACTAACTGGTTCTCCATCGATTCGACCAACGTATAATCGAGACGAAGTGCCAAGAGGGAACTCGGCTATGAGGGATTCAAATATCTCAAGAGTCTTCGGGACTCCACCCAAAGAACGAATCGATTGCTCATGCACGCACTGCAACCAAGCAAGATTTTCAACATTCTCGCAAAGCTCAATTATCTGACCCGATTTTTGACCTTTTCGAATAGCATTGCGTGTCTTCACATGAAAGGAAGCGAAGAGTTTTTCTTCGATGTCGCCCCCCGCGGGGAGTGAAGTGATTTGACCAATACGATCATCGACAACATCAAGATCCAGACGACTAATCGCAGAATTACTAAGTGGGTAGAAAGAGTTTTCGATAAAAGTCACAGTAGCAGCGCCACAGTTCTGAGACTCGGCAAGGAATGATTCGTACAATGAATTCAAAACTCCACTGCCTCCATCTGGTAAATCTTTATCCACCAAAACTCCTCCGTGACTTCCAAAAAAAGGCAATGAATTTATCACTGTTCCAAGCTTAGGGTCATCCAAGCGTGCAAATGGCACCACACCAATAAGCCGATCGCCATCAAATGCACTAAAGTATTGCAATTCAGCTTTGGGAATAGACCGTGAGAGAAAACGCATGTAAGCACCAGAGTAATGGATAAGCGCATTGTCGTTTCGATGTAAGAAATCATCACACAATACAGACTGATCCAAGCCAAGAGAAGTTACTTCCATCTTCAGGCTAGCTCGAACTGCTTCAAGAACTCTTCAAAATTAATCAGGGACCAAATTAAAAGACGGCGATTCCGTTTCCCGTCCAAATGCTCTTTTACCAAGGACTGAACCGTAGAGCAATCTAACCATTGGTAAATAGCGGCATTACCATCAAATAATGTTTGCCGAACAAAATCAATACTCTCACCCTTAAACCAACTCGCATCAGGAGCGGAAAATCCTTGCTTTTCCGCTTGCGTGATTTTCTCGGGAATATATCTACGCATCACTTCACGAAGGATTTGCTTCCCATCTCGAGTTTTCTGAAAGAACTTACTAGTCTTTTTCCCAGACTCGTTCTCGTTGAGACGAATGACATCAGTCAGATTGTTTAGCTTCAAACCGACAGGGCACTTCATGGCAAAATCTACAAGATCGTTGTCCATGAAAGGAACACGAGTTTCCAAACCATGGGCCATGCTTAATTTGTCTTCCACAACAAAGAGTCCATGCAGAAAAGTCTTAGCCTCAAAATAGAGAGATTGATTAATGTAATCTTCCGGTCGGTCCATCTCATTGTCGTGACGATGGAAAACATCACGGAATATATCCCTAGTCCAGACATCCTTCACTTCATTCCAAATCGGAGCGAAGACTTTACGAATCTCCTGATTGGGTATTAGTCGATGCCAGAATTCATAGTACTTATCAATGTAGTGATCGAAGTCTTGATTGACTACAGCACGATAATAACGCCAAGGATAACCACCGAAAAGTTCGTCACCACCAGCCCCGGAGAGAACCACTTTGACAAATTTCCCGGCCAACTTCGCAGCATGAAAGTTAGGATAACTTTGGCCAACTCGAGGTTCCTCCAAATGCCAAGCCAACTCTGGCAAACAGCGCTCCATATCTCCAGCTTTAAGGATCATTTCATAGTGCTCGGTCTTAAACTGAGCTGACATTGCCTCCGCTTTGATCCGTTCGTCAAAACCCAGTTCGATGCCAGAGGCCGAACTAAGGTCGAACCCACAGGTAAACGTTTTAAGATAAGGAAAAGATTGGGCTGTTATAGCAGTTATAGAACCTGAATCCATTCCGCCACTCAAATAGCTTCCAAGTTCAACATCAGTTACAAGTTGTCGGTTAACTGCTTGATTGAATAAGCGATCGAGTTCCTCTCGGTACTCATGATCGCTGAGTGATTTATCTGGTTCCCGAAAGCGATAATCCCAATACTGCGTGCTTCGAAAGGTTGATTGCTTATCACATACGTTAAGTATACCATAATGGCCTGATGGTAGTAACCGAATGTCCTCCAACAAAGTGCGATCAGTAAAGATATTCTGGAAAGTAAAATACTCGATGAGAGCGGGCTTATCAAGGACGCGACGAAAATCGGGTCGAGCGAGTATGGCTTTTTGCTCGGAACCAAAAGTAAAAGTGCTACCTTGCTGGCTAAAGTAGAGAGGCTTAATGCCGTAACGGTCACGGGCCAAAAGCAACTGCTTCTCCTTCCTGTCATAAAAAGCAAAAGCAAACATGCCATTGAACCGCACCAGGGCTTCTACCCCCCACTCCATTAAAGAATACAGCACGACTTCGCTATCGGTATTTGAGCTGAAACAATAACCTAGAGATTCTAATTCGGTGCGAAGTTCCGGATAATTGTAAACCTCACCATTATAACTGAGTACATACCGAGTATCGACCGATAACATTGGTTGGTGTCCTGCCGAAGACAGGTCGATGATTGCCAACCTTCGATGCCCGAATCCGACATTGCCTTCAATCCAATGACCCTCCCCATCTGGCCCGCGATGAGCAATAGCATTAGTCATTTGCTTCAAAACAACTGAGGAGACATGCGCACCTTCAAGATGAACAATTCCCGCAATGCCACACATTTAAATAAGAGCGTTTTCCACTCGATTGATCATCAGTAGTTGTATGGACATGGGCATTCTAAGGTAAAGAGAGACATCCTCCCCAAGTGGAAATACAAGCCCTAAAAAGGGAAATCCTTGGGATCAGAAGAATAAAGACTTCAACAAGAAGTGTTAAAATAAGTACAAATTAAAAGATCAGCCAAAATTCACAACTTTATCTTGGGTTGCTATATCCTGAACAGAAGAACCGTCGTATCTTTTGTAACCCTCAACGGCCTGTTGTAAAACAAGAATCGCTTTTTCATGATCATTTGCAGCGCAGGCACTTCTGAGATCATCTAATACGGATTCAAGTTCACTCGATGGCATACACTTTTCTAAAACACCCATTATTTTGGGGTGCTTTGTACCGAAAACATCACCGTCAATTAAAAGCTCTTCGTAGAGCTTTTCCCCGGGACGCAATCCGGTGAACTTAATACCAACGTCATTAGCCGTGTTGGTAGGAGATGAATCACGACCCATTAATCGAATAAGTTTTTCTGCTAAAGTAACGATTTTAACAGGCTTTCCCATATCTAAAACGAAGACATCCCCGCCCCTGGCCATAGAACTTGCTTGAATAACTAATTCCGAGGCCTCCCTAATAGTCATAAAATATCGTTGAACCTCAGGATGCGTAACGGTAACAGGACCGCCTTGGCGGATTTGCTCCTTGAATAACGGAGCTACCGAACCTGAGGAGTTTAACACATTACCAAAGCGAACCATACAGTATGTGCAGTCAGACCTAAGCGAACGATCTTGCAATATCATTTCAGCCAATCGCTTGGTCGCACCCATAACATTGGTTGGTCGCACGGCTTTGTCCGTAGATATAAGTACCAAGCACTTAACTCCATTTTCTGAAGCAGCTCTAGCTAGAGTAAGTGTCCCGAAGACATTATTTTTAATTCCCTCAACAGGATTGTCTTCCACCAAAGGAACATGCTTGTAAGCCGCAGCATGATAAATGGTGTCAATGCTATAACGATGAATCAATTCAGATACTCGCTCCATATCTTGAACTGAACCAAGCTTACCTACAATTTCCACTCCCCCCCCTGATTCACGAGACAAAGTCAGCAACTCTCTTTCAATAGAATATAAATTATACTCGGATAGTTCATAAACAACTAATCGAACTGGTTTTAAAAACAAAATCTGCCGGCACAATTCGGAACCAATGGAACCACCCCCTCCACAAACCAAGATCGATTGCCCTTTAATCCTCCCTTCCAACAAGCTGGACTCGGCGGGAACTACTTCTCTTTCCAAAAGGTCATCTACTTCAATTTCTTTAATTTGCTCAAAATAATCTTCAGAAGAGGAATCAAGTGAGCTAAAATCGCTAACTAGCCTTACCTCTACTCCCAAATCGGCAAGTTTGTCTAAGATTTTGCGACGACGAGCAGGAGTGGCTGAAGGTATAGAGAGAATAATTAAAGATGGAGAATAACGCTCAAATTGCTTAATAAACATTTTCCAAGCAAGTACAGGCAATCCATGAATTTTACGACCGATCAAGCTGGCATTATCATCGACAAACGCGATTGGTAAGAAGCGACGACTACCTTGAAGAGCGGTAGCAGTAGCTCGGCCCGATTCACCTGCACCATAGATGACTAATCGCCGATACCCGTAAGGTCGGGAATCGAAAGCCAACAAAAGGGTGCGAGCAAACATTCTAACACCACCTA
The DNA here is from genome assembly GCA_002730975.1 of Opitutia bacterium. Taxonomy (GTDB): domain Bacteria; phylum Verrucomicrobiota; class Verrucomicrobiia; order Opitutales; family Seribacteraceae. The sequence continues at coordinate 40,903 of PCBO01000010.1, forward strand.
CGAAAAAGTTACCTGATAAAAAGAAAATGCAAGGGACGGACCATTGAAGGTCACCTGAATGCCCGGAAACCGCAAGAAGGAGGGCAAGAACTATAGCAGATACAGCCAGCCCACCTATGACGGAAGGCAACGTACGGAAACTGATGTAGCGAACCATCTCCCTGTAAAGACCAAGAACTGCAAAAGACAAAAGCCCAACAACTGTAACAATGAGATAGACCCATTTCAGTTCTTGTTTTGCTAATTCACCGAGTCCTTGCCGCAGTGCAAAAGCGATGAACAAGGAAAGTGGCAAAACGATTATATCGGTAAAAACCACGATGACAGTCTTGGATCTACGAGATAAGGACAGTACCGAAGAATGCCATAATTTTAGACTTTTCAGGATTGCTAGTTTCACTGAATAGAAGGAGTTGGTAAAACTTTGAATTTCAGGACAAAATGTCTAAAAAAATAATATTTTCTCTAGGAATAAAAGACATGAATCTTGAAATTCACTATCGCTTTGAGAACAAAATCATCGAACTAGGTTTATTATACAATCAATTAGTCTGTCATTTGACAAATAATATTCCCTCTCTAGGGTAGCGGATGTTGGAGCAGGAGCAGAAGGTAAAGTGATTCGCAAAGGTTTCGATTTCAACGCTCCAAGTTCTAATTCCTCGGTCACGCTAGAAATAACTTCACTAGCCATTCCGCAAGCTTTCCAACCACCATCAACGACAAGCAACCTGCCAGTCTTTCGAACGGACTCCAAAATTTTGCTAGCATCAAAAGGGTTAAGAATTCTTAAATCTATTATCTCCAAGCTTATTCCCTTATTTGCCACTAAGTCGCAAACTTCTCTAGCTTGCATACTCGAAAAACCGGAAGCAACAAGAGTCAAATCATTACCTTCCATCAAGCATTCGGGACCTTCTTTAGACAAATCCAATTCAACGATTTCTTCTAGTTCGTCAGTCTGAGAATAAAGCCATCTATCATCGATATAAATGACCGGGTCCGGGCTTAATACGGATGCAATAAGAAGATCACGGGCATCTGTAACTGTTGATGGCATGACTACTCTTAGTCCGGGTATATGAGCAAACAAAGCGTGCAAGGCTTGGGAATGCTGAGCACCCTGTTCTCCTCCGCGATTAATGATACCACGAATCGTAACGCCTGGATGAGCCTGACCGCCAAACATGTGAGACCATTTGGCGGCTTGATTGACGATTGCATCCATCGCATAAAGCATAAAGTCCATTCTGGGATGGACAATTATTGGTCGCATTCCAGTAAGAGAGGCACCGATTGCTGCTCCGGTACAAGCGGATTCGGAAACTGGCGTGTCAATAACTCGCTCCTTACCAAATTTTTTATCAAGATCGGTCATTGTAGTTCCGACATACCATGGACTCCACAACCCTTGGCCAATAACGAAAACCTCGGGATAATTTTCTAGTAAATAATCGAATCCACTTAAAATTGCTGTTCCAAAATCAGTTTTCATAAAATCTGGAAAATATAAGTCAAAAGCCTAAGCATAAACTCCTTCTAATAATTTGTCTTTAGCTGGAAAAGGATCCTCTAAAGCAAGTTCCCAAGCAGACTGAACATTTAAGTTAAGTTCATCATTCAAATCATTTAGTTTATCTTCGATTGTTTCATTTATCTCAAGGAGCGATTCGGTGAGTCTCTTGATTGGATCTCTTGAACGCCAATCGTTTATGTCTTCCATCGACCGGTTGACTCCCACATCCACGTCCTCACGCCAATCGACATGACCATAAAAGCGATAGGTCAAGCATTCGATAAGTTGAGGTCCTTGACCTGAACGAATATCGTTGATAGAGTTCCTTGCCGTTTTAAAAACCTCAACGACGTCGTTGCCATCAAGAATGTGCGATGGAACCAGACTGGCATCTGCAAATCGTGAAATGTAAGAGGATGGTTGCCGTAAGGAGATGTGCATATGGCTCGCAAACAAATTATTTTCAACGATGAATAATATCGGGGCTTTTTGAATTTTAGCTAGATTCATTGATTCGATTACGATCCCCTCCTCAACTGCCCCGTCACCCAGATAAGCCACTGCGATTGACGAGGATTTTCTTAACTTGGCTGAAATCGCGGCACCAACCGCAAGCGGTACTGTTCCAGCCATAATTGGTACGGAACCATAAAACCCAGATGGCTCATCCCAAAGGTGCATGGAACCGCCCATTCCTTTGGAGTGACCGGTTTCTTTTCCAAGAACTTCTGCAAACAGTTTGTGTAAACTTGAACCAAGAGCTAATAAATGACCGTGAGAACGATGTGCGCCAAAGACAAAATCAGAAGAATTTAAAGATGGGGAAACCCCAACTGGTATAGCTTCTTGACCGGCTCCCAAGTGGACAGGTCCGCCAATAAATCCATCACGCCTTTTAACGGCGAGTAAATCCTCAGCTTTGCGAATCATGGACATTGACTCATAAAACTTAATAAGGAGATCAAGATCCATTCCCGAAACATTGATAGGAGAATGAAAATTCTTGGGATTCGTGAGATCGGGTTTTTCCATCGAATTAAATAAGGGACATGCTAGAAAATTGAGAGAGCGAGGAGCGAGATTCTTAAAGTTCGAATAATTTTTAGATCAGGTAGAAGTTTAAAAGCATCACATGACATTTCGAACATTCATGAAAGCCTCGGCTGCAGGCAGGTGCATTGAGGACCCCCTAACCCTCGCCAATGACCTCAGGGTCTCGATTGATCTTTCGTGAGGAAATTTCTTGGACTGTGAACGGTAAAGCTTCATCGCTTCAATTTTCATATCAACAAAATTAGAGATGTTTACGAAAACTGATGGAATAAAATCTGGTGTAGATAATGGAATATCCCAATATGTTTCAGATAAAGTCTCGTAAGCAAGAATTGTGGAGGGAGCAAAGTCATAAAATGGTCTTGATGCAACCATTGCAGCATTTGAAAACCATTTGTGGTCTTGGTGCACATCACCAATAAAGGGGATGAAAAGGACATCTGGACTGACGCGGCGCATTAAGTCAGTGATGGATTTATTAACTTTTACATGCCCAACTGAATCAAGATTAAGAACAGGCAGGTCTAGGAAAATAGTTTCTTTAACGCCAAGCAACTGATGGGCTAGATATGCCTCTTGACGACCGATTACAGATATTTGCTCGTCAAAATCAGGAGCTTTAACACATGTTAAAATTGCGATGTAAACCTCATCACCCTCACTGGACCATTTTGCAATAGTGCCGCCAACACCTAAGACTTCGTCGTCGGGATGGGGAGCAAGTACTAGGATTTTTCTCATTTGTTATTTTGACCGATTATTTTAGAGACTAGATCGTATCCAGAAAGGCCCATTCTACTTTGAACCTTGAGAACCTCGGATGGAATCTCTTCATTGTGTCCTGATACTTGTACTTTCTTGACAATTAAATTAGTGTCGCCTCCACAAGAAACTATGGCATGTCCATTTTCAATGGCTTGTATTTGGCCAGGAATACCAGTGTACATTGGGCTTTTAATCAAATCCGCTTCCCAAATGACAATTTCGCTGCCTCCATATAAGCTAAATGCGCCTGGATAAGGTTTCGAACTTGCTCGAATAAGAGTCCAAATATCAAGTGCAGGGAGTTCCCAGTTAATAAAGCCATCGATACGCGTTCTTTTAGAACAATAAGTCGCCGTTCCGTGGTTTTGAGCAGTACGAGGTAACACACCATCTTTCAAGAGAGGAAGAGCCTCATTTAACATGTTCTCAAGACCCAAAACCTGCTTGTCATACAAAGTTGACGCGGACTCATCATAATCTACTGAAATGGGGTTCTGAATTATAATGTCACCAGAATCAACCCCCTTATCAAGCCAAAACAAAGTTCCGGCAGTTTTGGTTCTGCCTTGCAAGATTGTCCACGGTATAACGGCTCGTCCACGATTTTCAGGTAAAGCAGATGGATGAAAACCAACGCAACCCACTTGCGGGATTTCTAGGAGATTGCGAGATAAAATCTGTGACCAGCCAATGCAAAATATAAAATCTGGCTCATAGCTTTTAATTTTTTTTATGGATTCAGAAGAATTAATAAAGTCCGTGTGAACACATTCTATTCCATTTAAATTGGCAATTGGTACGAGATCTACATAGTCTGAATGACGATGACCTTTATCAAAGGGTAGCGTAAAAATAGCATTTAGGGGAAAGTCTAGAGCGATAAATCGCTCCAATGCCCTAAGTGATATTTGGACTGTCCCTATAAAAACTGCGGAACTCATTTAATGATCGTATAATTTCGGTTTCATTTCGTCGTTCACCGCAAAAGACAACTGAAATAGTTTTAAAAAAAATTAAGACATCAATGAAAAGAGAACGATTTTCAACATACCACAAATCCAGTGAAAACATCTCGTCAATTGATAATTTAGTATTACCACTAACCTGCGCCCAGCCTGTCAAACCTGGACGCATTGATTGCCTTTTCCGGGATAAAGCCAGTCTAGATTCGACCTCACTGACCAGTTTTGCCCTAGGACCGACAATACTCATTTCACCCTTTAAAATGTTAATTAGATTCGGAAGCTCATCTAACTTACAGCGCCTTAAAACCTTACCGAATTTGGTAATTCTTAAATCTGGCGGAAGAAGTTCATTAGAATCATCATACAAATCCAACATAGTTCTGAATTTGAAAATTAAAAATGGTCGATTCTGGTAACCTGCTCTAGACTGTGGAAAAAAAATACCGTCTTTGTTAGTCAAAAAAAGAATGATAGATATAAATAAAAGCAGAGGCAATGTAGTAAATAAAACAGCGCAAGTAACGACTATTTCGAAGATGCGAAACAGGAAAATATAAATTTTCAACAAAGGGTATTGAATAAGTGAGCTAAATCAAACAGTAGCCACTTGAGTTAATTGTGAAATGCACCTAACCTGTTCAAGTAAATCAGAACCAATCGGACAAGTGGAGGGCTCTATGTTTTCAGTGAATTGTTGCCTTCCTTTAACACCTACAACCGAGCAAGAATGCGGTAATTCTTCAAGAACAAACTTGATTGCAAGTTGGGCTACCGACCAAGGAGGATGCTTCTGAGCCAAATGCCTGAGTTTATAAACAAGTTTAAGGTTTTCAAGGTACTTTTCCCCCTTGAAATTCTCGCTAGTGCCTCTTGAACGTCTATCGCAAGTATCAAAAGTGGATTTTTCCGAGTATTTCCCAGACAATAAACCTTGAGCCAAAACTCCGTAAGCAAGAAAAATAAGACCTTTGTTGAGGCAGATGTCGTTGATTCGGAGTTTTTCATTACAATTCAACAAATTGAACCCCATGGAAAAGAATTTAAAACCAGGCCAGTATCCTGCCAAGTTATCGATTTTATCCAAAGAGAAATTGCTAACCCCATAGCAACGGATTCTCCCATCTTCACGACAACTTTCAAGTTTTTCAAATAAGCGATGCAATGGTGTTTTCCGATCTGGCCAGTGCACAAGATACAAATCTATGTAGTCAGTATTCAACCTCTCTAGGCTTGAGTCCAGAGCTCTCTCACAATAATCGGGGCTGTTATCGTAAAACACAGATCCATGTTCATCGAATCTCACCCCAAACTTGGTGGCAATAAAGGCATTGGAACGCGAATTACAAAGTGCCTTTCCCAATCGCTTTTCGGACTCACCTTTCCCGTAGCAATCAGCTGTATCAAATAAAAAGCAACCATTATTGACAGCGAAATCAACTGCTAGCTCTATAGCCTCCAAATCGATCGCACCCCAATCATAACCTCCTAATTGCTCAGTACCAAAAGCGACTCTTTCAATCTCAACACCACTTAGCGTAGCGAGTTTGCCCATTTCTTATAAATCAAATTCTGAGGTTTACTTCCTAGGATTAGAAAGTTCTATTAACATGAGCCAACCATATTTGCCTATAAATCGTGAGGACAATAAAATTCTATCTAAAAAATTAAAAAGTGGTAGCAGGACTGGAAAAAGAAATGTTTTTCTTAAAGGCACAAGGGATAAACTGATCAAATGAAAATATTTCACCTCTACGTTGTGGAAAAATTTCTTCATAACATCAAAACTCTCCACTCCAAGTATATGCTCGACTTCCCACTCCGTACGTAAGTGTGGAGTTCTCTTGCGATACCAATGAATTAGTGGATTATGCCGCATTGCCTCCACGCAAATCATTTGTCCATTTGGTTTCATTACTCGAGCGAGTTCGGATAAAGCTGCTTCAAGATCTACATGGTGGAGTGCTCCATATTCTACACCTAAATCGAAAGTATTGTCTTCAAAAGTCATTTTTTCGCCGTCCATGACGACGAACTTACACCTGTCTGCAACTTCAAATTTCTCCGCATTCTTATTCGCATTTGCCACTCCTTCAGGTGAAATGTCTATTCCGATACATTCGGCGCCGCAATTTGCTGCATAGACACCGTTTTCACCATTTCCACACGCAAAATCTAATATTTTTGTTGTTGGGGAACATTTCCGGTCCAGCCAATCGTGCTTGTATGCTTCACTTGTTCCGGTAATCGAATAATACTTCATGTTAGCGAAGTAGTAGTTAAACTTTTCCTTATCAGCAATTAGATCATCGAGGTCTTCCGCCTGATGGGCGACATGGGTATCAGAGATGCGTTCAAAACCCTGAAGGATCTCTCGACGTTTTTTTGAATGCTCAATTTCTTTAAGTTTTCTTTCTTCCATAATAAATTTCAGATTACATTAATATTAGATGTATTGATGAGAAGTTGCTCCATCTTCTCCCCCAAGAAGTTCATATTGTATTTACTCTCGACATGCTGCCTACCAATCTCCCCCATCCGTTTCCTTTGAGATGGAGTCATTGCTAACAATTCCTCAAAAGCATTGGCTAACAAATCAGGTTTCTCTGGGTCAACGCTTATGCCTGAACCAGATTCCTTTGCTGGGTCGTTTGGTGCTGTACCTGAAAAAACTACGGGGCGGGAAGATCCGTAATAATCATAAATTTTGTTGAGATTCAAACCAAATCGATATGAATCCGACTGAGTAACGCATGCTACAAGAATATCCGACTCCATTTGTACATTCGGAACTTCCGACTTTGGTACTGAATCTCTAAATTCAATATTAGTTAAGCCCAATTTTTTGGATTCATCAACGCATTCTTGCTTTTTTACTCCATCACCAATCATTATAAATTTGAACTTACCTCTTTGTCGTTTGTTAAGAATGTTCGCTGCTCGAACCAAGGTAATAACATCATGTGCTTGCCCAAAACCACCTACGTACATGACAGTAAGCGGCATATTTTTTCCACCATCATACGTATCCTTGCCAGTAAAACGATTAAGGCTAACTCCATTGGGAGTCCAATGAACTTTAACAGGGTCACCACCACTTTCCGCCACATGGTCGCACAGATAGGGTAAAGTTGAAGAAATGACACTGGCTTGCCGGTACAATTGCTTTTCCAAATGCCTAAAGGCGAAATAAATCGGGCTCCATTTCGACAAACCTCCATCATCGACAAGAATCGCAGGCCAAACATCTCGAACCTCAAAAACAAATGGTGCATTTTTACGCTTTGCGATTCTGGCAGCTGCCCAGCCGGTACCAAGAGGAACTGAAGGACCAAGAACCACATCGGGCACATCAGATAAAACACTGGCAACTTGAAGACAACGAAGCGCATTAGATAACATATTCAAACCCCGCCCAAGCCCATTCCCGGAATATGGAATTGTCTTTAGCCAAACAATACGGATCCCATCGATGTTTTCGATTCGCCACTTTTCCGATTGCTCTAAGATATCTAGGTGACTCCAATGGCAAAAGCTATTGGTAAAAAAAGTCACCTTGTGCCCCCTTTTTACTAATTCCAAAGAATAATCATACGTCCTCGAAGATAATCCACGGGGTTGATCGTGAGCAGAAAAATACCAAATATTCAATGAAACCACTATCAAAGGGTGCGAAAAATCAAGGTGTCGACTAGTATAACTTAGAGACTTGATTTATAGTTTTTATAGCATACTCGAAATCGATGCCCACTGCATCAAGATACCAACGAATGTTTTGATACCTAGGACGATTTTCTTCTTCAATTAACTCTAGAGCCTCAAGTCTAGTAAGTTGACCTTCCCGAATTTGGTTGCTTCTAAAGGTGTCGTGTTCAGTAAAACCGGCAATGGTATAATAGGCGTAATTGTAAAATGCAGCAGTTCCATCCCCAATACGCCATGTTGTTTTGGTATCGGGAGCCTTTTCCCAATCATAGATATCCAGTGTACGATCAGATTCCTGCTCTTCCCAAGAAAAATAGTCAAAAAGGTGAAAATAATCAGTTTTCTTATGAATACTCCTCCAATATTCTCCTGAAATCGTATCATACAATGAACCATTCAAGTATCCCGGGTTTCTGAGATACTGAAAGGTCCTATTAAACTGATATCTAAGTTGCCTACGGATGCCTTGACTATAAACTAATTCTTCTTCGAATGCAGGAGGAATTCCGAGAAAACCAGCTTTGAAGTGAGTCACCTCGAGCGGATTTACACCCCATAAGTTAAGTCCTATACCTGTCTGCTTTTTGACTGTCTCCACATGCTGAAAAAAGTGTTTATCCCCTGCCGTTAAAACGCTGAGCATGCCGAGATGCGGACGTTGCAACCACGCAGACAGATTTTTTCTTATATTGTCTCTCTTTTTCTCGATATCTGCAGCAACTATAATATTTTCAACATTCAAGGCTGAACACATTCTACTAATATTTCGCCTAGCCAGATCGGTAACCATTCCCCAGTCATAGGTATAAGTTATGGGTCTCATCCCTAACTCTTCAACAGCAAGATGCAAAGAGTAACTGCTATCCCTTCCCCCCGAAAAAGGTATTATGCAATCTGGCTTTCCGGATCTTTTATATGGTTCTACTAGTTCCCTTAGAACACTGATTGGCTTAGTTTTATTTTTGGACTTGTAGTTGTGACAGTAATTACAAACACCATCTTCACCAAATCTGATGAATGGCATAGTTTCAGGCAACACGCAACATGAGCATCGTCTAAGAGAAGATTTATCATAGACAAGCAAACTTTCCTGTTGTGAATTTTTCTGAAGTGATGGCAAAAGATCTCTTGAACTCTTTTGAACGAATTGATGCTCACGCATGAGCGGAGATGACTTGTTGATGTCAATAATCAGGGTCTTTGGTACTGCGGAAATGTCATCACAAGATATTTTTAATAGTGGGTACTCTTCAGAAGAAAAAAATGTCGTTCCATTTTTATTTCCAGTATAAAGGCTTCCATTATTTGTCATCAGTAAGACACAACCATGCATTGGCATCAAAATAGCGGCCGAAACGACACCTTTGCATTTTTTGAGAACCTCACCGGCCGCATCTTTTACGCTGACGCCATTACTTAAATATTCACTCATTAACGCTGGTATGATTTCAGTATCTATAGTCAGGTTTCGTTCTTGTTTAGTGGTTTCCCATAGTTCATCAGCATTAACGACTATTCCGTTATGCAAAGTAACAATTCCATCTCGCACAATAGGCTGGTTGTCATGCATCCCATCCGTAACCAAACGACTGTGCCCCATAGTAAGATATGAATCACCAAAATCAACTTTTCTCAGTAAATCGAGAAGGGTCGAGTCCGAACGAGACACATTACAAATCTCATCTCCGCAGATAACGACACCTGAAGAATCACGACCTCTTTGCTGGGCATATTTCGCAAGAATTCTTACATCCTTGGTATAATTGCCTTTAGTCTCGGATATAAAGCCGAATATTCCACACATAATATAATTTAATAATCAGGAGGTTATATAAAGGAATCAGTAAAATTGCCTTGAAGGTATTTGCCCAAGTGAACCAATCCATCAAAGATCATCCAAAGTGGATTTCAAATGAGAGGAAGATTAAAATCTTTTTAATATGAGATTTCCAGTGGGTTTAAATTACTCGAATCGTATGAATTCAGTTCTAATGATCAACAGATTTCAATCCCACCGGTTCCCTCTCAATTTTTTTACGAATGCGGACCGCATCACGATTAGAAATGCCTCTGGTCATATTGCTAGGTTCAAGAAACGTATCAATGAATTCAACTTGTCCAGTCTCATACATTCCAATTACCTTTGAAAACATTTCGGCCTGAGATTGCAGAGAATATATTTCACCTTGTTGACCAAGAGTAGCTGCATCGGCTTTGATTGTTTCTCTTAATATTACGGGCCCAGTGTCTATACCCTCGTCTACGATATGTACGGATATTGCAGGCAAAAAACCATCGCGCACCATACACAAAGTAGAACCTAAACCTCTGTATGAAGGAATCCATCCCGGATGAGCATTCAGTGTTCCGTATTTGGGCAAAGAAAAAGTTCCGCAACCAACCAGACAGTCAACGGAAAGTAAAAGTAAGTCTAACTTAGCGGCTTTAATCTTTGTCCTACAATCTTCACTATTAACACTGTCCACAAAATGTAACTCAGGTGGCAAAAAGGTGCTTTGATCAACTGGTTTATTTTTTTTTATTTTTTTTGATGATATCGCATAAAAAACCCGAAGGAGTGTTGCCTTCAAACCCGCAGCTTTTAGTTTTCTTACCAGTCTCGTGAACTGAATTTTGAAACTTGGCTGTAACAAAAAAGCGACGTCGGGAGGATACCCAAAATTATTAAGTTCTTGTAACAGAACTTTTGTGGCAGAGTTGTCAGCCATACCCAAAAGACCAACACGAAGCCCTTGACCGCTTGCTATAGGGTTAGGACAACTCATTCCTTCTTTGGTGCCAGTGCTTGGTAAGTTCCCAAGGAGTAGTCACCCAAACATCGTCATGGGCAAGAATTTTATGTAAAATTTTATCCAAAACCTGAATATGACCTTTGTAAAAATAACTATTACAAGCAGATTCAGTATGCCAATCCAAAGTCAGAACACCGCCATTTTCAGATACACTCCTGATAACATCTTCGGCCGCTTTGCTGCATTCCTCAATATCAAAGTCATCACCATCTCGCATGGGAATTATGTGTCCATCCATGATGGCCGTAGGAATCGAATAAATATCCAATCCCTTTTCCCTGGCTGGATCCCAAGGGCGGAAAGGCAAACAAGTTCCAGCGCGAAAACCAACAGAATCCCGCCATGCGATTGACAGGTCATATCTAAATCCAGAATTCACATGTTTGCGGTAAGTCAAATGAGGTTTGCGCCAATCAAGAGCCCAATAATGATGCCTCAGGCCAAAAATGGGTTGCTCCAATTTGTCTTCGAGGAATTCCTTACCTTTGATAAACTCGTTGATACTAGTTTTTGCATGAATGGGCGGATGCAATCCAAATTCCCAACCATCCTTAGCCATGGACCTAAGTTCTTCCCATTTGAAATCTGCATCCCCTACGGAAGAACGCCAGTCACTTAAGTCTAGAGACAATCCATGACGAAAATATAAATAGAAGGCACTTTGAATGTCTTTTGCATTCTCAGCTTCTTTCCACTTAGAAAAACCGTAAAGAGGATTTTTCTCCAGAGGCTTTAGCATATGTCGGAAACCATCCAGAACCATTTTAAACCTCAATGGATGTCGAGTGATGCCCTTCACGAAATTAAAAGCTAATTCTGGCTTTGCGCTTATGGAAACCGCATCCGTATCATGCGTAAGTAATAAAGCCCATTTCTTACCTCCGGGCCATTTATCAATAGTTGACTGGTTCGGGTTTAGTTGATGAAGAGATCGAAGAATAACTTTGGTATGATTCTCAACAATCGGTTCAGCTCGGACGGCAAATCTCTGCTTGGGCAGAGAAGTCGTACTGAAAATTCCCCTTCTATCTCTATCTTTGGGACAAACTTGTAATTCGTCTGAGAATGCAAGGAGTCTAAAGACACCGCCGATAATGTCTGTTGCCTCGGGCTTATCCACACTTTCATGGGCCCACAACAAAGGGTCACCAAGAGCCTTGAATAAGCCTGTGCCATCATAACAACGCGGATTGTAGGGCAAGCAAACCGTTCGAGCATCAGTCACTTCCTCACCGTAAACCAAATGAAAAGGCCCCTTACTCCGATCACATGAAACTTCGATGCGAATCCCAAGTCGGGCAGAGATTTCCGAAATGCTATACTCGATTTGCGGCAGATGCTCAACAGCAGCACCAGCCACAAAACACTGAATATCAGAAGTATTAGTTTCACTCATCTGGTGGCAATAATATAAAAGGTGATGCTAATTGATTAACAGTTTGTTATACAATTCGACTAGTTTCAAACCTTCACTCTTCCAATTGTAAGTTTTCTCAACCGCCTCTCTACCCCGAACACCCATCGCTTCCGCCTCATATGGATTTGAGAATATCCATCTGATAGCGTCGGCAATAGAACTGGAACTCAGGGGGTCGACCAGAAGACCGCATTTTGCTCCATCAATTATCTCTCTCCATAGAGGGAAATCAGAGCCAATTACCGGTAAACCTGCAGCCATATATTCAAAAATTTTGTTGGGCTGGGCGTTAATATGGTTAGCGGAAGGATGAAAGAGGACTAAACCCGCTCTTGTATTGCCGAGAATTCTGGCCATGGTAGATCTAGAAACATGACCGTGATAGTTTACGAAACGCCAACCTGAAAGAATCATGAGTTCATTACGCAAGGTTGGAGGATCAATTACACCGGCAAACTCAAATGAAAAATCATCAAGGTCTTCTAATTCTTCAATAGCCTGAACCATCTCCTTGGACCCGCGATTGGAAGTCGCATATCCTATGTATGAAACTGACATTGCCCTATTTTCAAAATCGATTTTTTGCTCTAGGATAAGCTCTTGAGGCAGGGGGAAATTCTGGACTGTAATTGTATTGGACTGAGGGAAATTCCTAGAAATGCTTTTTGTCGCCGCAATATTGGCGTTAAAAAAAGTTGCACCGACGCGTTCTGAAAAACGAATCGCTAACTTAAGAGGATACCTAATTGGCCATGGAATCCATTCTCGACTATACGCAACAAGACCAAAGTCTTCATGCACATCGTAAACGACTTTGTAGCCTAAAAATCTCAGAATGATTCCCAAGGGAATGATTTCAGGGTCATGAAAATGAATAATGAGAGGTTTGACTTTTCGTATAAGAAGAAAAGCTTTGAAGAGACCTTTTAGAATACGAATGATTCTGTTTCCATGAATCCTTCCCAAATCCTTGACACAAAAATTGTTATCGGCTTGCTTGCTGTCGCCTTCACCATCAGCGACAATTAGCATGATCTGGTGGTTGAATGCGGACGAAAGAGTCTGAATCTGTTTAACGAAAATACGAGTATCCGTTCGTGGATGCAGAGTGCTTACGTGCACAAGTGTTTCCGAAGGACTGCTCACTAGGAGAAAAAACTTACAACTTACCAGTTTCGCCTAACGCGAATACCTCTTTTTTCTAAGGTCTCCTTAAGCCAAGTTCTATATTTATGCCATATCAATTCATTAGGATATTCATCATGCTTTTGTGGAGAATCAGCCATTATCTTCTCCCAATCAGAATGTTTTAAACCTAATTTCTTAAGGAAATAGTCTTTGTCCGATCTCAGTGATTGTGGATCATAGAGAGGTTTTGTGAGTAGGTTCAAGGCTTCCTCTCTAGTAATTTGCCCATCCACAATCAGGCTGGAATAATGGGCGCGGCGCTTATCAAATCCAAATTTAACTGGTAAATAATGTGCTTGGAAGAATTTAGTGAACCTAGATTCATGATGTTTACCGCCATAATCCTTCCATCCGTAATCAACTTTCAGAGTATCAATGGCTTGTTCCCTATGATAATCGACATCGTTGAGGATTCTGTAATTACGAACTCCTCTAACAAAAGGAAGCCAGAAATATGATTTTAACATACCCATGGAGGGGTACCCTCTTAAGCCATGTGTTCCATAAAGTCGCGATATTGCCTTAATATGCTTGAGGTCGCGAGCATCATGCCCCCAGGAACCCGGAAGAATAGATTCACTGGCAAAGTTGCCTCCGGAGACAAAGTCTTTTAACCTAAATTTAGAAGCGACAAGATTGTTTACCGCAACAATAGCATGATCTTGCGGTATGTCGCAATTAGGTACTGATGCTCGAAAGAAAGCAGCCTGCAAATCTCTCATCGACTCCCAATCCACAACAATGGTTTCTAGGTCAATTCCCAGCGTGTTGACCAAAGAATGTATGTTATGGGTTGCTTCTTCGCTATTCCAACCGGTATCACAATGAACCGCTAAAAGCCTAAGACCGGCTTTATGCGCCATTGCAGTCGCGTAGGTGCTATCTACTCCCCCGCTTAGACCAACAAGAGCATCAAAATCTCTATTTTTATTTCTTTTCTTTATGCCATCAACCGTTCTCTCTAAATTATCTATTCCCTTTTTTCCCTTCGACACAAAGGAGTCCATCACCGAGATAGCATTGACACAGTGGTTGCAATAACCACTAGCGTTAAATGTAATCTCATAGTCAGATGTATTCATGACACATCGCCTGCATTCTTGCTGATTTTTCATTGGACTAACGAATTAAGTTCCTTCTCGGACAAGTAATTAATCAAAACACCACGTCGAGGCCCCTGAAAAACAAACATACTACCAGCAGCAACGGCATGCGCTCCTGCTTTAAGCGCTTGTTGCAAGTGTGCATGAGTACCCGCTCCCCCTACTGCAACCACGGGAACTGAAACACTTTCTGAAACACGAGAAATTAAGTTAAGGTGCATTCCTTGCATCTGCCCATCATGGGGTATCGATCTAATAATAATCTCTCCGACTCCAAAATCTACACATTTCATAGCAAAAGCAATTGGATCGAGATGGGTTTTATGCTTCCCCCGTGAAGTGAATACTTTGTTTTTGCCAAACCAGGAATTACCCACGTCAATCGATACGACGATACTTTGCCCTCCAAAAGCAGATACTGCATCTTTCAACAAATCGGGAGTTTTCTCTGCCCATGTGTTCAACACTACTTTCTCAAAACCAGCTCGAAAAACTTCTTCAATACGGTGCAAGGAATTCAAGTGCCCACCAAATCCCATTGGCATAAAAGCTTCGGGAGCCATTTCCTTTACGAACTCAAACGTCTTGATAGAGGGCTCTTTGCTTATATCGAAAATTAACAATTCATCTACCTCTTTATCATTAAATATTCTTAAAGCGTTTAGGGGATCACCAACATACACGGGGGATTTGAATGAACGCGTTCGAAATAGGCCAATTCCATCTAGAGTCAGGACAGGAATTACGCGGGGGCGAATTATCATGTCAGATTAATAAAATCACGAATAAGCGCTTTGCCAGATCGATGGCTTTTTTCTGGATGGAATTGAACACCAAGCAATCGACCATGACGGATACCACTAGCAAAACGAATACCCTCATATTCTGTTGTTGATAAACATTCAGATCTATTTGCACCATCAACAAAGAAAGAATGTACAAAATAAAACCTTTCACATTCGCTTAAATGAGGAAAGTCAACTTCAGGTCGGAAGGAAGCGGAGTTCCAACCCATATGAGGAACTTTGATACTTCTATCTATATGATCCTTTTCGGGAAAACGCTTTGTATCGAGGTCAAACCAACCTAGTCCTTCGCAGTTTCCTTCAGCACTAAATCTAGTCATTAATTGCATGCCTAGACAAATTCCCATTATCCATGTGTTACGATTTTTTGCGTTTTCTAATGCGGAGAGCCAGCCAGTTTTACGCATACGCTTCATAGCTTCGCCAAAATGACCAACACCAGGCAGAATAACTTTTTCGTAGTTATCGAGAGCGTCTGGTTGATCGACAACAAAAGGACGGAAACCTAAATGAGTGACCATATTTACAATCGAACCAATATTACCCATTCCATAATCTACAATACAAATAGACATAACTTACACAATTTTGAATTGTTTATATGCTTCCAACATAACCTCTTCTTGCGCTTCCCAGCATAAGGTGTCTCTGGCTTTTCTTATATCATCGTTAAATTTGGATTTATCCATTTTAAAAATGACTCGTAAGGAATTCTTTATTTCTTCGGTTGATAAAAAACTTGCAACGTAACCAATATTAAATTTCTCTACAACTTTACGCATCTCTGGAACATCGTTAACGATAACAGGTAAACCAGCCATGATGTACTCGAAAAACTTATTAGGTAAACAAAAGTAATCATTTAAACTGTTATTATCGATATAAGATATCCCAACATCAGCTGAAGACGTATATTTAAGAACAGAATCCGGGGAAGCAGCAGGTCGTAAGAATATGCTTGAATGATTGGAAGCATACTTTCTTACTAAATGTGTTAGAGGACCAGCACCCATGAAGACCATAACATATTGTTCGTCATTCCATTTTGAAAAAATAGACAAAAGACCTTCAATGCCACGGCCAGATTGGAGTCCGCCTTGATATAGTAAGATTTTTTTTGAATGATCTAAACCTAATTCATGATGAAGAATCTTAGATCTAATTGGTTTATAATATTTAGGACAGTTAAGTACAGTTACTATATTGTTTATATTGTAATTTTCCTGATACCAACTTTTTATACCATCTGATACAACTATTATAAGATCTGGGAATCCGATAAGCAAACTTTCTAAACATTTCGCACAGTATTTCCTAAAGCCGTTGAGACCGTGAATTTCAGTTTCTAATTCATGTGCATCATATACTAGCCTTGCACAACATAATTTAGATAATACAACACCAATCGGAAGCAAAACAAAGTGATGTATATTTATTACATCAATTTTCTTCATCTTACAGAAGATAAAACATTTAATTAAATATTCAATATATTTGAAAATTTGAAAAAATAAAATCTTTGGTAAGAATCTACAAAACAGAGGAAACCTGTGAACAGACCTTTTACAATCAATAGACTGATTGATGGAAAGACCATGTGCATGTAAAGAAATAATATAAACATAATCAACTAGATTTGCATCTGCTAATGATTCAGTTTCCTTAAGAACACGACTATCGTGAGTGAAATGATTGGGAACTATATGAAGATTTTTAATAAGAGAAGCTCTGTCAGTTGTACTATGAAGTTTTTATAAATTGAAAAATATTAGAATACTTTTTATCTATACCTAAAACGCATAATTCCTTTCCCGGTAAAAAAAGACAGAATTATAAATATAGTAATTATTGAGAGCATATAAATATCCATAAAAAAACTTGTTATACTGGTTTGCGCAATCACTTTGAAGTGTAATATCAACCAAACAAATAAGCCAACTGAAAGCGGGTTAAATGCTTGGCGTAAAACAATTGAATTAATAAAATATATTAAGTATCCAACAAAAAAAGGAACAAATAATACACCTAAAATTCCGAAATTAGCATACATGTCTCCCCAGAATATGGTGGGCATTGAACCGACGATACCAAGTGCGATTTCATTTGGGAATTGCCACGCCATAACCTCTGTAGTGATCTCAGTGTGCTCGAAAGGAAATATGCCCCCGGGATTCGGGAAAGATCTGCCCAAAAGGTAATCATGATTATTTTGGAAATAATCGAGATAATGGTATGCAGACTGAATCTGACCTGTAAAAAGACGACTTGAAAGGGAGAAAATTGCAGACTCTAGATTTTCACTGTCCATGAAGTAAATATAAAACAAAGAGAGTATAGAAACCAATACAATAACGACTGGTAAAAATTTCTTTATCGATATTTTCCCTTCATTTTTAATCAAAGCGTAGACTAGAAATAAAGATATTACGAGTTCTGCCATCTGAGTTTTTTCAGTAGCCATTACCATTACTAACGTTGCGATAATAAAAGTTGGTACCAACAAAACAAAAGTAATGATTCTCTTTTGGATTAAATACAATCCAGTTAATACTAATAAAGAAAAGATTAAAACATCATGCGTGAATAATTTGTACCAGTGGTAACTTCCATCAAATGAAGTGCCCATTGCAGATCTTGCCTCACCTGTTGACAGTTCACCTGATGTTGTGTTTAAAGCAACAAATAGAGCTACGTTTTGAATACCAACTTTTGAAAGGTAAACTATTAGTACTAGGAAAGAGGCAGTAATGCTTAATAACAATCCTACATGAAGTCTAAATACGGAGTATTTTGAATAATTAAAATTCCATATCATTGAAGTATTAAAAATATTAGATTTCAGATTAACATATTTTCGATAATCCAGTGATCCACAGTGTCCACGAGCAATGATAAATCCAAAGAGCATAAAAAACATTGTAATGGAGGTAAAGAAAAAGACCTGTAAAATCAGGTATTTATCGGTAACTAGAACAGCTCTTTGCCAATCTAATTTGAAATACAGTACTGGTAATCCGACATACTGATAAATATAAATTGCTACAATTACAATAGAGGGAATTGATACACGAAGTATACTTAACCCTGCCGACTTGAGGAGTAAATGCCATAAAAAAGGAAACAAGAACCAAAGGAACAGGAAACACAAATCTTCGACCATTAACTATATCTTAATAAATTTAAGAATTAAAATTACTAATATGTAATTAATTTTTCGATGTAGAAAAAGATTTTCTTTCCTATTCTCATCTTATATCTCTTATTTTATTAAACGATATTACTGAATAAGGGCTAGGTAAAACTCCCGATCTTTCTCAGTAGTGAAATTAGAATTATGCCACAATAGAGTGAAATCACCACCAAACTGCATTGCCCTTTTCTTTAGTGTAAGCATTAAATCTATTGCCTTGTCAGTATGACCAAGTCCTAAGTATAAGTCATCCATAGCGGAAACCTCCATTACTATGAGTGGAAGTTGACTTATCTTCAAAGCACAACATTTTCCCCAGTCCCACATCTGAAATGAATGCGCAGTTCCATAACGAAATCCTGGCGCGTCGGCAAAAGACCCTGTACTATCGTAACTGAAACCGGCTGCGTCGAGACATGATGGCGTTTTTTTGCTATCCCAACGTAAGTAATGTTGGCGGTTACTAGAAATATCCTGATTAATGCCGAATTGCGCGCAAGTCTGCTGCAACAAGATATTTTCGGCCCGTAGTTGTACAGAATCACAAACCGCATTGTAGCTACCATGCATGGCAATCTGATGTTCGCGTTGATTAATTTTCAATAAAAGATTTTTAATGAATGGTTCGTCTAGGTTATATGACACATCATAGATTGAACTTCTCCCTGAAACAAAAAAGAATGTTACCTGACTATTAACTGCTTCATTTGCATCCATAATCCAATCGAAAGTATTGTTGGGGTCATGTGACCAGTTCCCGCGTCTCTGAGCCAAAGCATTATTTAATGTTTTAAAAGCTTTTGACCACGAATGTCGTTTAAGAAGATCTCCTGCGACTCTCTTGGCAATGCAAGGAAGAGTCTTCAACGTATCATCATAAGGAACATCGACATCACAAGTTACGAGCACTTTACCTTGTTTTTCTTTTCGTTTGAGGCGCGGCCATATTCTAGTCATTGCAGAAAATAAGATCCCCACATATTCATCAACAATAGGACGGTTAAGAAAGTCAGCCTTTTGGGCAATGGATGCAATTGCAGGAAAGCGGTCGTGTTGATCCCGCTCTGACTTCACAGTCTCTTCATAGCGCGAAAGCATAAAAAAAACGGATCCGAATATATCGAGATTCAAATAACCATTACCGGTTACATCCAAGTAAAAACCGGGTGCTCCAAAAAGTACGGGGACAACATCGTCGACTAGATTAACATCTAACCCTGAAGTAGAGACAGACCAACAGGCAAGTGGAAGTTCCGGCAGGGATTCCAGTTCTAGCCAATTGGACGATGCAGAAGAGAAGAAAACGTCAGGAATAGTAAGTTTACGATTGGCATGATGGATCGTGTAGTCACTAGACGTTTCGTTCGAAATTCTTAAAGGCAGACCAAGTATCTCCCCGAAAATGAAAGAACATATCCAATCGCGTTCAGCCAAAAAACTAGAAGGCTGTTTGAAATCAAGCACTGTAGGATTTAAAACTTAACGAATCTGAAACAACCCATTGACGCGCTGAACCGGAACTAAGACTTCATCCAGATGGCAATTTAGGAAATTACAAAATACCCCAATCATTACATTGATTTAAAGTTGTATTATTTATATGCGAACACATGAAAGCCCGGGGTTTGTGAGACACGAAACCCTATAGACTTAAGATAATCCGCAATTCTGGGACCTACTTTACCTTGGCCATCATCGTACCAACCAGGTGCAATAATTCGTAAAGATGTAGTGTTAATTAGAAACTCTCGACATGCCTCAAGTATAAGCAACTCAGCACCATTTACTGTTAATATCAAAAAATTAGGCTCCATACTATTTTCGGAGAGAATAGTTTTAATGCTCTTTGCTTTGACTTTGGATACTTCGCCATCTTCAATAACGCCTTCTACAATAGAATTCGAAGTGCTACCTGCTTTGTAGATATCAAGTTCGTCTTCGTCTACATCAGCAACAGTACAATACAAACTGGTCACATTGGTAATATTGTTTTGCTCCAGATTTAGATTAAGAACATTAAAATGTTCTTCATCCGCTTCGATGCTTAACACCCGACCTTCAGCACCGACTATTCTACTCATCCTTAGAGCTCCAAATCCAATAAATGCTCCGATCTCGAGAACTTGGTCTCCTTTTTTTAATTCAAGAGCAGATTGAAATTCGTCTATATCCTGCGGAGGCAGTTCATACAATGTATTGGATTTTTGAGGATCAAGAAACAACGGAAAATGATTCCTTGGAATCAGTCCCGTCCTAATACGCGCACTTGGCATGAAATGGGGATATTTATAGCGAGTTATATATTCTACAACTACTCCGCAGTACTCAGAGGGGATGGTAGCGCCTTTGTAATAAGGAATCTCACCATCAATTGCTGAAAGAGAAGTCCCATCCCTCAAAGTGATGGAAGAGTAGCCGGATACAATTTCAAATCGAGATACTTCGCCTTGATCAATATTGTTTCTAATTAATGCGTGTAAACACAATTTTCTACCAAGCAATCTAACCCAATTACCAAGTAACGAAGATTTTGGAATTTTCACCAAATATTTCTGCAATGTTTTCATATGCTTCTTGCTTCTCTTTTAATTTTTCTAAACTTTATAACCAAAATCTTCGGCCATTCCCCCTGCTATTTTTCTCATATGAGTATGCATACAATCGGACCAATCAGCAACTTTCGGGAATGAACCGGATTCTTGTCGGTTAAGTTTTTTGCCAATGATCGATGATATCTTTCTATGAGGCGGTAATGAACTTCCCAAGAATGAAAACAGCTTATCCATTTCCTCGTCTCTAGTATTAAAAATATCCTCTGAGCGTATCAAAAGCTTACGGTTTTGAGGTAGAGAGGAAGTAAAGTCACAAATCCATCTGTTTGTTTCCGCCCAAAGCCAAACATTTTTTTGAAAGCTATCAAGAGTTTCCCAATTCTCCCCCATTGGAGATTTAGTACGACAAATAATCCTGTTTCTATCATCAGGGTTTCCGGAATACCAGTTCCGCCTCATAGCAGATCTAACGACATATCTGGGATCTCGGACTACATGAATAAATTTCACATTGGGAACTGCCTTGAGGATAATCGGGGCTAAAAAAGACCCCTCTGGAGATGTCTCGATATATCCTTTTTCAAAAGATAAAGCATCTGTGAGCAACTCCATTCTCAAGGAGAAGAAAGTCTCTAAAATCACCTCAGAGACGAGATCGTTATCCGAATGCTCATACGAAAGTTTGGATATTCCTGTCAATTGAGGACTGGGTTCATGGTATGCAAATACATTGTCTACCAGATTTAATAACCTTGCAAGAGTCTGGGTCCCTGTACGGCCTGTTGAAAGAACAAAGACACATGGCCGTTTTTCATCAAATTTCTTCAGTAAATCTGTATCACCATAATTCAGCAGGGTCTTTTTTTTTAATTTTAATCTAACATATTGGTATAACTGCCTTGGTGAACGATCTATCAGCAGTGAGAACAGTTTTGTGAGAAGCATTATAAAACAATAAAATATATTATTAAACTAGTGCGATTTTTCCACTCAAGTTCAATTGAATGACTCAGTTTCTGCAAAAGTACCTTGCACAGGAAATCTGAGGGAGGGAATTATCATGACACCACCTCTGCAAATATTGTTTCACTCGAACCAACTTCACCCTTGCTCCATACCAAATTCCTTTAACCACAAACCTAATGCCCCTAGAAACCAAATCCTGTTGTGATAAGGAAATTTTCCGGTCAGGAAATCAGTTTTGGTTTGTTCGATTGCTTTCTCATGCATTACGCCAGTTTTCTTGACAATATCCAACCCGACTTCGAGCTCATTTCTTAGAGCTCCTTGAATCCAGTGACCGACAGGTAAACCGAATCCTTTTTTCTTTGATGAAATATTTCTTTTATTAATGAAATTCTTAGCAACTTGCTTCAGCATGTACTTGCCAACGCCTTTTTTCACTTTGAGATTAGAGGGCATTCTAGAGGACAATTCAACGAGTTCGTGGTCCAGAAAAGGAAATCTACCTTCTAGCGAAAACCTCATCGTGAACTGGTCGTTTCTGTAAAGATGATGATTACCGATATAATTGATAGTATCGAAATACCCGAGAGCTTCTATTGGATCCTTAAATGACAAATCGTCTAGCTTGTACAATTCCTTGAACACCTCAAAACTATTCCAGTGGCGTGAATCAGGAAGGCGAAACAAATCCTTTTTATTTTGTTCCGTAAATGTTGAAAACCCGAACAAGTAAGTTTCGGCCACGTCCTTTAACTCTGAAAGTTCTTTAAGTTTTCCAAGTTTTCCATTCCGAAAGGGTATTCGAGAAAGCACTCCGCTAAAAGATCTAGCCAAACTCCATAAACGCACTGTATTGTCACGACCGTAACCACAAAGAAGTTCGTCGGGACCCAAGCCCCATAAGACAACTTTAGCATCTCTTTCAGCAACTGTTTTGCACATCATGAAATTTGGAGATAAACTAAAGAAAGGTTCTTCATGGCATCTTATCATGTCCATGAGGTACTTCATCGCTTCTTCTTGCTCTATAACGTCCACGACATGCTCCATTGGCCACATGGCTGCGGTGGCTCTAGCTAATGATGTTTCATCCAACTCAGGATGTTCTTTTCCATTCGTTAAGGTATAGGCTTTTATTCCAGAATGCTGCTGAGAGGCCAATGCCGCAAGAGTCGTTGAATCTACGCCTCCGCTCAGGAAAACTCCTACCGGGACATCCGCGACCAGACGTCTTTTAACAGCACTCTGCAGCGTCTCTAAATAAACCTCTTTCCATTCACTTTCTTTTCTCCCATAGACAGTTTCTCCCACAGGAATATGCCAATATCGCTGCGTGATTATTTTTCTAATTGGATCAATCTTCATCCAATGCGCCTGTTCCAAGGCTTTAATACCCTTAAAACAAGTCATGGGCCGGGGGGCACAATAAAAACTCATTGAATGGTAAATCCCTTCCCAATCGGGGGATGCTCGATATAATCTTGAGGCAATTAGCGCCTTAATATCGGAAGCAAATAGAAAATAATTCTCTGATTGGTAATAGTAAAAGGGTTTTATTCCTAAACGGTCCCGTGAGCAAAAGAGCTTTTTCTCATGACTGTCCCAAATAGCAAAAGCCCACATGCCGTTAAAACGGTCCAAGCAACTTGGACCCCAAACGCGATAGGCCTTTAAAATTACTTCCGTATCAGTATTGCTCGTGAAGCTTTCGCCTTTTTGAAGTAGTAAATCTCGAACCTCTTTAAAATTATAAACCTCCCCATTATGCACAATCCAGTATCGCTTGTCTTCAGTAGACATGGGCTGGTGTCCAGCAGCCGAAAGGTCCAAAATCGAGAGACGAGTGTGCCCTAAAGCCAAAAATGCATCGCTAGGAACCTGACCATCAAATTGATCCTCAGGGGTATAAGGAACACTCGACTCATACACACTCTCAGGTGTATTTTTGCCCCCACGAATCAAAACTTTACCAGATTTTCCGAAAACAGCTATTCCTTCATCATCTGGCCCACGGTGACGCATCGATTGAGTCATCAACCGAATGTTTTGAAGAGGAAGACAAGTGTCTTTAAAGTTCAAAATTCCTGCAATACCACACATGAAAAAAATTATGCTTGAGGCAGATGCAGTAAATTAAAGCATAACTTTCTGCAGTTTATTCCAGAAGACTTCGCTCCTTCAAACAATTCTAGAGTTTCTCTCAAACGAACCTGAATTTCTTCCCGCCAGAATACAGAGAGGAGTAAATCGGCGATAGGCACTCTACAAAAAATATGTCTCCATACCAGTGCTGAAACCTTAGATTCATTGCACAATTTCACGAGGAGACCGACATATAGGATTCCTCGGGTTTCCAGCTGATTTCCAAATGAGAGACCAGTAAAAAAGATAAAGCATTATATCCATCAAAACGACAGCCTTGAACAAAAGAATGGCATCGCGCTGTGGAGCGAAAATACCATAAACAATGATCGTGACCAGAAAGGCCGTGACTTTCCAGATGGCTCCAAAGTGGTTGTTATGGGTTGCCGAAATCATAGTGGCTAGGGTAGATGCGACAAATCTCACCGCCAAAGCCGGCATCAGAATCTGTAAATAGACTCCAGATTCACGCCACTCTTCACCGAATACATATGAAAAGATTGTTGGGGAAAATATAGTCAAAATAATCGCTGGAAAAAGAACGATTGCTGATAGACCGAGTGTTAATTTTAAAAGGTGTGATCTGAGATCGGTTTGCTCATTCACTAGATCAGCTGTTTTCTTTAAATTCACCTCAGAAACAGAAGAAGCTATAAATGACAAGGGTGTATCAGCAACGCGCAATAGCAATGCATAGTAGCCCACAATCGCTCCAGAAAAATAATTGGTCAAAAAGAATACGGGCATCGCCAAAGTAACGCCGTCTAGCAATCCTGTGGTAGCATTGAATATGGGGAATTCCCGATACTGTTTCATCAAGGCGACCTTCTCCTTTCCCCATACCAACAAGTCAGATGTCAATTCTGATCTGTATAAAAACAGCAGGTAGGTGGTCGCACATAGTGCTCCCGAGAAAAAGCCCGCCAGGAGCCCCTCAAATCCGGCGCCAAGGAATCCGAGGGCAATGCTGGTGACGGTAATAAAAAAGGAATTCATCATCTTTCCCTTTGCCATACGGCCATAATCCGTACGACGATTTGCATAATAAATCATTGCCGACATTGCTCCCGTCAGAAACAACATCAATGGGAGAAGATATATCCAGTTTTCTAAATTGGATGCATCGAGGAATGTAAGAATATTCTCTTTGAACAATACCACTACAAATAAAGATGTAAGAGAGATCACTGTGGCGACACCAAAAGAGATTCCAAGCAGTTCTTTCCCTTCTGTTTCACTCTTAGGCAACACCATTGCCACCTCATATTTACCACAAATAATTGGACTCAAAGAAGACAATACAGCAATAAAAACCGCCACTAAGCCGAAATCAGCAGGAGTGTAGAGTCGAGTCAAAACCGGACTGGCAAGAAGAGGAGCAACCTTGGCTAAAGCTGAACCACTGACTAATATGGCGACACTTTTAAAAAAAGAACTATTCCACGAACTTTGATATAATTTGGCTAAGCGCAAGTCTCGTTAAAATTCTCTTTGGAGATAGCAAAACTGGTCCATAAATTAGTCATTTAGTTTAGAAATGGGATAGGGAACTAGCCATTTGAACCAATGAAATATTAAAAAAAACGTTGCTCCAAACAAACCTAAATCTTACGCGAGTTGATCGCATTCAGCTTCAGGATAATTTAATTTTTCTTTCGGATGTGACAGCGACATAAATAAAAGGAAACAAGAAAATATATATCTAAAACCAATCAAATATTACATTCCAGCAATGTTTCCATAACTTCCCCTTGATCCTCCTCGGTGAGATATGGACCCATAGGTAGACTTAAGCACTGATCTGCAAGATTTTCAGTAACGGGAAAATCACCTTTGGAATATCCAAGGGACGAAAATACCGGCTGAAGATGAAGAGGGACTGTGTAGTAAGGAACAGATGGAATAGCCTTGGACTTAAGAATTTCCTGCAATTTCGATCGATCCGCGGACTGGATGGTATATTGAGCGTAAACGGACGTCGAGTCTGCCGCAATCATGGGGACACCAAGCACCCCGCCTTCCCCTAGATTCGATGAGTAACGCTCTCCGATTTCCTGCCTCTTTTTTACTTCTTCGGAAAATACTTCTAGGACTGCCAAAAGAATGGCGGCCTGAAGTGTGTCAAGTCGACCATTGATTCCTAAAATGGGATGATGATGCTTACGTTCTTGACCGTGTACTCGAATCCAACGGAATTTTTCGGCTAATTCATCGTCTGATGTAAATAAAGCGCCACCATCTCCATAACACCCTAATGGCTTTGAAGGGAAAAAAGACGTGCTGCCGATGGTCGATAGATTACAGGATTTTTTATTTTTGTAAGTAGCTCCAAAGCTCTGCGCAGCATCTTCTATAACTGGAATATTATATTTTTTGGCGATTTCGTTGATTGAATCCATGTCAGGTGTCTGACCATAGATAGAAACAGGCATGATTGCCTTGGTTTTTGAAGTTATAGCGACTTCGAGAAGTTTTTCATCCATGTTCCATGTATCCGGACGGATATCGACGAAGACCGGAGTGGCACCAAGCAAAGCTATAACCTCGGCCGAAGATATCCAAGTATATGGAACTGTAATGACTTCATCTCCTTGTCCAATGCCAAGAGCCATCAGTGCGATAAGCAGAGAGTCGGTACCGCTGGAAACGGACACACAGTGCTTGACCCCGACATACTCAGCAAGCTTTTGCTCGAGTTGCCGAACTTCAGGACCAAGGATGAATTGCCCGTGCTCCATAACTGCTTGGATTCTTGTATCAATCTGATCTTTGATCAGGCGGTGACGAGACTTTAAGTCAATGAATTGCATGATTTATAAGATATTAGCTTTTGCCGAAAGACACATGTCATGAATTATTTCAGTAAAAGAATGAGTGGTTCGCCAACCTAGATTTTTTTTGGCCTTACTAGGATCACCACAAAGTCTTTGAGGCTCATTTGGACGTAAAAACCTATTGTTAATTGAAACGAAATTACGATAATCTAGTTCGAAATATTCAAAAGCCACAGAAAGAAATTCCCTGAGGCTATGAGCCACGCCGGTAGCCAAAACATAATCATTCGGATTCTCCTGCTGAAGCATCTGCCACATTCCCTCTACGTAATCTTTAGCATGCCCCCAATCTCTCTCCACATCCAAGTTACCAAGCTCCAACGAATCTTTTTTTTCTGCTGCAATTTCGGCTGCAGATCGAACGATTTTCTGGGTCACGAAGTTTTCGCCCCGCCGCGGAGACTCATGATTATAAAGAATACCATTGCATACGAACAAACCATAAGATTGTCGAAAAATGCGTCCCATATGAACGCAAAATGCTTTTGAGGCCCCATAGGGAGAAGTCGGATTGAAATTTGATTCTTCGTTTTGATGGGGTTCCTGAGCATCACCAAAAATTTCTGAGGAGCAGGCTAGATAAATTTTGGGTCGGAATTCCTGATCTCGGCATATTTCGAGAAGTTTGACAGTGCAACCGGCAATTTCCTGCGTAGTAAGTTCGGGAATTTCAAAGCTTAGCCCTACATGGCTTTGTCCGGCTAGATGGTAAAACTCATCGGGACCCACTTTTTTGAAAATTCTGCGCAGGGAAGCATCGTCATTTAAGTCCGCATAATGAAGATACAATTTATTCCCATAAATTCGATCATCCTTTATCAGGTGATCGATACGCCACCTATTAAACGAACTGGAACGCCGGACAACGCCATGTACTTGATATCCTTTTTTCAACAAGAGCTCGGTAAGGTAAGAACCGTCTTGCCCGGTAATTCCCGTAACAAGTGCGGTTTTATGGAATTCATCCATAATCACGGTATCTTGAATGAATCGTAAGTTTTAGAACCAGTAGCTAGTTCCATTGGCAAGGTTTTCTCCTCATCGAGGTCAAGACAGTGGACGACTTCTCCCACTCTCTCATAATAATAATTCGATTCGGGACAAGCCGCTCGGTTCGATTCATCGAATGTCAAGCGATGTCCATGACGGCTCATATGGCCTGATAATTTAGCCGGGTTGCCCAGAACTAATCCGTAATCCGGCACATTCTTGGTGACGACTGAACCAGCACCAATGAAGCAGTAGCGTCCTAGAGTGACCCCGCAGACGATGGTAGCGTTCGCCCCAACGGTGGCACCTCGACGAATCAAGGTCTTTTCGTACAGTGTTTTCCGACTAACTTGAGAACGCGGGTTGGTGACATTGGTAAGCACGCAGGATGGTCCCAAGAACACGTCATCCTCAATAGTAACGCCTCCGTAGACCGCAACGTTGTTCTGGACCTTTACATCGTTGCCAAGGACAGCTTTGTCTGCAACCAAAACATTTTGACCCAGCGAGCAATTTCTTCCGATCACCGCCTCGGAACAAACATGGGAAAAATGCCAAACTCTCGTACCTTCGCCAATTACTGCACCATCGTCGACGACGGCTGAGTGATGAACCTTCAAATCACTCATTGGGAGAGAGAAACAGGTATCCCATTTTGATCGATGCTCGACTGGCAAGCATGAAGGACCTTCAACACCTCTATGCCGGATTGGGCATCAGTGAGAGGTTTGCTACGATTCGTGACGCAATCCAAGAAATGACGACATTCTTCACGAAGAGGTTCGACATCGATATATTCTATGGGTTCGCAATCCTCCTTTTTGAGTACGGGAACCTTTCCATCAAATTCTACGGTTTGCGGATAAAGGAGTAGTTTTTCTCCGTAAGGAACAACGTCATTGAAGATGGCCATCTTCTTTTCACCCACGACAACAAGGCGTTGCTCCTTGAAGGGATGCAACCAGCTGACGAATATGTGTGCACGCGATTCGTCCTTGAACCGCAAATTCGACACGGTCGCATCAACTAATCCCTTGGTTAGATAGGAACCTCCGGTGGCGGCAATTTCGACAGGAGACTGTCCGAGCAAGCGGAGGATGACTGCGACGTCGTGCGGGGCAAAACTCCAAAGTGCATTTTCCTCGGTACGCACCTTTCCAAAGCTTAATCGGTTGGAATAGACGTAATTAATTTTCCCAAGTTCAGAGGAATCAATCAATTCACGCAATTTGAGTACCGCAGGGTGGTACTCCAACAAATGTCCGACCATGAGGATACTTTCGGTTTGATCAGCAACTGCCTTCATTCGTTCCGCATCTTCAACGCTCAAAGCCATGGGCTTTTCGACATACACGTCCTTTCCTGCCTTCATCGCCTTGATAGCCAATTCCGCATGAGTTTCGGCAGGTGTTGCGATAGCAACAGCTTGAATTTGAGTATCATTCAAAGCATCCTCAAAATGAGAAGACACTTTGATTCTCGGAGCGATCAAGCGGGCTTGAGCTTGTCCGGATTCAGTGGCATCGACCACACGAGCCAAGGCATTGAGAGCATGAAAATTCCGGCATAGGTTCTTGCCCCAGTAGCCGCAGCCGACCAAAGCAATTTTAGTTATATCGTTCATAATTCAATATCCTTCAACCATTCCCGGTTGTCCACGTACCATTGGACGGACTTTTCCAATCCTACGTCAAGAGTTGCTTCCGGTTCCCATCCGAGCAAGTTCTTGGCCTTATCGATATCAGCCCAAGTTTCCTTGAGGTCGGCAATGTGAAAAGGTTCATGATTGATCTTGGCTTTTTTGCCTAACAAAGATTCAAGCCTCTCGATAATCGCATTGAGTGTAACCGGGTTGCGACCACCCCCGAGGTTAATGATCTCATATCCTACCTGTTGCAAGGCGGCAACAGAACCTCTTGCAATATCGTCGACAAAAGTAAAGTCGCGAGACTGGGAACCATCACCGAACATTTGAATGGTTTCTTCCTCAGCAATCCACTTGATGAATCGATAAGGCGACATGTCGGGACGTCCTGCTGGACCGTATACGGAGAAGTAACGAACTACAGAGACATCGATTCCATAAAGACTGTGGTAACTGTAAGCCATCAACTCGGCCGCTTTCTTCGAGGCGGCGTAGGGGGAAAGAGGTTCGTTAACCGCTAGATCTTCAGTAAAGGGCATGGATTGCCCAGCATAGAGCGATGATGTGGATGCAAGAACAAACTTCTTACAACCCGACTGCCGCATACATTCAAGTAGATTAAGGGTGCCTCCCGCATTGGTAGGCAAGTAAACATGCGGATTTTTCATGCTGCATCGCACACCGACCCGAGCAGCTAGGTTGAGCACGGCGTCAAACTGATCTTCACCATTGAAGAGGTTTTTCAACCCTTCCTCATCTTCGATATCTAGATTGTGAAAACGAAAGTTTTGGGACTGTGAATGTGCTTTGAGCTGGCCCAATCGCCAATCTTTTAGTCTAACGTCATAATAATCGTTGAGATTGTCGACACCGACCACTTGATAGCCATGATCCAACAGTTCCCGTGATAACCGAGAGGCGATAAAGCCTCCAACACCGGTAACGAGGTATTTCTTACTCAAGCTTGAAAATATTTTGCCGGTCTTTGAATAATACAATCTCGGGTATCCACAATCGGGCAGTTGAAATTGCTAAAATCAAACCTCCTGTACTCGGTATGGTCAGTGGACAGCAAAATCAGATCGTATTTATCCTCTATGAGAACGGACTGTTTGCCTGAAAGATGGGCGTGCTCGCGAGTCTCAGGAATCACAGGGACATATGAGTCATTGTATTCAACCCGAGCTCCTTTACTTACCAAATTTTCCATGAGAACGAAAGATGGCGATTCCCGGCAATCATCGACGTTCGCCTTGTAGGCCAAGCCGAGAATCAAGATTTTGGAACCGTTCACAGCCTTACCTTGGTCGTTTAGAACGTCCACTACTTTTGCGACTACATAATCGGGCATGGCGGTGTTAATCTCTCCCGCCAATTCGATAAAGCGTGTATGCTTACCGAATTCACGAGCTTTCCAAGTCAAGTAAAATGGATCGATCGGTATACAGTGCCCGCCGAGTCCCGGACCGGGGCGAAAGGGCATGAATCCAAAAGGTTTTGTCGCGGCTGCTGAAATCACCTCGTGCACATCGATACCCATGGCTTCGTAAACCACCTTAAGCTCGTTTACCAATGCAATGTTCACGCTCCGAAAAATGTTTTCCAAAAGTTTAGTGGCTTCCGCAGCACGGCAGGAAGACACCCGATGAATATTGTCCAAGGCTTGCCCATACAGGGTTTGGGCCAAATTCCCACAATTGGGAGTAAATCCACCAACGACCTTAGGAATGGTCTTTACGCTGGCATCCTCTCTTCCCGGATCTTCGCGTTCCGGGGAATAGGCGAGATGGAAATCGACACCTGCCTTCATTCCCGAACCATCCTCCAATACTTGACGAAGTTCGTCCTCGGTGGTTCCCGGATAGGTGGTCGACTCCAAGGTGACTAGCACGCCCGGGGAAAGACAGGGAGCCAAAGACTTGGCAGTATCCAGCACGAAGGACAGGTCGGGTTCACGATGTTCGTCTAGAGGTGTGGGAACGCAAATGAGAATCGCCTCGACTTCCGAAATACGAACAGGATCAGTGGTGGCCTCGAAACGGCCGGCATTGACCTGCTCTGAGATACTTTCGGAAGAATAATGTTTGAGGTATGATTGTCCCGAATTGATAGCATCAACCTTCGCAGGGTCGAGGTCGAGACCGAGTACGGACACACCTGAGCGGGCGAATTGAAGGGACAAGGGGAGACCAACGTAACCGAGTCCTACCACCGAAATTTTAGAGAAGTGCTTAGACATGGGACGGATTGCTTCTTTCTTTACTGGAAGATTTAATTTTTGCCAAGAACTGGAGAAAATACACTGAAAAAACACCTAGGAATGCACCGCAGACACCACCGAGAACAACGATCAATTTTCGCTTGGGCTTATCGCGAGTTTCCGGAGCAACGGCGGGATCGATAACTTCAAGGGCAAAGTCCTCATTCACATTGGCTAGCATCGCCTTTTGCTTTTCGGATTCAAGCAATTTGTATAGTACTTCTCGCATATCCTTAAGGGTTGTCTTGGCCAGTTCCTTCTCTAGATACCCAACCCGTTTCTGAGAGTCCTCAATGGCTTGTTCACGAAGTTGTTCGTTTAATTGCTTAACCAGATCATTTGCCCATTGTGCTGCAATTTCGGGCTCCTTCCATGAAACGGATAGTGTGACCAGCCCAGACTTCTTGTCCTCGTTGACAGAAAGGATTTCCTTGAAAAACTCAACCGAAGCTTGCTCGTTGGGTTCATCCTCTTTTGAATCAACGATCCAAACTTTTTTATCCGCATCCCATAAATTATCGTATAAAACACTGAGTAGGCTGTTATCCTTAATGAAGCGGAATAAAAATTTTCGAGATTCTAGGGTGGCTATGACTTGCTCGGTATTAGAACCGCTAGGTATCGAAATTCCCGCCATCGCGGCTAAACCACCGAGTTGGCCGATAGAAGACGGAACTCCTGATTTTTCCTCTTGGGCAGGTGCCAGCAAAACCTCAGCTTTGAAGATCTCTTGAGAATACAAGGCGTAAGTAACCGCCAAACCAGTAGAGATAATAGTTATGAAGACTATCAATTTCCAAGACTGCAGGAGAGAGCGGATCAATTCGAGAAGCTCAACCTCATCATCATCCACTATAGGACTGGATTCGACCATGACGTATTTAGTATCTGATTTATTATCTGTATTCATATTTCAACAAGCTACCGCCCTTGGCCGCTCGGATAATCCCGAAGCCAATCAATTGAGGCGACATGTACGCCATAAAACTTAATTCTATTTTTTATGGGAACGTTCGGTCTTCCCCACGATCAACTTTACCAAGGGTAACAATTTGCCCACCTGCCTGTGCCAACCAGATAAAATATTCGTTCTTCTCCGACCTCGTTCAGCAGAATTTCCATCTTTCGTTGCATCGACCAATTTCTGCAAATGACTTAAACGAGCTTTCCCTTTTTCCAGATGAGGTTCCGCCTGCTCCTTCAAAAAGCCGGAAACAAGTTTGCGTAAACGAATCTCAGCCACAAAGTGCTCCTTGCGCTGACCGGGAAGAAATTGACTTTTCACCGCACCCAAATGCCGTAGAGATCTGAGACCCTGACTGGCGGAACCCTTGCTTACTGACAAGACTTCCATGATTTCATCCATCGCTAAGGGTTCGTCGCGACAAAAAAGCAATCCATAGATTTGGCCCAAGGACTTCGGTAACCCCACGGACATAGCTGCATTAAGGAACAAGTCAATGACGGCGGTTTCCCATTCGGAAAGAGAGGCAGTATGATGAGAGTCACTGGAAGACTGTACGGAGTATGCGGTCAAACTACTAATATAAACTTGTTGACTAATGGAGAAAGCATGCTTGTTCAAGAAAATATGAACAAAATGAACTTGCCGCTCCAGGGCACTAAGCTAACCCACCGGAAGGCAAGGAAAGCTAGAAGGAATTAACAGCAGCAGCAGCTACGGCAAGCTGATAGACAATCTGAGTGCCATTCACAATGTTCTCCGCCAGACGACTCTTCTCCATATTTATGGGGACAACGATTACATCACCTGCAGCCATGCCCTTCCCAGAACCGCCGCCTCCGAACCAACCGGTTAAGCCTTTGCTCAAAACCGAACCATTCGCTCGAACAACAAAGACGCGGTCCTTGTCCGCATTAGTAGTAAAGCCACCGCTTCTTTTGACAAAGTCATCCTGGTTCAAATTTTTCTCATACAAGTGAGATGTGGGAAATTGAACTTCACCTACAACGCTTACCTCATATGGGATTCGGGGTATCAATAGACGATCTCCTCCCCGAACCTCAATACTACTTTTGTTGGTAGCGCTAAAGGTATCTGAAGGAAGCACTAGCCTGCCTTGAGATTTCATCGACTTGAGCCTCGCCAAAAGGGAGGAAGCAACAGTTTGGGATTGTTGGGCTTCGGACTGAGATTCAGCGCGAATGCTAAGGTTGGCAACGTCGGATTCCAGTTGAGCAATCAAGCGATCCCGTTGCTCTTGTTCCTTGATCTTCAAGCTCTCTCTCGAAAAGACCGCTCCTCCAGAAAATGCTTGTTCGGTAAGACCGCCCGCTCGCAAAACAACTTGAGATAGCGATTCACCGGGTTTTATGGGATAAGACCCGGGGAAACGAACTTCTCCCAGGATCTCGACAAGTTCACGCTCTCGCCATGACGGTATAGGCTTTACGTTTAAGGAATCGTAAGGTTGAAGAAATATGTTGTTGGTATCATTGGCATCCAGTCGAAAAAGGGATGGCACAAGTACATGATCGATTTCCGCTCCCGAGGCTTCCTTCACTTTCATTCGCGTCAATTCCGATGAAAGTGCATATGCTGCGTCTAGCATACCGCCTGCTGCATTCAAAAGATCCGACAAACGCATTTCTTTGGAAAGAGGATAATCACCCGGGAAATGCACCATTCCGGAAACCGATACGATTGGAACCCCATCCCCAGGAGAACTTTGCTTGCTCAACTCTTTAACCAATGGAGACAGTAAGCGTTCTCTTGCTTCAGAATTCGACGAACTAAAAAAATAAATTGCGTCACGCGCCTCCAATTCAATATTGAAAGGTGAGGACGAGTCCCGAAAGATTTCGATTACTCGGAATTGCCTCACGGACAATGACCCATCTGCATGTTCCCGACGAATTAGGGCATAACTATAATCCGTTCCCGGGAGCAAAGCACTCATATCGGGTATCAAATCGCTGATTCTCAAACCTTTTTTCCACTCGTAAACTCCGGGACGCTCGACGTTTCCAGAAACTGAAACGACGTTCCGAACTCGAACAGAGGCCGAGGGAACGGAAATAAGATCCCCGCTCAAGATAGGGAATCCAGAATCGCTTTTCAGTTGCAAATTACGCACAAGTGGCTGCCCGTCAGGGCCTATGCGTTCAAGCCGAATGCCACTAACATCAGCCCTAGAATCAACTCCTCCCCCCAAAGCAATAACGTCAGACAGTGTTTCACCTCCGAGAAGTTCATATTGAGCAGAACGTAAAACCGCACCGCTGAGTGTTGCTCTTCGTACGATGGTGGGCACAAAAATAACATCGCCCGGAAGAACCATCACATCACCAGAAGTGTCTCCTTGAAGAAGAAGATCGTAAAGATCCAATCGGGAAATTACTTTCCCTTGCCGCTTTAGCTGTATGTTCC
Source organism: Opitutia bacterium (assembly GCA_002730975.1). GTDB lineage: Bacteria > Verrucomicrobiota > Verrucomicrobiia > Opitutales > Seribacteraceae. The sequence goes on from PCBO01000010.1 coordinate 76,201, forward strand.
GCAAACTGCCGATCTCCTTTATTCCACCGCTAACAAGTAAGGCATTCGTAATAGTTGAGAGAGAACTAACCACAAACGCACCGGGTTTACGGACATCCCCGAGCAAGAAAATCCGTATAGAGCGCAAAGATCCCATGGAAATCGAACTTTGCACACCATCACCTAATTGATCTTTTATCTTTTCCTTAATTAAATTCTTGAGGCTCAGAAAGTCAGTACCCTTTTCAAAAACGTTGATTGGCCCAATCCCGGGAAACTTTATCAATCCTTCACGAGAAATCATAAGTGAATACGCATTGTTCAGACGCCCGAAAAGTTGGATTTCAAGAACATCGCCGGGTCCGATTCCATAATCCGGAGGAACCGGCACTTCGTTGCCCGGAGCAAAAGTAGAGGGAGATCCAGCGAAAAGGTCGTAACCGAATGGCTTGCTTGCCTGAAGTCCATCTTGAAGAAACTCTTCGGCTCTTTTTTCAATTTCCCTACGTTCCAACCCTTTGATCTTGCGAAGAAGTGATCTAGTTTCCTCGATAGTTTGTAACAACTCGGAGTCAGGGGAGTCGGCACTCGCATCCAACTCAGATTCCATACGATTCAAATCGGAGCGAATGGAGGTGGCCATCGCCTGCAATTCGGAAAGAAATTTACTTCGTTCCTGAAAGGAACCGACTTCAGGAACCTCTTCTTGCAATTCACCAGAAGGAGCAATGGCGGTAGGTTTATTGTGAACTGGAGCAGTCTGACTGCCCTTATTAAAATCCCCAGACTTGAGTAAAGTCGCTTTTTCTGCAGAAGATAAACTGTTGAACTTAGCCATCAATGCAGGATCAATATTTTGCCCGGCCAATTTTCCGCTTCCACAGGAAAGGCAAAGCGAAATTAGTAAAAGGGCTAGCATAGAAGTTCTACTCATAATGGAAAGAGTATGTCAGAAAACTCTGGTGATGGAAAGAAAACCCGTAGGTCCATTTTCAGCACTTTGCAGTGAGGGTTTCTTCAGTTCCTCCCAACCTAATCCACAAGTCATTTGAGCATCCCACTTGGGCAAAATATATTCTTGGAATAACTGCAAAGACTTCATCTCAGTGGCAACTGAATTAGAAACGGCATTTTGTCCGGCACCATCACGATTGAGCTTTCCAATTCTGGCGGTAACACCCCAACCGTTGCCATTAGAACTAGATAACAAACCTCCGAGAGAAACGATTTCAGAATCAGAATCCGCCCAATGACCAACACTTCGTCCATGATGGCGATAACCATCACCATATATGTGATGGCTATAACTTACGTTGCGGAGATGGGTTTCATCCGTCCACCAAGTGGAGGCAGTGTCGACGTACTCCAAGAACATTCGCCACGAGGATGACTTCCATTCACCCCAAGTCTCGACTCCATACTGCAACATAAGGGCATTCGGCAAGAAGTGGTCCTCGTCTTCGCCAATGAATTGACCGTATAAGGCAAGGGGAAAGGCAAATATCGGTCGCCAACGAAAATCAACTCCTGCCAACTGATTTCCCGGCTCTTGATTCTTGGAAATTCCAGTAGTGGTATTCGCGTTGTCATGACTAATGAACGCTTCCATGAATATATCGAAGTGCCTTGGTCTACCCTGCCCTCCTAATTGCATTACCCGAGAAAGACCGATCTCCAAACCATTTAAGATGGTTGGAGAAAATTCAACCCGCATGCCCCACAGGTAAGGTTCAGGATAATCTTTAACAAGAGGCATTTCATTTCCACGGTCCTTCTCCATTTGTCCGAGGAACATGGTACCGTTCCAAGGCCCGATCCAAGAAAGCCACTTAGTCTCGAAAGGTTCGGGAGTAAGACGATCAATTGAGAATGCGGGAACTGGTCGAGCATTGGTAGACAAAATCAGGCTTCCATCCCACCCGGGTCCCCAAGAACGCTCCACTTGCCCGAATCCGGCAGACCAGTTCCCTAAACGGGTCGCAAAATAAGATCCATCGAAAAGAAAGCCATCGTCAACCCGCCCTCGCCAATCAGGTTCTATGTCCCGAAGGTTGGTTAAACAAAGCTTTCCGGCAAAGCGATCTCCCATCCACGATCGCTCCACCCCTGCAGAGATTCCTCCTTGCGGTTGAGACAGAAAAGATCGAGCAACTCCCCTATCACTCCTGAGACCAATCCTCGTAATCGTAGGGCTCCAACCGGCTTCTCGCTCCTTATCGAGACGATCCCGAACACGACCGAATACCGGATCCTGAACGGCCTCCTTAAGTCTTGAATCAACACCCCCCCATGAGATCGGCCAAGTATTGAGCGGAACCTCAAGAAGACCGTCGTCGCGCAACCAACGCAACTCATGTCGCATAAAGGGATCCTCAGGGGACAAAAATGGACTAGCGAAGGAAGAAATCGTCCAGCAGGAATAAAAGAAAAGCAAAAGGAAGATTCGATAAGACAAGCTAAGCATTTCAAAAAACTTACAGTGCGAGACAGCAGTGAAACTAGCAATCTCAAAGGCGATCCCGGTTTAAGCTCGCACTTAAGGATTTGCAGGCTATGAGAATAAAAGCGAAGTGCAAGACGATCCTCTTTTTCGACGAATTCGGCAACATGCCCAAAAACGACTTCTCTTATCTGAGACTCAATCGGACAAGGGTCGTCTCGCTCACCTAAAGGAATTCCTTCGATTGGAAAACGAGATGCTCCATAGATATCACCTAAAGGGGGATTCCGGCATACGTGTAACCCGCGCTAGATCAGTATTGATAGACGTCTTGATACAATCGCTTCATGCCTATACCTTGAAAATAACAAGCGATTTCCTAAGTAAGAAAAAGCCTGTAGCTTTGATCGCAACGGGAGGATATGGTCGAGGAGAACTTAGCCCTCACAGCGACATCGACTTGATGTTCCTGTACCCGAAGTCGGCTTACGGGAAAGCTCTCGAAAGCCTTGAGGAAACCATGAACCGTGAAATCCTCTATCCTTTGTGGGACTTAGGCATGAAAGTGGGACATGCCACTCGGGCAGTTAATGAAACATTGGACGAATCCCGCCGTGACATTCGGACGAAGAATGCACTCCTAGACTCACGATACATTTGTGGAGATAATAAAGTAGCGGACAACTTCTTAAGGAAATTCAAAGGGTTTTGCAGAAAGGACAACCCCGAGGGGTATCTAATGGAAATTCTGGAAACACAACGGGCACGTAGGGTCGAAAAGGGAGGGACGATTTGCTTGCAGGCGCCGGACGTAAAGAATGGGGCAGGAGGATTACGCGACTATCAAGCTGTCCTCTGGATGGCAAAAGTGAAGTTTGAAAGCGAGAATCTCGATGACCTCGTAAAGCGTGATTATATTACGGGATCGGAGGCGAAATCATTCGGAGAAGCCTATTCTTTTTTATTGCGCGTAAGAAATGAACTGCACTTTCGAAGCAAGCGACCGACCGACATCCTGCACCTTGAAAAGCAATCAGACGTCGCTCTAGGGCTTGGTTATGAGCAGGATGATCTTTTCGATCGGATAGAAACCTTCATGGGCGACTATTACTCCAGAGCTCGAACTATTCGTAAAACCGCAGACGTACTTGAAGACCGCTTGGCGCTTGGTGGCGAAAAAGGATTAAGCCTATCCTTCACTTCGATCCTAAAGAAGTGTCGATCAAAACCTAAGAAAGAGGTGGACGGTTTTCAGCTTTGCGAAGGGCAGCTGGAAGCTCCCGACACCACTATTCTCGACCAAGACTCCGAAAGAATTCTACGCCTTTTTCGCCATGCCCAGAAATTGGATGCCAAACTTTCTCCGGGGTTGCGATCACTGGTACGGAATCGGCTCAAGCTTGTCGATGCCGCACTGATGACTAATCCTGCCGCCAACGTCACATTCCGTTCCATTCTTCAGCAAGTGGGTTCGGTGGGTCCTACCCTTGCTGAGATGCATGACCTCGGTCTTCTCGGAAGGTTTATTCCCGAGTTCGACCGGCTCACCTGCAAAGTACAGCATGAGTTGTATCACAGATACACGGCAGACGTGCACGTGCTCCAATGCATCACTCAACTCGACAAGGTTTTTCAGGGAAAGGACGAGATTTCTCGTCGCTACCGTGAAGTACTTGGAAAAACAGAAGTTCCGGCATTGCTTTACTTGATGTTGTTTTTACATGACCTTGGAAAGGACGAGGGACCAAAAGGCCATTGCGAACGTGGTATAGGCATCGCCACATCACTGATGGAACGTTTGTCTATACCCGAAGAGATGAGAGACCGCGTCCTTTTCGTGATCCGAAATCACCTTGAAATGGTCCGCTATTTCTACAAGTACGACTTGGAAGACCCAAAAGTGATTGAGTCTTTCGCTGCATTCGTAGGAAGTGAACAACGACTCCGTTACCTCTATGTGCATACTTATTGTGATGCAAACGGAACGGCTCCCGACTTATGGAATCAGCACAAAGATGATCTCCACCACCAGCTCTTTTCAAATACCCTTCAAGTGTTGCGAGGGAAATCCGTTAAAAGAGACCCAGCAGCCCTTCGTAAATCCTATGCCAATTTGGAATTGGAAGACATCTCGCCCCCACAGATCGCGGAACAACTGGAACAATTCCCCAACCGCTATTTCGCACATGTTGGAGAAGAGGAAGTCGCCCTCCATGTTTCGATGACGAGCGGTTTTTTAATCGAAGGAGAACAGAACGGAAGCGAACCCATTTCCATAGTCGAGTGGCGAGACGATGTTCGCCGATCTCTAACAATCGTCCACATCGTCACTCGCGACCAAAAAGGTCTTTTCGAAAAACTTGCGGGATCCTTTGCCATCGCAGGACTTAATATACTCGGGTCACGTGCCTTCACCCGTTCCGACAATATAGCAATAGACGTCTTTTTCGTAGAGAAAGACGAAGGTGCGTCAAAGATGAAGGATGAGGATATTCGGACCATCTTCGAAAACACTCTAATGGAGGTACTATCCGGAGAAATTTCAACCAATAATCTGATTCGTGAAAGAAGGCGAAAACTTAATACGAGAGCACCTTTCTCTCATGAAGACAGACTGGGCGCAAAAATTGCACCGAACGTCGACGTTTATCGCGATGCCCTCGTCGATCGGACTATAGTAGAGGTTCGTGCTGCCGACCAGATCGGACTCCTACACCTAATCGCCAAAGCCATCGCAGATTGCGGGCTTAGTATCGCATTCGCTCGGGTAGCGACTGAACACGGGGTGGCCAACGACGTATTTCACGTCGAAGCGGCAAACCCCGAAGAAACCTTTTTACCTGCCCGATACCTCGAACTTCGCGAACGTCTAGGGCAAGACCTTTCCGCAGGCAAGTATCACATGGAAGTTTGACTCGCCCATCCTTTCATAACGCCCGAGGATTGTGCGAGTATCTTTCTTAAGCAAAAGCTTAAGCTCGTACACTAAACGACCAAGGGCAAGATGAGACGGAAAGCAGTTCCTTGTTCACTTGATTCCAAGAGTTCAAGATCACCTTCATGGCTTTTTAGGATTCGTTTTGAGATAGCCAAACCCAACCCCGTACCCTCTTTTCGCCCAGTCAAGAAGGATTCAAAAATGCGGTCCCGCAACTCCTCGGATATGCCGCCACCTGAATCCCGCACGCAAATGAAAACCCGGTGACCATCCCCCTGGTTCACAGCAATGGAAAGCAAACCACCATCGGGCATTGCGGACAAGGCATTCAGAATCAAGTTCAACAAAGCCTGTTGAAGTTGTCCCTTATCGGCCATGACCACCAAATCCATTGGCGAATCCTCGAATTGTATCTCGACCTTGGCGCGGGCCAACTTCAGACGAACTAAACGAAAAACATCGTCCAACAACTCGGTAATCGATAATTCGAGACGTATCGACTCCCGATTTTTGCCAAAGTCCAAGATTCTGCCTGCGATTTGTTCAAGATGATTAAGCTTTTCGCGAATAACATCCAGATCTTTCTCTGTTTCTTTCTCCGACGTTGCGCCTGAGTTGATCGAATCGAACAACAGTCGCAAAACCATTAGAGGATTCCGGATTTCGTGAGCGATTTCCGCAGCAAGCATGCCCAAAGTCGTCAAGCGCTCGCTCTTTCGCAAACTTTCCTCCGTATCGAATACACGGCCGTACAACCTAGCATTTTCTATTGCGATGGCTCCGAGGTCAGCTAACGCGCGAGCCAACAATCGTTCATCATCGTTGAATCGGTAAGGTTTATCCACATACAACGACAAGACTCCTATTGCCTCGTTTTCATAAACCAATGGCGTAGCCAGCATCGAGTGCAATTTCTCCTCACGGATCAAATGAATAAAGTGATGTTCCTCAGTACGGAACAAATCTCTGGTCTGAATCTGCCTTAGACCTCGCAAGGCCGAGCCCAATGAGCTCTCTGTAGGCCTCAAAGTCTCTTCGACATCTACAAAACCATTAGGTCCACGCAAGGAATGCAACCGCAACAAATCCTTGTCCCCATCATAAAGAAACAAAGCGGAAAACCGACACTCCATCAACCCAAGGGCTTCCCTCGCAATGGACCGCAAGACCTCCTCTACTTCCCGCTTGTCCGCCATTGCCTGCCCAACACCCACCAAAGACTGTAACTGCCCAGCCTTATGTCGCAGTTGCCTGATGAGCCACATGTTTTGCAGGACTCGACTGGCCTCGTTGGCAATAAGAGAGAGAAGGCGGAGATCATCCTCATCGAAATCATTCTTGCGGAATGAATCTACGTTCAAGGCACCGATAGTTCGGCCTCTCTCGCGGATCGGCGCAGCCATTTCAGACTTCACTCGATCATCCAGAGAAAAATAACGAGATTCGTCGTCAATATTCGGAGCAAGCAGAGGCTCGCCATGCAAAGCCACCCACCCAGTAATTCCACGCCCTAAAGGCAATTCAAAACCACGGGCATCTTCAGACAAACCTCGTTCCACCTCTATCAAAAGTTGATTGGAATCGGCATTAATCAATGAAATCGATGCCGAACCCGCATCGAAAGTCCTCATCACCTCATCAATAATTCCCTCCAGCGCAATCTCGGGATCCTCGGAATCTCCTGCCAGCGAACTAACCCGATAAAGTGCATCCAAAGCCCTTCGGTCCTTTGCTGCGACATTTCCTTGATTCGAACTCATTCAAAGACCATGTACACCATATCCCAAGGAGGTCACAACCACCAAAAATCGCTTTCAAAAGCCAATCGAAAAATCCAAACTACCCTTCAATGGAAGGCTTTCCGAAGCAGGTCAAAAGAGAAAACCGTCAAACCGAATGGATCCTGTTCAGACTCAAGAAAAACACTACTACTTACTTTGCTTGGATGAAATGGCGCCATGAATCCTCGATTGGACGACCGTACAAAAAACTCACAAATGGTCGCTGTCTTGGTCGAACAGGTTCTCGAAGCAAATGCATGCCAGCCTCCTTGGGATCGCGATTGCCCTTACGGCTATTGCAGCGAATACAGGAAGTCACGACGTTTTCCCAGGAAGTTTTTCCACCGCGATCTCGGGGCACCACATGATCCATGTTCAATTTCTTTTCAACAAAAGAATTACCGCAGTACTGGCAAAGATGCCCATCCCGTTCGAACAAATTCTGACGATTGAACTTCATTTCCCTAAGCAGCATCCGGTCGTAGTTCCTAAGGAGAAGAACGCTAGGCACTCTCACCGCCTGATTCACAGTATGTATCAAGCGACTTCCTTCGGAAATTGGTGTCTCTGTCGAAAAAGCAAACCACGCATTAGCATCGAAAAGGCGAAAACTCCCATCCTCGGCATAGATGACTTGGGCATGCTCAAGCGCAAGTAAACTGAAAGTTCTTTCAACACCCACCACATTAACGGCTTGCCACAATCGATTCAAAACAAGCGTTTGGTAAGAAGTGTCCATTGATGGAGGAACTTTAACTTAATAAACCCCGAGCATGTCAAAGGGATTTTCTTTACAGGCAATCAACGCCAAGAGAACAATTGAGAAAGCGAATATTCTACCTGAAGGTTCAGTAGCTTCGACCGTCCTTGTTTTCGAAGTAATTGAGAAATGCCTTGTGTACCACTCGATATCCACCGGGCGTGGGATAGTCTCCGGTAAAATACCAGTCGCCTTTATGGTTGGGAAGAGCCAAGTGGAGGCTTTCTATGGTTTGGAAGATAATTTCCACATCCCCTTTCCAAGGTAAAGATTCGGGAGTCACGAGCTCGGCAATCTTGGAAGAGATTTCTTCTGCGGTAAAATTCTCGTAGATGCGCTTGACCTGGTTGGTTTCGGCCTCCTTTTCGTCGACCAGAGATTTGCGGCAAGCCTCGGCCACTTCCTCGAGCAAGCCGTCGAATCCTCTTTCCTTGACTAGTGCTACGGCAGCCTGAAAGGCGACGAACTTTCCTAGTTCGGACATATCTATGCCGTAACAATCCGGATAGCGTATCTGGGGTGCAGTCGAAGCAACTACAAGCTTGCGAGGGCATGCTCGGCTTAAAATCTTGAGGATGCTTCGCTTGAGGGTGGTGCCCCTGACGATAGAATCGTCAATACAAACGAGAGCATCTTCTCCTTCATTAACCACACCATAAGTGATGTCATATATATGAGAGACCAACTGAGCTCTGCCCGATTCTTGACTGATGAAGGTCCGGAGCTTGATGTCCTTGTTCGCAATTTTTTCTCCACGCGGCCAATTATCCATTACAAGATCATCTATCATTTCTGGACTAATCCCACCGTTCTTTGCGGCAAACCCGAGTTGATCCTTAACTTGTATTCGACGGATGCGTCGAAGTTCGTCCATCAGCCCGTAGTAAGCACTCTCAGCCGTATTTGGAACATAACTAAAAACGCTTTTGGAAAAGTCCATGCCAACGGAATCCAGGACCCGTTTTGCAAGCAAGGCTCCGAGATGTTTGCGCTCAGCATAAATCTCGGGATCATTGCCCCGGGAAAAATAAATTCGCTCGAAGGAACAACTGGCATGTGTGCCCGGATCGTCCGCAAAACGCTCTGTCAAAATTTCACCATTGGCACGAACGATGACCACGGTTCCGGGCTCTATCTCCTCCACTTCATTCGCATCCTTCTCGAAAACCGTCATGAGAGGAGCTCGTTCCGAGGCGAAGGCAACCACTTCATCGTCACAGACGAAGAAACCGGGGCGAATTCCCAACGGATCTCGCATGACAAAGGAATCGCCGTTCCCGACAATCCCGGCGATCACGTAACCGCCGTCCCAATTCCTAGCTGCATCACAAAGGATGGAAGCAAAGTCGAGACGTTCCCCGATCCATTTGGAAACCTCGGAACCGGCAATACCTTCAGACTCAGCTTGAGCAGCCAACTTATCGTTGGCTGCATCCAGATAATAACCGGCTTCTTCCAAAATAGCTTGGGTGTCGGTGTCGAAAACCGGGTGCTGACCACGTTCGACGAGGCTTAAGTTCAACTCGTCTCCGTTGGTCAGGTTGAAGTTGCCGGCAACCATAAGGTTTTTCGCCGGCCAATTGCTTTTGCGAAAGTAGGGATGACAGGAAGTGGCTCCATACCCACCGGAAGTCCCGTAGCGGAGATGGCCAAGGAGGATTTCGCCACCATAATCGAAGCGTTCCTTGACGGTTTCCGGAAATTCCGGATAAGCGTGCCCTTCGTCCAACAGTTTCTGATACCGCCTCAACTGCCCGCCGAAAATTTTCGATAAAGCCTTGGAACTGGTACTGCGTTCACGAAACATGAAGGCTTCACCGGCGGGAACGTTCAATTTCATGGAACCGATACCGGCACCGTCTTGACCACGATTATGCTGCTTTTCCATGAGAAGAAAGAGCTGATTAAAACCCCATAAGGGCGTACCGTGGCGCTCAACGTAATGAGCAAGAGGCTTGCGAAGCCGTACGAGGGCTATCCCACAATGATGTCCGATTTCGTCGCTCATTTATTAGCTCAAGAATTATTCATGGCATGGGGAATGGCATTCTCCCAGCTCTCCCGCAACACTTTCACGTCTACGTCTAGAATGGTTTTTCCGTCGACAATTCCTTGGAAACGACCGCTTCGGTTGACTATCCCGATTTGCTGCGCATCGACGCCGGCTTGCCTTGCGGAGGACAACACTTCGGAAAGTTTCTCCGGCTTTACAGCCAAAACAGCTCTGCCTTGGCTTTCTCCGAAGAGGAGAGCATCCAGCCGGTTGGAAGGGCCTCTCGACCCAAAATCCAAGTCCACGCCGAAGGTTGCGTCGTCAAAAAGCATTTCGGCCACCGTAACGAGCAGACCACCCTCCGATACGTCATGAGCGGCGGATACGCAACCTGCTTGGATTTGGCTAATGAGCAAGTCCTGCAAGTTTTTCTCGGCCTGCAGATTCACTTCGGGAACCTTGCCCTCCTTTCGATCGTGGTGGGTCTGCATGAAATAGCTTGCGCCTAGCTCAAAAGGTAGTCCTCCGAGAAGAACAAGAGTCTCGTCGCCGCCACTTATGAAACTGCGGGTGACGTCTTCACTTCCCTCGATAAGCCCGACCATCGAAACGACGGGCGTAGGATCGATGGCCCCGTCGCCATGCTCGTTGTAGAGGCTGACGTTGCCTCCCACAACAGGAACGTCGAAGAACTTGCACGCCTCAGCCAAGCCCTTTACGCACTCGCTGAGCATATAGTAGACTTCAGGCTTGTTGGGGTTCCCGAAATTCAAGTTATCGGTCACGGCCAATGCGCGAGCCCCCGAACAGGCCAAGTTCCGCATGCACTCGACGAAGGCGATCTGGGCCCCGCGATACGGGTTTAGATAGCAGAAACGGTTGTTGCAGTCGTTCGAGATGGCGATGCGCTTTTCGATCCCCGAGATGGCGAGATGCACAACCCCTGCATCGCTTCCGGGAGCAATCGTGGTACCGGCCATGACCATGTGGTCGTATTGTCGCCATATCCAATGCTTCGAGGCGATAGTCGGATGGCCGAGCAATTGCTTGAAGGCCGCCTCCACTTCCTCTGCATGCAAGTCATCGTATTTGTCTGACGTCCAGTCGCGAGCGGCGACGACGTGGGCGGGTTCTTTGGCGGGTTGGTCGTAAATCGGGGCCTCGTCGGTCAAGGACTTGGCGGGAATATCGGCCACCACGACACCCTTGTGCCGTACGACCATGCGATCGCCTTCCTTGACCTCCCCGATCTGGGCTGCATGTAAATCCCATTTTTCGAAAACCTCCTCCAGTTCCCTCTCGCGTCCACGATTAACGATCACGAGCATGCGCTCCTGGCTTTCCGAAAGCATAATCTCGTAGGAGTTCATGCCCTCCTCGCGCTGGGGCACGAGATCAAGATCAATTTCAATACCGGCGTCACCACGCGAAGCCGTCTCGCAAGAGGAACAAGTCAAGCCGGCCGCACCCATATCCTGAATGCCAACAACCAATCCTGGAATTACCATCATCTCAAGACAAGCTTCCAGCAAGAGCTTCTCCATGAACGGGTCGCCCTTTTGGACGGCGGGACGATCTTCGGCGCTTTCCTCGGTTAGTTCGCGGGAGGCGAAACTGGCCCCGCCCAGCCCGTCGCGACCGGTGCCGGGCCCAACGTAGTAAACGGGGTTTCCAACGCCCTTGGCGGCTCCTCGCTTTATTTCTTCATGCTTCAGAATACCGGCACACAGAGCATTGACGAGTGGATTACCCTCATACGACTCATCGAAATAGACGTCGCCGCCAATATTCGGAATCCCAAGACAGTTACCATAATGGGAGATGCCGTGCACCACTCCCCGAAAGAGGCGGCGAACCTGAGGTGAATCCAAGGAACCGAAGCGCAAGGAATTCGTCAGGAGAACGGGCCTAGCTCCCATAGTGAAGATATCCCGCACGATTCCTCCCACACCGGTGGCGGCTCCCTCGAAAGGTTCGATGGCGCTGGGATGATTGTGGGACTCGATCTTGAAGCACACACCCCAACCGTCGCCGACGTCGATGACACCGGCGTTTTCCTCGCCCGCCTTTACCAGCACTTGCCCAAGAGCATCCTTGTCGGCCTTTTCGGTCGGGAACAATCGGAGAAGCTTGCGCGTGTTCTTGTAGGCGCAATGCTCCGACCACATGACGGAAAAGATGCCGAGTTCGGTTAGGTTCGGCACACGGCCCAAAATTTCCTTCGCTCGTTCGTATTCCTCAGGCAGCAGTCCGTGCTCGGCCACAAGCTCGGGCGTGATATCAACATTCAAGGTGTCGTCCGGGTTCGGCGGTGGAACGGGACGGGAAGCAGGTTTTTCGGAAGTTTCCAAACTCATGCCGATACCATTTCTACGGGTTCTTCTTCAAGCAAGGGAGACAAGAACGCCCGCAGGACACCGATGCCGTCTAGACCGGGATGAAACGTTTCCACCACCCGTTCGGGATGGGGCATCATGCCGAACACGTTCCCGGCGGCGTTGCGAACGCCCGCGATGTCGTTGACGGAACCATTCGGGTTACCGTGCCCGGGACCGTCCGCGGGATCGCCGTCGTATCGCAGGAGCACTTGTCCGTTCGCCTCCAGTTCGCTCAGGTCATCGGCATCCAACCGGTAGTTGCCTTCGCCATGGGCGATCGGAAGATAAATCTGCTCGCCTAAGTTGGCCTTGCTGAAGTTCTCGGTCGAATCCTCCGGCGCCAAACACTGGTTCACGCAGCGAAACTCGATGCAATTGTTTCGAACCAGTGCGCCCGGCAGCAAACCCGCCTCGCACAGGATTTGAAAACCGTTGCATATGCCGAAGACAGGTCCACCCTTTTTGGAAAAGCTCTTCAAGTCCTCCATGATCGGGGAAAACCTGGCGATGGCTCCACAACGTAGGTAATCGCCGAAGGAGAATCCTCCTGGCACGATCACTGCCTCGGTCTCGACCGGAAGAGCCGACTTGTGCCAGACTCGTTCCGAAGGAAGGCCGATCACATCGTTTATCGCATGCCACGCATCCCAATCGCAATTGGATCCGGGAAACTGAATAATCGCTACTCGCATAGGTTACGGTGAATGGGTGAAATTCATAATGTGTGATTCAATTCTTGTCCTTCTCGTAATCCTCATCGGTGAGGGCTTCCTCGACCACAAAATTGGTGAGTTTACCGATGCCTTCGATTTCAACCGTCACCTCGTCCCCCGACATCAGAAAGCGACGCGGATCCTGGGCTGCACCCACTCCAGAAGGCGTACCCGTCAAAATAAGGGTCCCGGGAAGAAGGGTGGTACTGCCGCTGAGAAAAGCGATCAGGGTGGGCACGTCGAAAATCAAGTCGTCGGTTCCCGATTCCTGCACCAAGTCGTCGTTCAAGTATGTTCGAAGCGTCAGCTTGGAAGGATCGGAAATTTCATCGGTCGTCGTCAGGCAAGGACCCACCGGGCAGAAGGTGTCGAAGGTTTTTCCGCGACAATACTGCCCCCCACCTTTTTCCTTCTGCCAATCGCGAGCGCTCACGTCGTTGGCGCAAACATAGCCTAGCACGTGGTCGAGTGCTTCCTCCTTGGTGACATTCTTGCAAGGGCGGCCGATCACGACTCCTAGCTCGCCTTCGTAATCCACCATGTCGCTCCTCAGAAATCGCGGAAGTACGATGGGAGATCCGGGATCCTGTATGGCCGTGGCGGCCTTCATGAAGATCATCGGGTGCTTGGGTAGTTCCTCACCCGATTCCTCGGCATGAGCCTTGTAATTAAGACCCACGCAATAGATGCAACGAAAGTCGACGGGGGAGAGAATCTTTCCCGGGTCGGCCGGATCGTCGGTGGCCACGAATCCGCCTTTTTCGTTTTGACGAATCACGAACATCAAGCCCTCGTCGTCAATACGACCGAACCCAAGTTCGCCCTTTCGATCCAGATAACGAATGATCTTCACCGCGGGAAGCTAATCGATCTCATAGCGGAAGTCTTCGATGATCGGGTTGCTCAACAGCCCATCACACAGCTCATCGAGTTTCTTACGAGTGCCGGGGTCGTCCACCCCATCGATCTCAAAGGTGATCGTCTTGCCGACTCTCACCCCTCGGGCGGAAGCATGGCCCAGACTTTTCATGGCGTGTTCCACAGCGGCCCCTTGGGGGTCCAATACCGTAGATTTTGGAGAAACAAATACCGTTACCTTCACGGGCAAACCTAATGAGCGCCCTTCCCCCAACCTTTCAAACCTATTTTGCGCACAAGACGAAAAAGTTGTTAACTCAACCCTTCAAACGGTTGCGCGGATGAAAGGCCGCATGATCGTCCAAAAGACGCTCTCCCTCAACGTGGGTGTAGATTTGCGTGGTCCCGATGTCGGCGTGACCAAGCATTTCTTGAACCGCTCGAATATCTGCGCCGCCCATCAATAAATGTGTGGCGAAAGAATGGCGCAAAATATGGGGAGTCACGTTTTTCTCGATCCCGGCTTTGCGGGCGTAATCCTTGACCAGCACCCAAACCATCTTTCGGGAAATCCCCTTCCCACGCATGCTGAGGAACAATTCGCCACCCGTTCCATCCTTCACCAGACTTGGACGACCACCATGCAAGTAGTTGCGAATGGCTTGGGTCGCCTGCCCGCCCACGGGTACAACCCGCTCCTTGGAACCCTTACCGAAGACTCGGGCAAACCCTTCGTCGCAATCCACGGAGGTCATGGGCAAGGTGCAAATCTCCGACACGCGCAAGCCGCTACCGTACATGAGCTCGAAGATCGCCTTGTCTCGCTTGCCGAGGGGAACGTTCGTATCGGGGGCTTCCAGAAACTTCTCCATTTCATCGATCCCAAGCATATCAGGCAAATGCCGATGCTTTCTGGGGTTGGACAGAAGCTCGGTAAAATCATCCTCGCGAAAATTCTCGGCCACTAGAAAACGGGCCATCATCCGAACCGCGGATAGCTTTCGAGCCAAGCTGGCCACTGCGTATCCCCCCCTAGTCAGATCGGCAAGCCAGGCCGACACGTCCTCTCCACTCGCCTTTCGCCAGTTCTGCACTCCGCGATCGTCGAGAAAACACGAAGCCTGCGCAAGATCCTGCTCATAAGAAGACACCGTATTGTCAGCCAAACCCTTCTCCAGTTGTATCGAGACCAGAAAGGCGCTCAAGTCGGGCTCGAAGGCGGGAGGAGGTTCGAGTGGCTCCGCTCCCTCGAAGCGTCTCAAGGTGGTGACTCCGCCCATTACGCCAACCCTAATCCGAGGGAGTTTTCACCGGGCGAATCTCGCCCGCGAAAATCTTGCGGTATATTCGGTTTTTAGGGGTCTTCATCTTGCTCACGAGAAAACCCTGCTTCCGCAAGGCTCCATATCCATAGCGATAACTCGCGGCCAGCCTAGGATAATTGAAAACGTTGGCATTGCCCAGCATCTCCTTCAACTTTCCCAAGTAACCCGTGCCCACCTCGACGTTCGTCTCCCAGTTAAAGGCAAGCCGATAGCTTTTGTCGGTAACGTCCTTCCACGCTCCCTCGGTCAACTGCATCATACCGCGGGCAACGGAAGTTTCGGCATTCGCATTCAGGCTGCTCTCGGCATGGCAAATGGCATAAACAAAGGCCGGATCCAGACCATACTTGCTGGCTTCCTTCTTCACTTTCGGCCACACCTTCTCCGAAGAGATGAAATTCTTGCCCCGGTCGATCACCCCGCACGAGGAAATCGCTCCGATTGCAATTACGAAAACCAACCTCTTCCAAACCAATACTCTCCGCCTCACTACTCCAAACAAGCGCCACTTAAACGGACAGGCAAGAATTTTGGTCAAAGAACCCTAGAACAAAGCCCACGAGGGCGAAAACCAAGGGCAATTACATCTCCTTATAAGATTCTTGGGGCTAATCCTTCTCCAACCAAGCCTTCGTCCCGTAATCGTAGAACCGTCGAGGGCTGCTTGTCTCCCGTTGGTAGTACAACCATCCCTTGCTTTCGTGTCGATAAACGAAGGGATAAAGAGTTTGGTTAGTCCAACACCAATCCAACGAAGCATCCCAATACCATAAAGAATCAAGAGTTGATCCGACGGGATATATCCACCCGTGCTGGGCATGAAAGCTCCAACCCGAACCAGTCGGAAAGTACTCGCCGAACCATTCCAGAGAACGCCAACCATTCGACAGAACCGTCCCCGCAACCGTAAGAGCGTTGGAAGAAGATGAAGTTGAAGAGGAAGAACTCAAAACCTCAGCCTCGAGAACCAGCAAGCCCACTCCGAAGGCTTCGTCGTTGACGGAGAGAAGCTTGCCATCCGGAGTAATCGACACGTACTCACATGCCGATGATTGGGTTTGTTCGCCCTCCGGGGAAAGAAAGGAATCCACCCTTTGCCAAACTTGGCTCCCGTTCTCATCGAATTTGGTTATCATTCCCCGCCAATCGGTTCGCGGGTCGGCCACGCACTCGTTGAGGATGGATATTCTCGTCTGGTTACCATCGGTCCCCTTCCACGGGTCACACCCCTCGATGCCCGTACCGCTTGCCACAATCATGCCGCCGTCGGCAGTAGCCATAATGCCCCAGCTCTCGTCGTAGATTAATTTTGGGTTGCCTGCTCCCAAACCGGCAAACTTGTCGACGCCTCCCACCGGATCGCCGAACTCTCGAGTCCAAGTAACGGTTCCATTCAAATCCAAGGCAGTGAGATAGGAATCAAGGATTCCGGAAGATTTTCCCCCATGCCCGCAAAAGGCGAAACCTTTAAGCGCTCCGGCATTAGCCAACACGGATAGATCGGTAGGTTCTCCCCGAGTCGGGTAAGACTTGCTCCAAAGGGTAACTCCCTGAGCATCCAGCTTCTTGAGAATGGCCTCATTGGGATATTGGACGGCCGAAGTAAGGACCAGGAAATTGCCGGTCGCGCCAATGGGGCGTACCCCCTTGACCGTCAGGGAATCAGAGAAGTCCCGGCGCCAAGTTGGAGACGAAGGCGCATTGGCGGCATTAAGAAGATCGGGGCCATAGTAAGCCACGAAGGCGGTACCACTGGACGGGTTGCCGTAGGACTTGAAACCCTCAAGTCCACCTTGCTCTGCGTTGGTAACGCCACCGGTTATCAAACCTCCGGCAGGAGTGGCATGAACTACTTCGTAGGCCGAAGAAACTCCACCGATGGACTCGGATAGGACATGCTCCCAAGAGACATTCCCGGTGTTTGAGTCAACCTTCACAAAGAAGGCATCCTCGCTCCCATCGGATAACCCCTTGAAGCCGGCAAGAAAACAGGCATTACCAACTTCGGCGACCTGGTTGAAGCCGTCCTGCTTCCCACTGCTCCCTCTAGTCAGGCTCCAAGACCAAGAGGCTTCGCCGGACCCGCCGGACGGACTGAGGTGGAGATAACCCGACCAACCGCTAGGTACTACCTTAAGGGCAAAGGCTTCCTTTGATCCGGCGGCATCGACGCTCTTGCCCACCACCAAGTAACCGCCATCAGATGTTCCGATGCCATGCACCGCATGGGGATCCTCCCCAAAATCCGCTTCACCGATACCGGCGTAGAAAACCACCCCGGGGGCATCTGAACTTACCGCAGTGTTCCCCATGAGAGACAAGGCATTCAATAAGTTTATAAGGATGGAAAGTTTTAAAAATCTCATGGTGGTTCGTTTGCAACAGATCAAAATCCAAAGAAGTTTAAATGAACAGTTTGTTCATCTAAAAAGCGGGAAGAAAAAACTTAAAAACAACTAGCGGGCAAGAAACAAAAAGCCCAGTAGGAACAAGATGCCGAAGAGTGCGGTGAGTCCAATCGGGTGTATACCGGTAGTCGCCTGTTGCTCCAGATCGGCCTCGGTTTCTTCATCCGATTTACCAGGGTAGAACCCAAGCCTTTGCAGGGGCTGGGAAAGCCACTTGGCCATAATGCCCGGTCCATCGGCGGTGAAAGCTGAAAACTTACCCGAGACACCACCCACGAAAAAGGCATGAGCCTTCTCGTTAAGACCGTTCCAAAAGGTCGACATGGAACATAAAAACAAGCGACCGGCCTTGCGGTAGATGAAGTCTATATCCAAGTTCACGGACCTGACCTCGGGTGGGTAGATCTTCTTCAGCTTTAGACAGGCCACGGCCAGAATAGAGAAAAAGAGAAGGAGAGTCTGGTTCACGACGTGAGTGGCGTCATAGGGGTGGTAGCCTCCGCCATAATTGGGGAGAAGCTGGTAAAGCCATTGCGGGTTGCAGCCGAGGAAAATACAGAGAAAGGAGGAAAGACCCATGGCAAGGAGCATATTCAGGGGGGCTTCCTTGGGTCGTAAACCGGAATCTTTTGAGAAAAAGGCAAAATAGGGTATCTTAATTCCCGCGTGCTCCACTACGCCGGCGGCGGCAAAAAGGAGAACGAGCCAAAGAAATAGGTGCCCTTCCCTAGCAGCCTCCACCATGATGAGCGACTTGCTCACGAAGCCGCTAAAAAGGGGAAAGGCCGAGATGGAAGCCGCCCCGATTATGCAGAATCCCGTAGTCCAGGGCATGGACTTATAGAGCCCGCCCAGCTCGGAACCGCGAATTTCCCCTGTCCGAAAGAGAACTGCGCCCATGCTCATGAAGAGTAATCCTTTGTAGATCACATGAGTGAAGGCGTGAGCCACCGCCCCGTCGATGGCCAGTTCCGTGCCGATGCCAACGCCGACCACCATGAAGCCGATCTGGTTGATTTTGCTATAGCAGAGGACACGACGCAAGTCGTTCTCAATGACGGCGTAAAAGATGGGAAAAAAGGCCATGAGGCCACCTACGAGCAAGAGGACGTCGGCTCCGGGAAAGAGACGTGCCAACATGCAGACGGCGCACTTCGTGGTAAAGGCGCAAAGAAATACCGGACCCGTGGGAGTAGCCTCGGCGTAGCCGTCCGTCAACCAAACGTGCAAGCCGGGGAAAGCGGCCTTGATGCCGATCGCGAGGAGGATGAGCGTCGCTCCTAGGTCGCCCCCCTCAAGAGCCTCCGTAAGGGAAACCATGGCGAAGGCTTCAGGCCCGCCCACGGCATGGTAGCGGAAGACGATTCCGGCCAAAAGAAGCAGGCCCGATGAAACATGGAAAAATAAGTAGCGAAAACCCGACTGTTCCGCCCGTTTGGTTTTGCGACCCCATATTTGGAACACCGAAGTGATGGCGAGCCCCTCCCACCAAAGGAAGAGCGATATCAAGTCGCCCGCAAAAGCTACACCCACGGCGGTTGCCGCATAGAGCAATCCCGTGGAAAGTTGCCAAGGGTCTCGCAAGTGAAAGGCGTAGAGTCCCGCCACGAGGGCGGCTATGTGAAAAAGGTAGCCGAAGAGAATGGCCTGCCTGTCTACCTCCGCGTTGATTATTTCCTGCCCGAACAGAACCATCGTGGAAGTGGCTCCGACTTCCATAGTACTGACAAGCCAAAGCCCCAATATGGGAGCAATGACCATGACGGCAGAGGCATATCGACCTCTCAGGATACCTGCTACGATACCACCAAGTATGAGAGCGGTGGCCGGATGGAAGGAGATTTCTGCGGCGGCTAACATCCCATCAGTCCTTTTCCCAGTAATCTTCGTCCCGCATGAGAATACGGTGACCTTTCACGCTTCGCAAGGCCTTGGAGATGAGGATGAGGGCGGCGCATGAAACAAACCCGTAGATAGCATAAAAAACAGGCCAAGTCTCAGGGCCTTCCACCAGACCGCCCATGCCATCATGAAAGGCGGCGTGCTTGTGCCATCCGAACCCGAAGACGAGGTCGATCAGCAGGAGAAGAGCGCAGAGACCGAAAAACGCGTTGAGGAACTTTTTCACGTTGGCAGGATGATCCAGCCAACGCTTGGGTTCGTTCTTCGATTTTTTCTTAGTAGGCATGACTTTGTTATCCTTCCTTGAAGCAATCAGTATCACAGACCCGCCAAGCTGAGCAAGATGTCTGAGAAAAAGAACAGGCCGAAGCAACCCAAGGCGGTGCAAGACAAGGGAACCACGCATTGCCAAGGAGCTTCCTTGAGACCGCCCTCTCCTTCCTCGTTGTCATTTTCATTGCGAAAGAAGGCTCTTACCGCAACGGGCAGAAGATAAAAGACGTTCAGGAGTGAACTGACCAGCAAGACGACCACCACCCAAACGTAGTCGCGTTCGAGAGCGCCAAGTATCAAATACCACTTGCTTACGAAACCACCGAGCGGTGGCAATCCGATGACGCTCAGGGAACCGATGAGAAAGGCGCCCATAGTGAAAGGCATCTTGCGGCCAAGGCCACGGAGCTCGCTTACGTATTTCTTGCCGGAAGCGACAAGGATGGCGCCCGCGCAGAAAAACAGAGTGATCTTGCCGCAAGCGTGCATGGCGATGTGAACCACAGCCCCGGCGGTGCCCTGCTTGGTGGCGAGGGTAGCTCCAAGGACGACGTAACCCAACTGTCCAATGGTGGAGAAAGCAAGACGCCGTTTGAGGTTGTCCTGAGAAAGGGCGATCAGGGAAGAAATGATTATGGTGGCGCAGGCGATCCAGACCATGATTTGTTCGCCATCGAGGGCTTGGAGAGCCTCCATGCCGAATACGTCGGAATACACTCGAATGACGCAGAATACACCAACCTTCACCACGGCCACGGCATGGAGCAGAGCGGAAACGGGAGTGGGGGCAACCATGGCGTTCGGCAACCACGAGTGGAAGGGCATTAGTCCGGCCTTGGCGAAACCGAAGGTGAAAAGCAGTAGCAGCACGATCTGCGTTGTCCCGGAAAATTGCTCGGACATGGAATTTCCAGCGAGAAAATCCATTGCTCCTTGTCCTTCATCCAGCCAAACGTAACACCAACTGAGGGCGGGCAACAGCAAACAAAGGGAAGTGAAAAGAAGGTAACTGAGGTAGGTACGACCTCCCTTTCGAGCCTCCTTGTCCTGCATGTGGGTAACCAGCGGGTAGGTCGAGACCGACAGCATCTCGTAGAAGAAGTAGATTGTGAGCAGGTTGGCCGAGAAAGCCACCCCCATGGTGGCGCAAAGAGAAATGGCGAAGAAGGAATAGAAGCGCGTCTGGGCGTGCTCGTGCAGACCACGCATGTAGCCGATGGCATAGAGGGAGGTGGCGACCCAAAGTACCGAGGCAACCGCGGCAAAGGTGAGCCCGAAGCCGTCGACCCTCAAAAGCATGGGAACGTTCGTAAAGATTTGCCAGATATGGAACTCCACGACGTTTCCTGCCAACACGAGAGGAAGCAAGGATAACACTACGCTCGCCTGAACAACCCCGGCGACAAGGGTAAAAATTTCGCGCAGGTTCTTTCGCTTCTCACCCGCCCAGACAATTGCGGCCAAAGCAACCATAGGAGCAAGCATGGCAATGAGCGGGCGGGCGTCGTTGATGACTGTCGGCTCAGCTACCATGTCAGCGTCCGGTTCCTTTCGGCAAGTTGAACGGTTCCAGAAAATCCTGCAAAAGGTTTACCACGTCTTGATTGAAAACTCCAATAACCAGAACAACCCCTGCGGAAAGCAAAAGCGGGATGAGCATGGAAAGAGGGGCTTCGTCGAAAAAGGTTTCGCTTTTCGGGAGAGCGAGGTCGCCGTGACCGTGACCGATGTTCTCACCGCTTTCCGTTACGGCAAGGTGAATGCGCTCGATGAGCCTGAAAAAGAGCACCACCATGACCATCGTCGAAAACATGAGGGCCACTATGTATTCCCAACGCTCAGCCAGCATACCGCCAGTAATCAAATACCACTTGCTGAAAAATCCGCAGGTGGGAGGCAAACCGATTATGGAGAAGCCACCTATGAAGAAACCGGTCATGGTGAAGGGCATCTTGCGAAAAAGCCCGCGCAAGCCATCAAAGTGGGTAGTTTTTCTCTTTCGAAGAATTATCCCTACGCCGAGGAAAAGGCAGAGAGTCATGCAGGCATCACTTATGATATGAAAAATGGAGCCGATCAAACCATAGTAGTTGTAGACCCACACACCACCCACCATGTAACCGACCTCCGCCACAATTAGGTAAGTGAGCATTTTCTTAACGTCTCTTTGAGCCAAAGCCATGGTAGCGGCGCACAAGATGGCCAAAACGACCAGCCAAGGAAGAACTTCCGTCCAAATATTTCCTTCGTCATCATGCGTGTTTTTAAAGGAGAATTCCACTCCGAATACCGTAAGCAACATCCGGATCATAACGTAGATCATAACCTTGGTCACGAGAGGAGCCAGCAGGCATGAAGTCGTCGTCGGAGCATGGAAATATGCACTCGGCAACCAAGCGTGAAAGGGAAAAAACGCCATTTTCATCAGTACTCCGAGACAAACGAAAACAAAAGCTACCTGCATGGCGGCGGAGTCTGCCAATGATTCGTTGTCAGTTATGAACTGCTCGATACCCACCATGTTCAAGGTACCCGTCTTCATATAAAGGTAGCCCACGCCTAGGAGATAGAAAGAAGCTCCGATGGTTCCAAGTATGACGTATTTGAAGGTGGCTGCAGCAGCCCTAGCTGATCCCATGGCTATAAGCCCATAGCCGGTGAGAGCCGCCACTTCGATCAGAACGTATAAATTGAAAGCGTCACCCGTAAGAGAAATACCAGCAAGGCCCGTTACCTGAAGCAAAAAGAGGGAGTAGAAATAGCCCTCCTTCTCAGGAGTTTCCTCAGCAACGGGAAGCTTGGAGTACCAGGCAACGAGAAAAGCCACGCCCACCACCACAAGCATGATGAGGGTTCCGAGGTAATCCGCTCGAAACTCAATGCCCACACCGCGCGGATAGGCATCGGCGTTCCAACCGCCGAAAAAGTAGGAAACCTCGTTCGCTTCGCTGGCGATCACCCTGCGCAAGGTCTCGATTCCGGCCCCGAGCGCCCCCGCCAAGGAAGCAACCGATATGGGATGACACAGGTTGGGAGACTTACGGCCGAACAAGGCGCAAAAAACAGCCCCGAACAAGGGAAAGGCAAAAATCAAGGCTATGGAGTTTTCGCTCATTGTTTACCCCTTTTTTGCCTTGGGCTTCGTTGCCAAAACATCGGGAATTACGGTTGCCGCATCTTCCGCTTGAATGGCCGCCAAAACGGCGTCTTCCTCGATCGTTCCGTAGGCCCGGTAAATACGCTGAGTCAAAGCTAAGGCCACGCCAAGCGTAGCCACCCCAACCACGATGGCGGTAAGCATCAAGACGTGTGGGAGAGGATTTGCATAGCCCAAGGTCTCCTCGTCAGTCAAACTGCGAGGAGCGTGATGACCATGATCTTGCTCGTGCGAAAGCCTCAATGGGGTCGCGTTCTCTTCAGATACATCGATAGTGTTAGCCTCGTCGAGGTGAACAATATGCTCGGCATGATGACCATGAGGATCGTGCTCTGCTAAGTAAATGGGAATGGTCGCCCCCTCCTTGACCCCGATAGAAACATAGAAAAGAATAATCGCCGTCTGGAAGATCGACATCCCGATCAGCTTCTTGATCAGATTGTTCTTCGCGATCATGGCGTAGAGACCGATGAGCAACAGCACTACGTATACGCAGTAGTTGAACCGCTCGACAAGCAGTTCATTCAATAAGCCTTCTTCGCCAAACATAAGGATTAAGTCCGGGTCAGAGACCGCCCTCCAGGCGTCCTCGCGTGGAAAGGTTGGCGTAAATGGCGAACATCACGGTAGTCACCGTAAAGGCTACGCCGATCTCCACTCCGAGCATAGCGTGGTAACGGGCCATCTCACGGGAAACAGGAAGAACATGTGAGAGTTCCGCATAGTCGAGAAACTCCCCGCCGAGCAACATCGAGAAGAGACCAATCCCAGCATAAATCAAGATACCCACTCCGGCCAGCATGATGGCCCGGTCCACGGACAACCTGTCCAACGCCTTGGGCAGGTCCCAGGCTAAGGCCACAAGAATGAAGCTCGCGCCCATGATGACACCACCTTGAAACCCTCCTCCCGGACTGACGTGCCCATGGGCGAGAACATAGAAAGCGAACAACTGGATCACGGGTATGAGAAGACGCACCGTATTTGTAACGATCAGGTCTGGCTCAGCCACAACGTCACTTTCGCGTTGGATCGCCGGGGAATCGGCATCGGCACCGGTTCGCCTAAGAATCGCAATAATGGCTATGCCCGCGATGAAAATAACGACGGTCTCGAACATGGTGTCAAAACCCCGATAGTCCGCCAACACTGCAGTCACCATATTAGGCACCTCGGTATCGACGCCCGTGTCCGCTATGAAATGTTTGGATACAGGGGAGGCGCTGGCAGGAGATTGCAAGTGGCCCCATACCGAAAAATCCTTCGCCGCATACAGCAACAGGGCTCCGATAAATAGAGTGACGGCGAGAGCGACTTTCTTCATCAGTCCGAAGAGCTCCTCTTTACGTTGAATACGGTGGCGACCAAGAACACTGCGCTAACGCCTGCCCCGACAGCAGCCTCAGTGAAGGCCACGTCCACTGCGCCCATCTCGGCCCAGAGCAAGCACATGAGAAAACTGTAGATGCCGAACACCACTGAAGCCGTCAGCAGATCTTTGACTCGGAGGGAAATCACAGCAGCCACCACCATGAAGACGAGGATGAACAAATTGAAGAGCGCCAAGCCGGTCATAACTCGCCCTCCTTCTTGGTACTCTTGGATGAAGAACCTTTAGTCACTGGTTCGACACCGTCTTCATATCCCGCTCGCATGAGAACATGCGTGCTGGTGGGACTCGTAAGCATAATGAACAACACGATCGCCAGCACCTTGATCACCAACAGCCAACCCACCATCGAGAAGTCGTCCAACGTAATGAGACCAAAACCCAAAAGGATAAGCAGACTGGAGAGAGTGTCACCCTTACCGGCGGCATGCATACGGGTGTAAAAATCAGGAAAGCGATACAATCCGACGGCGGCGCCTAGGAAAAAGACCAGACCGACGCTTGCCAGAATTATTCCACAAACATCAAAGACAGACAGTCCCTCAGACGTCGACTCAACGGAAGCTTCTGCTAGAAAACCGAGGTCCCACGAA
>PCBO01000011.1 GCA_002730975.1 Opitutia bacterium
TGGTTGCACGGCATTGCCGGAGACGAAGGCGTGAACGACGTGAACGCCCCCTACAAGTTGAAGGCGCTCGGTATCGACGTGGAGGTCACGAAGTCTTCTTCCGACACCGACTACAACCAGTTGATAGAGGTGAAGGTCACCGAGGCCGGTGGACGCCAGAGCTCCGTGCGCGGCACCTTGCTCGGCAAGGCGAACGACCCGCGCATCGTGGAGGTGGACGGCACCGCAATCGAAGTGCACCCCACGGACGTTCTCCTCGTAGTGCGCAACACCGACAAGCCCGGCATCGTGGGCAAGTTAGGGACCATTCTCGGCCAACACGAGGTGAACATCGCCAATATGTCTTTGAGCCGAGCGGAGGGCGGGGAACTGGCCCTCACCATATGCGAATTGGACGGCGAGCCTGCCGCCGAGGCCCTCTCCTCGCTTGAGGCCGACCCCGATATCCACGAGGCCCGCATCGCTCGTCTCTCTTGAACTCAATCGAGAATATTTTTTATTTTACCCCATAACAATCGTACGCAACCTCATTCCCCGACCCTCACCCGAATTCGGGATCTCACTCCACTTTTATCCTACCCACCATGCTCTCCGTTGAGACCATAGCCGTATTGATCGTCGGTTACCTCTTGGGATCGATTCCCTTTGCGGTGATCGTGGCGAAGCGGGCCGGCGTCGACATCTTCAGCGTGGGAAGCGGCAATCCCGGCGCCACCAACGTTCTTCGCGAGGTTGGAAAGACGGCGGGATACCTGGTGTTCTTCTTCGATTTCCTGAAGGGATTGGTGGCCACTACTTGGTTTCTGTTTCCGCTGTTCGTTTTTTCGGAGAATCCGCTGCTTGGCCTTTGGGGTTTGCCCGCGGCCGTGCTGGGTCACACTTATCCTGTGTTCTCCCGGTTTCGGGGTGGGAAGGGCGTGGCATCCACCATGGGCGGGTTGCTCGGCGTGATGCCGGGTTCTCTGCTTATCGGCTTGGTCACTTGGGCCATTCTTTTCTACAGTACCCGCTACGTGGCGGTGGCCTCGATCGGCTTCGGCGTCAGCCTGCCCGTGAGCGCACTCGTCCTGACCTTGGTCGGAGCCGAGGGTTCGCATTGGGCGGAAGTCGGGCTCGCCTTGTTCGTCATGGGCTGGATCGGATGGCGACATCGTTCCAACGTCACTCGTCTTCGCGAAGGCACCGAAAGCCGATTCGGCCGAGATAAGCCAGACGGATCGAACTCCAACACCAAAATTCGCCCCTGAGATGAGTGAGAAAAAAGTAATTCGTATAGGTATTCTCGGTTTCGGCACGGTGGGGCAGGGGGTTTGGAAGCAGTTGACGGAAAACGCGAGTTCACTCGAGAGCATTCTCGGCGTTTCCCTAAAGCCAGTTCGAGCTGCGGTACAGGATCTTTCGAAGGCACGGGAGGTCGAGCTTACCACCGACCAGCTTACCACCGATACGCAATCCATCGTGGATGATCCCGACATCGACGTGATTTGCGAATTGATGGGCGGGGTCGACTTGGCCCGAGAGTTAACTTTGCGCGCTTTCGCCAATGGTAAGCACGTGGTGACTGCAAACAAGGCGCTTATCTGCGATCACGGACAGGAAATTTTCGAGGCCGCTGAAAAGGAGAACGTCCGCTATGCCTTCGAGGCCAGCGTAGCGGGTGGCATTCCTATTATAAAGGTGCTCCGGGAATGTCTCGTTGCGAACGAATTTCCTCTCGTTTACGGTATTCTCAACGGCACTTCCAATTACATCTTGACCCGTATGGAGCAAGAGGGAGCTTCCTTTGACGAGGTATTGGACGACGCTCGTTCCCTAGGCTACGTGGAGGCGGACGAAGCGTTGGACCTCGATGGCGTCGACGCCGCCCACAAGGCGGTGATCCTTGCCTATCTCGCCCATGGCGTGTGGTTCCCCATCGAAAATATGCCGATCGAGGGAATTCGTCGAATTTCCAACGAGGACTTGAAAGCGGCCCGCGAGCTGAACTGCAAGATCAAGCTGATCGGTGTTATCCGCAGAAACTTTTCCAACAATCACGTTTCCGTCGGCGTTCATCCGGCTCTTGTTCCGATGGATGAAATCATTGCCCGTACCGATGGCGTTTACAATGGCGTGAGCATCACCGGCACGGCGGTGGGCACTACCGTGCTGACGGGTCGCGGCGCGGGCCAAGACCCAACCGCCAGTTCGGTAGTCGGAGACCTCGTGGACATCGTCAAGACGATCACGGGCGATGCCCCGCCCCCGAAGCTCCTGCACGTCACGCCCGACCAATGTTCTCCCGCCACCGCTCAAGAGGTGAAAGGTTCTTTTTATCTCCGCCTTACGGTGGACGACCGCCCGGGTCAATTGGCCCAAGTAGCGGAAGGTTTGTCCGATCAAGAGGTCAGCATTGCCACGGTTTCCCAAGCTCTCAAGGAATGTCGCAATGCCGCGTCTTTGATTCTTACCACGCATGAAACGAATGAGCATTCCATGGCCTTGGCGATGGAAAAGCTGGAAAAATTGCCCGGAGTCCTAGAAGCTCCCGTACTTTTTCGCATGTTTGATCCCAACGGTAAGGATAATTCCCAATGAATCTAATCGTCCAGAAGTACGGTGGCACCTCGGTCGCCGACGTTAGCTGCATCAAGCGCGTAGCTCGCCGAGTAAAACGTACTTGGAATCAAGGCACCAAAGTAGTGGTCGTCGTTTCCGCCCGGTCGGGTGTGACGAACGACTTGATTTCCCGAGCCAATGCGATTCGCAAGCAACCCGATGATCGGGAGATGGATATGCTCATGGCTTGCGGCGAGCAGGAAACGATTTCCCTACTAGCCATGGCCCTGCACGCCTTGAGCGTTCCCGCCGTATCCATGACCGGATGGCAAGCCGGAATCCTTACCGACGGTAACCATTCTCGGGCTCGCATCCGCGAGATCACGGGCGGCAGCATTCGCAAGCACCTTCGGAAAAACAAGGTGGTGGTCTTGGCCGGTTTCCAAGGATTGGACGATGATGGCGACTTGACCACTTTTGGTCGTGGTGGATCCGATCTCAGCGCCATAGCGATGGCGGGAGCCCTGAATGCGAAAACCTGTCAGATTTTTACCGATGTCGATGGCGTCTACAGCGCTGACCCTCGCACCGTGCCCGATGCCCGGAAGATACCGGCCATCAGTTACGAAGAAATGCTTGAACTCGCGAGCAGTGGCTCCAAGGTCATGCAGACGCGGGCGGTCGAGTTTGCGCAAAAGCACAACGTCGTCTTCGAAGTACGCTCCACCTTTTCCAACAAGACGGGAACTACCGTGAAAAAGAAAGTAAAATCTCTCGAGGACATGCTCGTTAGCGGCGTGGCCATAGACAATAATCAAGTTCGCATCAGCGTGACTGACCTGCCGGATCGTCCGGGTGCCGCCGCATCGGTTTTCAAGGTGATGTCCGAGACCGGAGTCGTGGTCGACATGATCGTCCAGAACGTGGCAAGAAACGGAAAGGCCAATCTTACTTTCACAGTCCCTTCCGAGGATGCCTTTCGGGCGGAGAAGGCGCTCAAGGAGGAATTTGCCAACGGTGGAGGAGGCAAGCTCGGTCGTAGCACGAAGATCGCAAAGATCTCCGTAGTCGGCGTGGGGATGCGCTCCCACTCGGGCGTGGCTTCCAAGTTTTTCGAAGCCTTGGCCGAAGTCGGCGTGAATATGCTGATGATCAGCACATCCGAGATTAAAATCTCCGTTGCGGTGAATCCCGACGATGGTGAGATGGCCACCCGAGTGGCTCATGCCGCTTTCGGTCTAGGGAAGTAGATCGACAATTCGCGTCATGCGATTCGTCAGCACTAGGGGCGAAGCGCCGCCGGTTCCCTTTTCTACCGCGGTCGCTCAAGGTTTGGCTCCCGACGGTGGACTCTACCTTCCCGAAGAGCTTCCCGACTTGCGGCTGTTTCTGTCCGAGTGGGAAAAACTTTCTTACCCTGAGCTGTGCCTCGCCTTTTTTGAGCTGTTTGCGGACGATATCGAGCCATTGAACTTGGCCCGAATAGTGAAAGCCTCATACGAAGATTTCGCTCATTCCGAAATCGCTCCCATTCGCCATCTCGACGACAAGCTGTCCGTGCTCGAGCTCTTTCACGGTCCCACGCTCGCCTTCAAGGACTTCGCTTTACAGTTGCTCGGCAATCTGTACGAGGATCAGATTACCCGCACGGGACAGGAGATTTCCGTTTTAGGGGCTACCTCGGGAGATACGGGAGCTGCGGCCATTTCAGGCCTTCTTGGCAAAAGGGGCGTAAAGGTGTTCATTCTTTATCCCAATGGCCGAGTGTCGCCTTTGCAGGAAAGACAGATGACCTGCACCGGGGCATCCAACGTTTTTCCCTTGGCCATCGAAGGAACCTTTGATGACGCTCAAACCGCTCTGAAGGAAGTGTTCAACGATCATGAGTTCAAGGAAAGGGTGGGGCTTTCCGCTGTAAACTCGATAAACCTTGCCCGGATCTTGGCCCAGAGCGTCTATTACTTGAGCGCATGGTTACGCTTGCCCAAGGAAAGTCGGGAGGAAACCGTATTTGTCGTCCCTACTGGTAATTTCGGAAACGTTTTTGCAGGATGGCTTCTTTCACGGATGGGAGTGCCCATAGAGGAGTTTCGAGTGGCGACTAATCGGAACGACGTACTGCACCGACTATTCCAGACCGGTGAATACGCGCTTGGAACGGTTTCTCCTAGTTTTGCTCCTTCCATGGATATTCAGGTCGCTTCCAATTTCGAGCGCTTTCTGCACTATTTTGTCCAAGGTGATTCCAAGCAAGTTCGCCAATTCACTTCGGACTTTCTCCAAACGGGAAGCGTTCGTTTCGAGGGTTTTTCCGATCTCGGATTCTCGAGTTCTCGGGTATCCGATTCCGAGATTCCCGAAATCATAAAATTTATTCATGACAGGTATGGGTACTTGGTCGATCCTCATACCGCTTGTTCCTTCAAGGATCTCGATCCCGCTAGATCTCACCTTGTTCTTGCCACTGCTCACCCCGCCAAGTTTCCTGCCGTCGTCCAACAAGCGGGCTTGCCCGAACCGAGGTCTTCTTCTCTTGAAATTCTCAAGAAGAAGGAAATCGTCAGGTATTCAGTAGAGGCGACCAAGGAATCGATTAAGAGCTTCATTTTGGAAAATATCGGGTAGTTTCGCTTGATTCGCCATCCTTGACGTCTTGAAGCATCTTGCCAAATATCCGGCTGATATTGGGAACTAAGATAAAAGCCGATTCACAGCCTCGAAAAGCCATTCTTTTCCGTACCGGCGGTTTGGGTGATTTTGTCCTTACCGTTCCTTTGTTGCGAGAGATCGGCAGACACTTCGATGAAGTTCTTCTGGTCACACGTCCCCGTTACTTTTCTTTTGCCGACTCCCTTGGCTTTTCCTTGAAGCTGGGGGACGCCGACATCTTCGAGACCAAGGAATCCGACTTTGTCCAAGGAGCCACTGTTTTCACCTTTTGGAGCGATGGCGACTGGCTCGATGAGCTTGCAAAGGCCGGAGCCGCCGAGGTTCGGGTTTTGGCGTCTAGACCTGATGCTCCTCCTCATGTTGCGGTTCGTATGTTCGAGGATGCGAACTTGCCGGTTCCAAAGGATTTGTTCGAGAGGTCTTGGCTCGAAAGCGCCCCCCCCTCGGGCACTTCTCTCTGGCTACATCCCGGAAGCGGTTCCACTGAAAAAAATATACCATTGAGCGTTTTTGTCGGGCAGGCTGAGGCTTGGCTTGCCGACGACGACAAAGGTCGCGTCGTCTTTTCCTTCGGGGAGGCGGATGAAAAACTTGAAGAGGAAATCCATGCGATCGATCTCGCCTTTCACGAAAGAGTTGAACTCGTCCAACCAGTAAGCAACTCCGATTTGACCGAACTGCTCTTGGAGAAGGCAATTCATTTCATGGGCAACGACAGCGGTCCATGTCATCTGGCCGCGGCTCTTGGGATTTCCACCCATGTTTTTTTTCGAACGACCGATCCGAAAATTTGGCATCCGCTCGGTCCTCAGGTCTCCCATTCAACCCTTACGCTATCGGGTTAGTCCATCTACCGCTACGAAATGAGTGGACGAGCGTGGGGGTTCCGTAACAAGTTCGCCCAGTTAGGCTAACTCCTCGGGAACATTTTCACCCGACTGCGAGGTCAGTTTATACTCGACTGCGTCGACGAGAGCTTCCCAACTCGCTTCTATTACGTTGTCGCTTACTCCTACCGTGCCCCAGGTGTTGTTTCCGTCCGTCGATTCGACGTGTACGCGGGTGATGGCATCGGTTCCCAAGTTGCTTTCCAGTATGCGTACCTTGAAATCGATGAGACGAACTTCGGCAATGGCGGGAAAATCCTTTTCAAGGGCTTTGCGTAGGGCTTGATCGAGAGCCGAGACCGGACCATTGCCCTCGGCCACGGTATGATTCACTCGGTCTCCAACCCGTAATTTGACGGTGGCTTCGGAATTGGATTCACCGTCCGCTTCGTCGCGTGCTATGCCGACGTGATAACGAAGCACTTCGAAGGGCGCCTTTGACCCCTGCAGGAAACGTCGTAGAAGCAAATCGAAGGAGGCATCGGCTGCTTCGTATTCATAGCCTCGAAATTCGAGCTTCTTCAACTCTTCGAGAAAAGTCTTCATTTCGGGTGATCGAGAATCCACGTCGACGCCCATTTCCTTTGCCTTCATCATTATACTGCTGCGCCCCGACATATCGGAGACTAGCACTCGCGTGCTGTTGCCCACCATTTTCGGATCGATGTGCTCGTAGCTGCGGTCGGCTTTTGAGGCGGCGTCGGCGTGAACGCCTCCCTTGTGAGCAAAGGAGGCGGATCCAACGTACGGGGCTCGAATATCCGGTCGGAGGTTAGTCGCGTCGTCCACGAATAGGGAGAGGTCTCGTAATTTGGCTAAGTTCGGTCGGCAGTTCATTTCCCTGTCCATTTTTAGGGAAAGGTTGGGAATGATAGTGGTTAGGTTGGCATTCCCATTACGCTCGCCGTAGCCGTTCATCGTGCCTTGTACCATAACGGCTCCGGCTTCCATGCCAGCCAAGCTTACAGCCACGCCTACGCCTACGTCGTTGTGGCAATGAACACCGACCCGAGTAGAGGGGAATCGCTCCACCACCGTTTCCGTGATTGCCGCTACCTGCGGCACGAGCTTGCCGCCGTTGGTTTCGCAAAGCACGAGAAAGTCGGCACCTCCTCTTTCCGCCGCTTCCAAGGTGGAGAGGGCGTACTCTGGGTTGTCGAGATAACCATCGTAGAAATGTTCCGCGTCGTAGATGACCTCTTTGCCTTCCTCCTTGAGGTAACGTACGGAATCCTCGATCATCGCCAAGTTTTCTTCCGGTGTGGTGCGGATCACCTCGGTTACGTGCAAAAGCCAACTCTTCCCGAAAATGGTGACCACTGGGGTGGATGCATCAAGCAAAAGCTGAATTTGGGCATCCTCGTTCACAGCTATGTTTGCCCGGCGGGTGGAACCGAAGGACGCCAACTTTGCGTGTTTCAAATCCAGTTCACTCGCCTTTTCGAAAAAGGCCATGTCCCTCGGGTTGGATCCCGGCCAACCACCTTCAATATAGTCGATGCCGAACTGGTCGAGCTTTTCAGCCACCCGCATTTTTGCAGTTACGGTAAACGAAACACCTTCTCCCTGCGAACCATCTCGCAAGGTCGTGTCGTATATCAGTACGCTGGAATTGGATTGATCGTTCATGAAATGTAAGGAAAATTTTTGGTATCCGAGTAAACACTTACCTAAATGAAAATGTCTCAACTGTGCGCGAAGGTAGTAACGCCAGTTGAATCGACGTAAGGAAAACTTTGCCCAAAACGCAACTCGCCGAAGCTATTGCGTTTCGGGCTACGAAATTCGTTTTTTGGCCATGCCAGATGCCAATGTTTTGCGTAAATTGCTTTTCATCAAGGATAAGTGTTGTTCATATTAGACATCTTGCCCCTCGAAAAAGCAACTTCAAAGGGTTTTGTTTTATTCACCCGAGCAATTTCAATTATGTGCCATCTGAGATAGCAGTGGTTAATCGCTGTAAGGTGTTATCGAGATTACTTCTTTTCCCCCGGTTTGGAGGGTTTACTTTTGGGACTGAATAAAAATCTTAGCCTGCGGGGTGACAGGAATTTCGATGCCTGGCTCGGTCTGGAGAAGGGAGCCTTTGAGATTTTCTTGATGAACGTCCAACTGTTTCGCAATAAGGAGCGTTCTCGACGAATTTTGTGATAAGCTCGCCGAAAATTTGGGTCGCGACCTAATCGCTGTTGGAGNTTTTGTCGTTCGTTTGGCGTTACCAACCCNTGAAAAAGACGCCGAGCGGTGTGCTCTAAATCTTCGGAATCTACCAATTTCTCTCGGTCTGAAGAAATTCCNTCATGGGGTGCTGTACTCACTTTGCTTATACAATCGAATTTAGGTTTTCTAAANACTCTACACNAAATCAAGTCTAGTTTCCAGAATCATTCGTTTGTGTCCTTAAATGATTTTAGGTGATTGTTGAAGATTGTAGCTTAGTTTTAACCATCGCTTTTTTTGTTTTTTCCAAAGGCACGCTTAGCCATTCTTCTCATCAACCAATATCCGGCCGTCAGCCATAAGACCAATTGTATCACGCTGCCGAAGAAAAGGATACCCCAACCACGGAAGGTCTTGAAGATGAACCAAACGACCAAGCAACCGATAAGGAAAATCCCGATGTCTTTCAAGGTGTGGGTGCTTGAAAGTTCTCCAAGCGGAAAGATTTTTCTTATCCCGAAGAAGGTTCCCGTCACGCAGGCAATTGGTGCGCAGAGGAGCATGAAGTCTCCTTGCAAAAGGCTTTTTTCCATGGACATTCCGATCAGGGCGACTATCACCGCGAAGGCAAACACTCCGGTGGCAATCCAGATCACAAGGTTGGCGAGAAATATTCCATCCTTCTCCGTTTTCCCGCGCTTCCCGATCCATGTTCCAAGCGTACCCACCACGGGAATTGAAACCAAGGCCGTGGTTATTAGCCCCTTGTTTTCCAAGAGGCCTTTATACACGGTGGCGAAAAAATCTTCTAGAGTCATGGCAATAAGATTGAATTTCCTTTCATCATTCATAATCGACATATTCAATCCACCTCAACAAATAAGTGTTCTTTGGCTACTGAGCATTTAAAATCCTTACGTCGAAATAATGGTGCGGAAGTTTAGTTGGCATTGCATTGTGTATCTTATGGGTTCAATGGTTTCTCCCATGAGAACCAATCTTAAGTTGAAATTTAATATCGAATTCCGCCTCGCTTTTCTCGTCCTTTTATTCTGTGGGTGCTCCGTCACTGCAAAGGACAAGCTCAATGTGCTCTTCATTATCTCGGACGACCTTACCTCGACGGCCTTGTCTTGCTACGGTAACACGGTATGCAAGACGCCTAACATCGACAGCTTGGCGGAGCGCGGCACGCGTTTCACACGAGCTTATTGCCAAGGTACTTACTGCGGTCCTTCCAGGGCCAGTTTCATGTCGGGCTACTACCCGCACGCGACCGGTGCTTTGGGCTACAAGAGTCCTCGTCCGCAGATCGGAAATAGGGTCACTTGGTCGCAGCACTTTAAGAACAATGGTTACTACAGCGCACGGGTCAGCAAGATCTACCACATGGGCGTGCCCGGCGGTATCGAAAGCGGGGGGCATGGGGCGGACGACGAGGCCTCCTGGACAGAGCGATTCAACAGCAAAGGCCCCGAGTGGAGAGCCCCTGGTGACGGGGAAACCCTCCAAAACAATCCCGACGGGAAGAAACCTGCAGTGGGCGGAAACACCTTCGTGGTGGTGGAAGCCGACGGGGATGATCTCGTACACTCCGACGGCAAAACTGCGAAAAAAGCCGTGGAGCTCATTCACCGGCATAAGGATAAGCCTTTCTGGCTGGGCGTCGGTTTCGTGCGACCGCACGTGCCCTTCGTCGCCCCGCGATCATATTACCCGCCCTTCAAGCCTTACAGCAAGATGGTCCTGCCACCGAAAATTCCCGGCGACTGGGATGACATTCCCAAGGCGGGCATCAATTACTGCACCAGCTCAAACATGAAGATGGATATCCGCCGTCAAAAAAAATCCGTCGGTGGCTACTATGCCTCGGTCGCCTACATGGACGCCCAAGTCGGCAAGGTGCTGACCGCCCTCGACGAGGCAGGCTTGCGGGACAATACCATAGTGATCTTCACCAGCGACCATGGCTTCCATCTGGGTGAGCATGACTTCTGGGCCAAGGTGAGTTTGCGCGATGAGTCCTCCCAGGTGCCGCTCATCATAAGCGCCCCCGGCAAGAAGCCTGCCGTTTGCAGTTCCTTCGTCGAGTTGCTCGATCTCTATCCCACCTTGGCCGGCATGTGCGGACTGGAAGCGCAGAAGCGTTTACAGGGGAAAGACGTTTCCAAGATGCTGGACGACCCCTCCCACTCCGTTCGCGATACCGCCTTTTGCGTGGCTCCGGCGCGCAAAGGATTCCTTTTGAGAGACGAAAAGTGGGCCTACATACAGTATGGGGAAAAGGCGGATAAAGGGATCGAGCTCTTCGACGTAAAGAACGATCCCAAGCAGTACGTCAATTTAGCTTTAAAGAAAAAATATCAGCCCGTGGTGAAGGCTTTCCGGAAAAAAATGGCGGCCAAGCTGGTGGCGGTGCGTGAGAACGATCTCAGTCGTCGGAAATGAGGGTCATCGTTTCCCCTTGGGTCTGCCTGCTCTTTCATTGCTTGGTCCTCGCGGTTCAAGCCAAGCCCAACGCATTGCTTCTGGTCAGTGATGACCAGAATTCAGACTACTCATAGATTTACGGCCAGATTGGTGACCTACGACATATTGCGCATTACTCGCTCTGGAAACTGATTCACTATCCCGAGATCGACCGTCACCAACTCTTCGACTTGAACAAGTATCCTTTGAAAAGAACGATTTTATCGGCAAATATCACCATGTCCCAGTCGTTGGCCATCTCCAATCTTTCCTCGCCCAAAAGATGAAGCAATGGGAAGTTCCACTCAACTAATCCTGCCATGAATCGTCCACTCCTTCTCCTATCCATTTTTTTGGCTTCCCTTGCCCATGCGAAGACCAAGCCCAACATCCTCCTCCTCTATACCGATGATCATTCCCATCGCACCGTGAGTTGCTATCCCGAGGCATATCCTTGGGTGAAGACGCCGAACATCGATGCTTTGGCCGCCAACGGGGTGCGCTTTGCTTCCGCCTACGTCGGCACCTGGTGCATGCCGTCGCGGGCCACCTTGTTGACCGGGCATCACCAGCACGGGGTCGAGAGCATGCGCATGGTGGGCAAATATCCCGGCAGCGAGTATGATCCTGAGAAATGTCCCTTTTGGCCCAAGGTCTTTCGGAAGCATGGCTACCAGACTGCCCAGATCGGTAAATGGCACACAGGAACAGACACCGGAGCGGGACGCGACTGGGACTTTCAGAAGGTGTGGAACCGTCCCCGCTACCCTGAAAACGCAGGCAACTATTACAAGGACCAGCTCATCGAGACCAATGGCGGCAAGCCCGTTATGACTGCTGGATACTCGACCGATAACTACACACGCTGGGCAATCGATTATTTAACAGGGGAGAAACGCGATGCTGACAAGCCATGGTACCTTTGGCTTTGCTATGGGGCTGTGCACGGTCCTTTCACTCCCGCCAAGCGGCACCTCGATGCCTATACCGATGCCAAGGTTCCGATTCCCGCCGATATCTATCCGCCACGTCCCGGAAAACCGGCTTTCATGCAAGAGATTTCCCGGTGGTACAAAGGGGGCGATGGTCTGCCTCATCTGAAGGGGAGCCTTCGCGCTACGGGCCAGCAAAGTCCCGGTCGAGGCATCCACGGCAGCGACTTGAACAGCTGGGTTCGTCAATACCAACAGGGTGTGCTGGCCCTCGACGAGAGCGTAGGCAAGCTGATTCAGGCACTCAAGGAAACCGGCCAATATGAGAATACGCTGATCGTCTTCACCGCTGACCAAGGTTTTGCCTGGGGGCAGCATGGTTTCCGTTCCAAGGTCGCCGCCTACGACGCCAATATACGGTGTCCCTTTATCGTCTCCATGCCTTCCCAATTGCCCAGTGGCAAGACCTGCGCCTCGCCGGTCAGCGGAGTGGACATTGCACCCACCTTCTTTTCCTTTGCGGGAATCGATTTACCCTGGGAAATGCATGGCAGGGATCTCACTCCCTTGCTTAAGAAGCCTGAGCAAGCCAAAAAACGTTCCGTCCTTACCGTGTTTACGGGCCGCAGATACGGTTCTGACACTGATGTCATACCGACCGAGTTGAAGGAATTACGGAAAGTGGCGCAGGTGTCTTGGTACGCTTCCCTGCACGATGGTCGTTACAAATATGTCCGCATCTTCGAGAAAGATGAAATCGAGGAACTGTACGATCTTCAAAAAGATCCCGAGGAGTTGGCCAACCTCGCCCTCATCAAAAAACATGGCGCCCGCCTCGCTAAGATGCGTGGTCAGACTATTGCCGAACTGAAGAAGACTAAGGCCGGTTTCGTTAGCAATCTGCCGTCGACAGGAACCGATAAGCGAAACAAATTCGATTGATTTGCGGGGAGAATAGATTCCCAAATAGTATTTCGATGATTTTTCATCTCGAATGTCCATTTTTGTAGTAATCTCGGTCTATAAACTGTGTTTAGATCGTTACTAAATTGATGCGCTATTGTCGCTTAATCGTGTCAAATTCATGCGATTATAATTTAGTTTCCCTAAGTAAGCCAATCATCGAGCTCATATGAAATTTCATAATGTAACAACCAACAGATTCACCGAACCATTATTGAAAAAAATCTTGCATTCTTTCATAAACTCGCCGAATTGTAATTCTACTCCCGTTTTTTTCTTTCTCGCTCAGCCTTGCTTAATTCCAAAGAACCCTTTTAACAAGTCTACGGAAACTCGTTATGAATCCACGCTTATTTCTTTTTACACTTTCCATCTTGGTATTGTCTCTCTTGCCTACTTTCGCCGCTGTACCTGGGAACTGGGCATCAGGAAGTTACGCCGTCGGCAGTCTAGTCATACACCAGGGCACAACTTATATCGCCACTCAGCAAGTCACCCCCACCCAAGCCGCCCCAACCTCTGCTACATCTTACTGGGCTTCTCTTGATGTAGTCGCTGGATCAAAATCAACGCCTACTGGTCAGCCGGGTTCGACGCCCGATACTTCAGCGCTATCGGGTCTTACTGTACCGAGTGATTCGAATACAAGTGCTTCCAATCTGGATTCTTCCGCTCGTTTGGTAAATATATCTACTCGTGGATATGTTGGTTCCGGAGCTAATCAGCAGCTTGTTGGCGGCTTTGTTCTCAAGGGTACTCCCGGGGGAACCAAAACAATTTTAGTGAAGGGCGTTGCACAATATATGGTTGGTGCGGATGGACTGACTAGCTCAGATCTATTGGACAACCCGAAACTGCAACTACAAGACGCATTTGGCAAGGTCGTGGCAATAAACGACGACTGGAAAACGCAGCAAAATCTTTCTTCCGTGGCTTCTGCCCAGCATTCGACGTTCGCGGTATCCTACGATAGCTCTGGTTTGCAGGGTTCAGACTACGCTGCCTACCGAAATGAACTAAATGCTCACGACAATGCCTCGGCCATGTTAATTACCGTCCCCCTTCTCACTTCGGAGCAAGCCGCCAGTCTTTTCGGAAATGCTGCTTATGCAGGTTACAACCTTTTTACGGCAGTAGTTTCCAGCTCATCCGGTTCGGCGGGCGTTGCCCAAGTGGCGATTGAGGATCTCGACCGATCAGGTGATTACAATTCGACCGCTAAACTGGTTAACATTTCCACACGAGGTTACGTCGGATCCGGTGCAAATCAGCAGCTAGTCGGAGGTTTTGTACTTTTAGGGCAGGCCGGCAAAGCCAAAACTCTTTTGGCTAAAGGTTCAGCCGAATATATGTTGGGCGCGGATGGTTTGACTACTGCGGATTTGCTTGCTGACCCTCAGCTCAAGTTGCAGGATATCGTAGGTAAAGCCGTTGCTCGCAACGACAACTGGGGAACTGCCGGTAGTCTCACATCTGAAGAACAAGCAGACCCATCGACGCTTTCCACTTCTTACGACGTTAGTGGATTACCTGGTTCAAGTTACGATTTGTATCGTAATGAATTGGATAACCACAACAGCGCTGCAGCTATGCTGATCAATCTTCCCATTATGACTAGTGAACAAGCTTCGTCTCTGGCAGGTAACTCTGCATATGCCGGTTACGCTCTT
>PCBO01000012.1 GCA_002730975.1 Opitutia bacterium
GAACGAAAGGTCAACACAGGCAAGCATCGAGCAGGAGGTGACCGAGGCCATGCGTGGCGGGTTCACCGTTCACGTCACTTACGTTCGTGAGAACCGGGCCTACTTGACGACTCGCCAAGTCAACGTCCCTTGGACCAACAAGAACCTCACCGTCAAGTGGGAGCGTTTTACCTCCAAACTGGAGCCGGGCGTAAAGGAGACTTGGACGGCGGTCGTTACAGGTTCCGACGCCAAGAAGGCGGTGGCCGAGATGGTGGCCGCCCTTTACGACGAATCTCTCGACGCATATAAGCCGCACAACTGGATGCAGGGCTTTTCCAACCTCTTCCGCAGGGATCGATCCAATCTCTCCTTCCGTTTCGAGAACGCTTCGTTGAACTTCCGTCACTTGCATGGCAATTGGTCTAGTAAGCGCGAATCCCGGAGCTGGTCCTACCGGGGGTGGCGCCCCGACATGATTGGGGCTCTATGGGGCTACGGAGGCAGAGGAGTATTTTTGAGCGAATCGTCTTTGAGAAGTGGAAGAGCTTCTTTGAACTCATCCTTTGATGAGGGAATGGCGATGCCGGTGGCGTCGGCGGAGATTGCGATGGATTCCTTGGAGAGCGCACCCGCTGCTGCGCCCATGATGGCCATGCGCAAATCCGCGGAGGCGGGTGGCTTTGCCGAAGGGCAGAGCCACAAGGCTGCTGCTGGGCCGGGAGCTCCTCCTAAGGGGCCCGACCTATCCAAGGTCACCGCCCGAAAGAACCTGAACGAGACCGCTTTTTTCTTCCCCAAGTTGGTATCAAGTCAAGAGGGTGAGGTCCGATTGGAGTTCACCATGCCCGAGGCTCTGACCAAGTGGAAGTTTCTTGGATTCGCTCACGACAAGGAGATGCGTTCCGGGTTTCTGACCGACAGCATGGTAACGGTAAAGGATCTCATGGTGCAGCCCAATCCGCCGAGGTTCCTCCGCGAGGGCGATCTCCTCGAGTTCACCGTGAAGGTTACGAACCAAGCCCCGACCATCCAGACCGGAGTCGTTCGACTGACCTTCAACGATGCACGTACCAACAAGCGCGTGGACTCGCTTTTGGGCAACCTCAAGACCGATCTCGCCTTTGAGGTTCCCGCCAAGCAGTCCAAGACCTTTTCATGGAAGATCAAGGTTCCCGACGAATTGGGTTACTTGACTTACAAGACCATAGGAGCCACACGCAAAATTTCAGACGGAGAGGAGGGGTACCTGCCCGTCCTTTCTCGTCGCATCTTCGTAACGGAATCCATGCCCTTGCCCATGCGCGGGGCGCAAACCAAGAAGTTCAACTTCGCCAAGCTTATGGCCTCGGGGAAATCCGATACCATCAAGCACAAGAATTTTACGGTTCAGATGGTCTCCAATCCCGCGTGGTACGCCGTTATGGCGCTGCCGTACCTGATGGAGTTCCCGCACGAGTGCTCCGAGCAGACCTTCAATCGTTTATATGCCAATTCCTTGGCTCGTGAGATCGCCAATTCCGATCCCAAGATTCGCCGAGTCTTCGACCAATGGAAGGGAACCAAGGCTTTGGATAGTCCCATGGAAAAGAACGAGGACCTGAAGTCCGTCGCCTTAATGGAGACTCCGTGGGTGCGGCAGGCCAAGAATGAGAGCGAGGCTCGACGCAACGTGGGTATCCTTTTCGACGACAATCGTCTGAACGACGAGGAACGCAGAGGTTTCAACAAGCTCAAGGAGCTCCAGTTGGGCAACGGCGCATGGCCTTGGTTCCCCGGTGGTCGGGCCAACGACTACATCACTCTTTACATAACCACCGGGTTCGGGCGCTTGCGCCACCTTGGCGTAGACGTTGATCCCTCACTTGCGATCAAGTCTCTTAACCGTTTGGACATGTGGATAGACAAGGGGTACCGCAACATCCTAAAGCACGGAAAGAAGGAGGACAATCACCTGTCTCCGACCATCGCCCTCTACCTCTATGGTCGCAGTTTTTTCCTTAAGGACCGGAAGATAAACCCGAAGGCGCAGGAGGCGGTCGACTATTACCTCGGTCAAGCCAAGAAGTACTGGCTCAAGGTAGGCAATCGCCAGTCCGAGGGACATCTCGCCTTGGCTCTTAAACGCTTTGGCAAGGACCGGGAAACTCCCGTAGCCATCATGCGCTCGATCAAGGAGCGATCCGTAAGCGACGAGGAAATGGGCATGTTCTGGAGAGACGTCGAGTTCTCATGGTGGTGGTATCGAGCTCCGATCGAGAGCCAAGCCGTAATGATCGAGGCCTTCGACGAGGTCATGAACGACCAAAAATCGGTCGAGGACTGCAAGGTTTGGATGCTCAAGCAAAAGCAGACGCAGGACTGGAAGACAACCAAGGCGACCGCCGATGCCGTCTATGCGCTCCTTCTGCGTGGCAGCGACCTGCTCGCATCCGACGAACTGGTGAAGGTTTCCCTTGCCGACATGCCTCCCATCAAACCCGAGAACGTCGAGGCCGGAACCGGTTTCTACGAGAAGCGATTCGTCGGTGGCGAGATCAAGCCCGATTTCGGCAAGGTTACGGTGACCAAGGTGGACGAGGGCGTAGCCTGGGGAAGCGTGCACTGGCAGTACATGGAGGATATCTCTAAGATCACTCCCCACGAAGGCACCCCTTTGAAGATCAAGAAGGCTCTCTACGTGAAGGAGTACACCAAGAAGGGTCCGGAGATCTCACCCGTTCGAGGACCCGTCGAGGTGGGCGACGAATTGGTCGTCCGGATCGAACTGCGCACCGATCGCGACATGGAGTACGTCCACATGAAGGATCATCGCGGCAGCGGCACCGAGCCCGTGAACGTTCTTTCCCGATACAAGTATCAGGATGGTCTCGGTTATTACGAGTCCACCCGCGACACGGCTTCGCACTTCTACCTCGATTACCTTCCGAAGGGCGTGTACGTTTTTGAATACTCCGTCCGCGTCCAGCATCGCGGCGAATACCAGACCGGCATGACCAACGTGCAGTGCATGTACGCTCCCGAATTCAACAGCCATTCCCAAAGCATTGGGCTCAAGGTCGAGTAGCGTCAGTTCGGTGCGGAGGCTTGATGAATCTTGCTTCCACCACCCAAGCCGCCTAATCACGNAGAATCATGAATAGAAAAANCTTTCTTTCGTTCTTCTCCGCCNTTTGCGTATTCGCATCCACNTGGTCTGCTTGCGAGGCAGCCCGGGAAGCTCCCANGCGAATCGCTTGCGTGGGAGACAGCATAACNTTCGGAGCCGCGATCAAGGATCGGGTNAAGAATTGTTATCCCGCCCAGCTCGGACGCATGCTNGGGGAANANTNCGAGGTCAGGAATTTNGGAGTNAACGGGGCCACCCTNNTGAAGAAGGGGGACAAGCCNTANTGGAAGCTCAAGGCATACGCGAATGCTCGAGACTTTCAGCCCGAGGTCGTCGTCATCAAGCTCGGAACCAATGACTCGAAGCCTCACAACTGGAAACACAAGGAAGAATACGTCGCCGATTACGTCGCCTTGATCGAGAGCTTTCGCAAACTGGCGAGTAAGCCCACCGTCTGGTTGTGCTATCCCGTACCCGCCTATCCCGGGCGCTGGGGCATAACCGACAAGGTGATGAAGGAGGAGGTCATGCCTAGGCTTGACGAGGTGGCCAAGAAGAGCGGGTGCAAGGTAATCGATCTCTACTCGGCTTTGAGCGACAAGAAGGAAATGTTTCCCGATCTCGTTCATCCGAACGCAAAGGGCGCCACCCTTATCGCCGAGGCCGTCTCTTCGGCCATTAAGGTCGGCAAGTCCAAGTAGGAGAAGATTCCCTTTTCCCCTGCGGTTCGAACCGTTGCGCACCCCCTTTTTCTTGCCGTCGTTTGGATGGTTCGTTAGCTCGTTTGCAAATAGCTAATGAAGATTGAAGAACTCACGGACTTTTCTACTACAAACCTAGACGCGATCAACGGTCTCTTGCCCCAGTTGTCGCCGTCTGTTGTCGCTCTGGAGGAAGGCGACTTGAGGAACATCGTGGATTCGGAGTCTACCAAGCTATTCCTCGCGATCGACGAAGACGGGGTGTTCGGGATGCTGAGCCTCGTCCTCTTTCGAATTCCCACGGGAAGGAAGGCATGGGTGGAGGACGTCGTAGTGGACGAAAAGGCTCGGGGCAGGGGGGTGGGCAAGTTGCTAACCGAGCACGCCATTCAAGTAGCCCGCGAGCATGGCGCCCATTCCGTCGACTTGACTTCCAGACCCTCCCGAGAAGCCGCCAACGCCTTGTACCAAAGAGTAGGCTTTCAGAAACGAGAGACCAATGTCTATCGTTTCCAGGCATCCTAGGGGGGCTTTCCGGAACCACTCCACTTTCCCTTTGTCATTGCGAAGAGGGACAAGGTCCTGAAGCTGCAATCCAGCGGAAGCGATCGGCAACCCTCGCATCGTCCCGGCATCCCGCATAACGCCTTAGACTGGATTGCCACGCACTTAACGGACTCGCAATGACAGGGCGGGGTGACAGACAGACTTCAGCCAAATGCCATTGAAATCAATAGGCCGAAGAAGAAAATCCAAAAGATGGCGACGCCAATTAGGATACAGTAGCCGAAAATAACTTTGGTTGTCCGTCTTCCTTGCGCAGGGAAAGCCCATCCCTTTTCCTTGAAGTATCGAAGCACTTCCAGTTTACGATCCATTGCATACTCTCCGCGCAAGTGCTTTATTTCTTCTAGCAATTCCTTGGCCTTTGCCCGTTCCACGGGGTCTAGTTTGGCTAAGGGGCGAAGAGTCTTGGGAGGGTTGCGACGAAATCTTCTTATCAACGCCTTGCGTTCGGTTTCCGAAGGAGCGTCCCGCAGAGTCTTGATCCAGTCGATGGCCAACTGCCTGGATACCTGACGATCGTTGTGCAGGCATTCGCGCCCAAGCGGGCCAAATGGGGTTTGGCAGGAAATCGCCTTGGATCCACCGATTTCGGATCTTTCCCATTCGATGGTTTCGTTTCCGGTCCACACCTCGCCGAGTTTGTCCCATGGAATGGTTTTTCTTCGAAGTGTTCCTCCGCTTATGGCTCGACTTGTCAATACTATGCGAGCGCCTTTGGAGGTATCGACCAATCCTCCTACTATGAAGACCACCGAAATGAATCCAAAGAACATTGTGGTTTTTACGGCATTATGGGGAAAAGCAAGGACCATCAAGAATCCCAAGACTACGAAAAGAGCGGAAACTCCCACCAACCATATCTTCTTTTGTCTGCCGGCTTTCAGCACGATGGATTCTCTCGAGAGAGCTTTCATCGTTCCATGATTACCGTCAGAGCCCTGAAAAACCATTACAAAATGATGGTGTTTTTATAATGGATAAATCGTTTACCTTTCTGCTATGGTAATTCCTTCACTTTTCATCTCTCCTACAAGGCTAATCTTCTTTA
This sequence comes from Opitutia bacterium, assembly GCA_002730975.1. Lineage (GTDB taxonomy): Bacteria > Verrucomicrobiota > Verrucomicrobiia > Opitutales > Seribacteraceae. The sequence continues at coordinate 5,405 of PCBO01000012.1, forward strand.
CCTCCAAATCAATCGTATCATGAAGAAAATTCTATCCTCGAACGCCCTGCTTGTGGCATTTGCTCTTTCCGCAGTCACAATGTCTTTCGGTGCTGCTCCCGTCAGCCTTTCCATAGATAATTTGTTTGGACCCGATTCGGAAATGACCTTCCGTTTAAACATCAAGGAAATTAAGGAAAGCGGATTCGTGAAGGTGCTTATGGAGAAAAATCCGGAGATCATGGAAACCATAGAGGAAAATATGGGAAGCGATGAACTGGAGGAGTTTACCGAATTGACCGGTTTCGGATTCGAGGACATTTCCGAAATGGCTCTCTCCGCCATTGGCGTAGAGGCGATGATGGAGGCGCAAGCGCAGGGAGAGGAACCTAAAATTGGAGAGGATGTCAAATTCGTAGCCGCTGTCCGCGTGGACAAGGCATCTAATGCGAAAAAATTATTGCAGCTTGTCTTTGAAAAGGCGGAGGAAGAGGAGGGGGCTGAAGTGCGTAAGCTACTCGAGAAATCGGTCGAGGCGTTCCAAGGCGCTACACTGCTGAACGTTCCTCTAGAATTGCTCGAGGAAGAAGACGTGGACGCCGATATTTCCGTTGGAATGCGTAGTATAGGCAATGAAACATATTTTGCCGTTGGTCTTACCGGCGGAGTGAAGCGTTTTTTCTCCGGCGGTAAAGCAAAACCCCATTCGTCCGCAGCGCTGGCGGCTTTGCCTGCTAAAAGACAATTTGCTTTCACCATGCCTATTCCTCCGGAAGTATGGGATCAGGCAGGCATTGATTTCGGAGATGACAATCCTCTGTTTGCCGGTCTCGCCAACGCCGTAAAGGGAATCAGGGAAGTTGGATTCGGCGCCGGATTCGCCGATAAGTCGCTTGGGGTCAATGTCGCCATCGCATGCGCCGACGCCCAATCCGCTCTCGCTCTCTGGACCATGGCCCAAGCGGGTCTCGGGATGGCGCAGCTTGCGGCGGCAGGCGAGGGCAACGCTCCCCCGATTCTGAATCGAATCAAGACTCAAGCCAAGGGAGAGAGCGTGATTGTCTCGGTTCAAGTCTTGCCCGAGGATTTGGATGAGCTTGGCCAATTCGGTCCGCGAGCCGGTGCCGGGTTAGAGGAAGACGGAGAACCCGACCCGGAGGAACTTATAGGCGAGAAGGCGGCCGATTTGACCTTGCCTATGCTTGGCAGCGGTGAGTTCGACTTGTCGGAACACGTCGGCAAGAACGTCGTCGTTCTCGATTTCTGGGCCACTTGGTGCGGACCTTGCGTTAAAGCGTTACCCGAGGTGATGAAAGCTACCGATCCCCTAAAAGGCAAAGGCGTCGTTTTAGTGGCCGTGAATCAAGGAGAAGAAGCAAAGACGATTAACAAGTTTCTCAAGCGCAAAAAATGGGAGGGTCTCAAGGTGGCGCTCGACAACGAGAATATCAGTAGTGACGCGTTTATGGTGAGTGGCATTCCTCAGACCGTAATTATCGACAAGAAGGGTATCGTGCGACACGTACACGTCGGTTACTCACCTAATATCGGCAAGCGCTTGAAGAAAGAACTGGAAGCCATTTTGGCCGAGTAAGAGGACATTTTCTGTCTACTCAGTGCATTTATTTTATAAAGTTCTTGTGGTAAGCACTTTAGGGTTATTTTGAATTAATTTTCATCAAAAACGTCCCAAAGGAGTCGACCATCTCCTATTGGCTATTGTTCGTCAGTTTAACAACTAATTATCAACGCCATTCAAGGAGGATTCTATCATGATGAAAGTCAACGACTTCCTAAAATACACCATAACACTCAACATAGAGTATGAGAATTATTTCAGCCTCATCTACGATACGAAATATCTTTTGGAAGCTCGTTTGGGTGCCGATCGCATTTTCATAGCCAAGAAGTCGATTTATGCGAATTGTCGCAAGCGTGCCGTCCAGAAAGCCGTGCAATGGTTTTGGAAGGAGTTTAAGGGGGTTCTTGGCAGTGTCCACAAGACGATGATCGTGGACGACCCTCATGGTGAAGTCGTCTACGATGAAGGCTTTGCCTGCAACGACTTGTGCAATAAGTATCTTTGCGAAGAGACCATCGCACGCATCATCGAAGAGTCAGATGGTGAACTAATCAAGGATGTTAGTGAAGGATCCGAGAACCATCCTCCCAACAGTGTAAAACGAGCCAAACGTCGCCGCAAGCTCAGCAATGTCATAGCACCTCGCATGACCCAAACCCCGGCTGGTACCATATATTACAGAACGACTGTGGTTCCTCAATGTTCCAAGAATGGTAAAATTATCCAACGTCGCAAGGTGAAGAATGTTAAATTGGCTTCCAAGACCTTGGAGAAGGCACTTCGTGAAATTTCTCGCCGGGGTCTAGATCGTCACGAAACAGATGACGTTATCTCTACCGAAGTCGTCCAAGAAAAACTTAAGGAAGCGGCTTGAGTCAACAAGCCCTCAAGATTTTTTTTCTTTTTCCAAAGATGATTTATTGATCCTAACCGGATTTACTTTAACCTCTTTTCAATTACATTTTTTCCCATGTCCCTGAAGCCTAACAAAGTTGCTACCGTCGTTTCCAGTCAAGGAGCTGATGTTTCTGCTGAATTGGTGCAATTGTTGATGAAGTATCAGCGACGTATTTTTGCTTATGTTCATACTCTTGTTCCTTCCCGTAGTGATGCCGAAGATATCCTGCAAGAAGCATGTGTGACCATATGCGAAAAATTCGATCAGTTTGAGTTGGGTACGAACTTTTATTCTTGGGCTTGCCAGATCGCCTTCTGGAAAGTTCGTGCCGCTCGAAAGAAGTTCGCTACCTCAAAGGTGCTCTTTAATCAGGAAGTCATGGAGGTTATTTCGGAAACCCGTTTAGAATTAGAGGATGAATTGGACGAGCGTCACGAAGCATTATCGCTTTGTCTGAGGAAATTAAATGACCGGGACCGTCGTATGATTCTTATTCGCTATGAAAGCGGTAATAATGTTCCGCAAGCTGCGCAGGCATGTGGGCGCACCATTCAAGGTGCTTACAAAGCTCTTACTCGAATACGCAAAGCGCTCTTTGATTGCGTTACCTTCGAACTCTCGCTCGAGCAAGCTAGATGAGCCTCTCCGATCAGGAAACTCTTGAACTGCACGAGCTTCTCGACGCCCTTGTTGAAAACAATCTCGCCGGCGAGCGTAGAAAGCGGTTGGAGGAATGGTTATCTGAGAGTGATGCCGCTCGAATCCATTATATCCGCTTCATGGACATGTCCAGTAGCCTTTTTTCTTTTGCCGATGAACGGCTTTCCGATGAGGATGCAGAAGAAGTCACTTTTGAGCCTGAAGCTGGTCGTCTCCTTCGTTTTTTCAAACCATTGGCTGCCGCAGCAGGGATAGCAGTCATTGGATTCTTTGGATACAATAGCTACTTGTCCAAAAACAGTTCCAATCTGATTGTAGAAAAGCCATCGGTTGAAACTTCTGAATCCACAGTTTCATCTAGCTTTGCCTTGACCTCCGATACTGTTGGAGTTCTGACTCGCGCCTCAGGAGTCGAATGGGATGAGGATTCAGATTACCGCCCTTTGCCTAACGAACCTCTCCGATCGGGGCGACTCAAGCTAAACGCGGGTTTGGCTCAGATTGAATTCCTTCAGGGAGCCAACGTTGTTCTTGAAGGACCAGTCGAATTTGAACTTTTCGGACCTAACGAAGGGTCTTTGCTCCTAGGCAAACTTCGAGCCAACGTACCTCAAGTTGCGAAGGGCTTTTCAATTGATACTCCCAAAGGCAAAGTCGTCGACCTTGGGACCGAGTTCGGCTTGAATGTCGAAGAAGACGGAGTCACTGAAATCTACGTCTACGTGGGCAAGGTTCTTTTTGAGGGTAAGGACCGAGATGCCGAACTGGCTTTTGAAGAACTGGAAGCCGGTGAAGCCGTGTTCGTTGATCAAAAAGGTGATTTGACTTGGATCGATATGCCTTCCGAACCTTTCTTTGGCACGGCTGATCTCGCTTACCGTTCCATGGAGGAATCTCAACGTCGCCACTCCGCTTGGGTAGAGCTGAGCGAGGAACTTGCTGCCGACCCTCGGAACTCACTTTACTTCACGTTTGATGATCACCGTTCATGGTCACGCATCCTTCGTGATGACGCACAATCAAAGAAGGACCGTCACGATGGCGCCATCGTCGGTTGCAAATGGAGTGAGGGACGTTGGCCTGGCAAGGGCGCTCTGTCTTTTGCGGGAGAAAACGATCGTGTGAATCTCAAACTTTCCAAACCTCTGCGATCCGCCACTTTTGCTTCTTGGGTGCGTTTAAAGGAGCTCGGAAGTGTTATGAATCCCATTATATGCTCCACTATCCTTGACCAGAAGGTTGCTACTTTAGGATCCGCGTGCTGGGGAATAGATGGAACAGGACGTATCGTTCTTCGAGCCAAAGGAACTGATTCCTCGATTCAATATGTTTCTTCCGTTGCTTTTCGAAAAGAAAGGATTGGCCAATGGACGCACCTGGCTACTACTTATGATGCAGATAATAAAATGGTAAGCCATTATGTCGATGGTCGCCCTTTCAGTCGGGAAAAAATGCAGGTTGATCTGAAACTTTTCTTCGGCAAAAGCGCACTTGGCCACAATGGAAGACAATTAAAAGGTAAACGGGGTCATGGTTTGCGCGGTTCCATTGACGAGTTTTTTGTCTTCAACGAAGCTTTTGCCGAAGAGGAAGTTCGTCGTCTATACGAGATTGGTAGACCTTACGCCTTACCCCCGCGCTTGGCTCCGGTTTTACCCTGAAAAACGAGTTGTCTCTCTTTGCATTTTACGGCATGATTCCTCCTGTGTCGTACCGTTCCCTTTTTTTGCTTCTATGGGTAGTTGTCGTCCCGCTTTATGGATTGAAGCCTGAAAACCCCGTTCTTGGGAAAAATTTTGATCATTGGGCTTTCAAGCCAGTCAAGCGAGCAGTACCTCCTCTGGTTGAAGGTTCTCCCAACGCAATTGACTCCTTTGTTCGTTTCAAGCTGTCTCAAAGCCTACTCGATCCGTCACCTGCTGCATCCAAAGCGGTCTTGTTCCGTCGTTTGTCATTTGACCTGACGGGACTGCCCCCTTCTTTTGAGCAGATCCGTGAGTTTGAGAATGATGAACGCTCGGACGCCTACGAACAGGCCGTAGACAATTTTCTTTCTTCGCCTCGTTTTGGTGAAAGATGGGGTCGTTACTGGCTGGACTTAGCTCGTTATGCGGACACAAAAGGCTATCTCGCCGGTGGTTCGAGCAGACTATATCCGTTTGCCTACACCTATCGAGACTGGGTCATTCGGGCTTTTAATGAAGGAATGCCATACGATGAGTTCGTGAGTAAACAACTCGCTGCCGATCTGACCGTGGATTCCCCAAACCATCGGGATCTTGCCGCTCTCGGTTTTCTAACGGTTGGTCCTCGTTTTCTTAATCGCCGCCATCTGATCATTGACGATAGAATCGATGTGGTTACTCGAGGCTTGATGGGGTTCACCGTCGGTTGCGCCAGATGCCATGACCATTTTTTCGATCCTATCCCACAGGAAGACTACTATTCTCTTTACGGCATATTCAACTCAGCTCGCCAGCCGAAGGAATTGCCTCTTCTTGGGCAACCCGACTTGGCTTCCAAGAACTACCGGGAGTTCGAGAAAAAGCGCAAGGAATTGGAGGCTGTAGTAAATAAACATCTTAGATCAAACTGGGATGCCGTGCGTTCCATTGATGGACTGACTGCCTACTTGCAACTCGTTTATGATGGGCGTGAACTTTCGGACGACCGGTTCGAGGCTCTTGCCGTCAAACGTAAACTCTTTCCGAAGTTGGCTCGTCGTTGGCGTGCTTTTATAAAGGTGAAGGCTAAACAAAACGATCGTGTTTTTGCAGTCTGGCGTGCTTTTGAAAAGTTGAATCCCGATAAATATCCAAATACCGCAAAGTCCCTTTTGAAGCATGCTCCTCCCTTTCCTTCCTTTCTTTTGCGAGCTCTTCGAGGGCTGGATGAAAACGATTTTAAAGAAGTAATCGGATGGTATGCCTCGGAGTTTGCGTCATCTTTGAAAAAGGCAAACTCCGGTGCTCAATCCAAAGGAATGACGTCCTTCGTGAAATCTTCCGGTTTTCCCGTTGGCTTCACTGTCGAAGGCATTGAGGAATTTTTCGATACCAAGGCTCGCAATCATACGAATTCTCTCCGTTCGAAATTATCCAAGCACAAGTCGGAGCATCCGGGTTCGCCTCCAAGGGCCATGGCTTTGGTTGATGACTCGCTGTTGCGTAATCCTCGTATTTTCGATCGGGGTAATCCCAATGCCCCCGGTCGAGAGGTCTCGAGGCGCTTCCTCGCCGCACTCTCTCACGGTGCCGAACGTAAAACTTATGAACATGGAAGCGGAAGGCTCGAGCTTGCCAAATCAATCCTTCATCCCGCCAACCCCTTGACCGGTCGTGTCTTCGTGAATCGGGTATGGATGCATCTGTTTGGTTCTGGTCTCGTTCGTACCCCAAGTGATTTCGGTTTACAGGGCGAAAACCCAACGCACCCACTTCTTCTTGACCATCTCACATACCGTTTCATCAACGAGGGATGGGATGTGAAGCACCTCATCCGTATCATCACCAGTTCCACTGCTTATCGTCAGAAAAGCGCTATTGCTCCAATCCAAGATCCTGAAAATCGACTGTTGTCCGTAATGAACCGAAAGCGCCTCGATTTCGAGGCAATGCGAGACTCCATGCTCGCCGTTTCCGGGGAACTCGACTTATCCATGGGCGGTCGGCCCGTTGATCTTGCCAAGAAGCCTTTTCCCGTTCGCCGGGCAGTTTACGGTTTTATAGAGCGTCAGAACTTGCCTGCGGTCTTTCGTACTTTTGATTTCGCCAACCCTAACATTCATGCCCCCCATCGTTTCGAGACCACTGTTCCCCAACAAGCACTTTTTGCCCTCAATGATCCATTCGTTCTGGCTAGAGCCGAAAAATTAGCTCGGGAAGCCGAATCATCAAAGGGAACCGATTTGTTATCGGAAAAAACGCCCGAATCGATAAGTCGTCTCCTCTTCCGTAGGATATTGCATCGGGATCCTTCTGCAAAGGAGTTCGCTTCGTCAAAAGCTTTTGTCGGATCGACTCCATCTCGGGCCAAGTTGGCCGACTTAGCCCAATCCTTGCTCGTATCCAACGAATTCTTTTTTGTAGATTAATGCTTTCAACTACTGAAGAAACTTCACCCTTTGCTCGCCGCGATTTTCTCGCACGCTGCGGGATGGGTTTTGCCTTGCCTGCATTAGGTGCCTTGTGTGCCGAAAATGCCGTTGGTCTGCCCGCGACGAACCCAATGATGGCGAGAGGTCCTCATTTTGCGCCAAAGGCCAAGCGTGTGATTCATTTATTCATGAATGGTGGGCCTGCCCATATGGATACCTTTGATCCTAAACCCGAGTTAAGCCGGTGGTCGGGCAAAGCCTTGCCTGAAGGTCGTCGTCTGGGTACCGAACGCAAAACCGGGGCTGCTTTCGGATCACCTTTCAGTTTTCGCCGGCATGGTCAGAGTGGCTTGCCCGTCAGCGAGATTTTCCCTCACGTAGCCCGGCATGTCGATGATCTCTGCGTTGTGCGCTCAATGCATGCCGATGTTCCGAATCACGAGCCGTCCCTAATGCTGATGAACTGTGGCGACGGTCGTTTAGTCAGACCTAGCATGGGTTCCTGGGTAACCTATGGACTCGGCTCGGAAAATCAAAACCTTCCCGGATTCGTGGTGTTGTGCCCCGGAGGTTATCCCATCACCGAAACGCAAAACTGGCGTTCTGCATTTCTTCCCGGAATTTATCAAGGCACATACGTCAATCCATCCAAGGGAGGATCTTCAGAGATCCTACCCAACCTGAAACCTGCTCGATCGGATGATAGACAAGCAAAGCAACTGGATCTTCTACGATCCTTGAACCGCGAACATTTCGAAGAGAGGGCAGGGGATCCTCGCCTTGAAGCTCGAATTCAGTCTTTTGAGTTGGCTTACCGGATGCAAATCGAAGCCAGCGACGCCTTCGACGTTTCACGAGAATCTTCCCGTGTGCGCGATTCCTATGGTTCAGGGGTTCATGGCAAACAATGCTTGATTGCTCGAAGGTTGGTGGAACGCGGCGTGAGGTTTGTTCAGCTCTGGCATGGAGCAGGCCAACCTTGGGACAGTCATGATGAAATAGAGAAAAACCACAGACGCTTGGCTAAGGAATGCGACCAGGCAATAGGAGCCCTTCTCACTGATCTCAAGCAATCCGGTTTATTGGAGGAAACGCTGGTGCTCTGGGGTGGTGAATTCGGGCGTACTCCCACTGTCGAATTGCCCAAGCCGGGATCCAACGCCGGCAAGATCAATGGACGAGACCATAATCATCATGGATTTTCGATTTGGATGGCAGGGGGCGGCGTGAAAGGAGGTTTTGCCTACGGGGCGACTGATGAATTCGGTTTCGCTGCGGTGGAGAATCCTGTGCATGTTCACGACCTGCATGCTACGCTGCTGCATCTCTTGGGCTTTGATCACGAGCGACTTACCTATCGATATGCGGGCAGGGATTTTCGTTTGACCGACGTACATGGCAAAGTGGTTACCGACCTGATCGCTTAGAGTTATTTCGCTCGGATTCCTCGCAATACTTGGAATTTCGATCCCATATTACCGGGGTGCAGCAGTTCCATGAGGGTTTGCCTGTCGGGGTCAAACTCGCCTCCATTTCCCGTTACTATGGCTTCACAGGTAGAGGACGCATGGCCTAGCAAGAAGGATTCCTGTCTCTCGACTTGGACTTTGGCAAAGCCTTGATCCCTTAGAACTGCCTCAAGCATGTCCCAACAGACATGACAGGTGATGTCTTGCTCTCCAGGTGATGCTAAGAGGTCATCGGACAGGCGGTGTCTCTTGTAGGCGCGGGCAACGCCTTCCGGTCGCCGTCTCGTGAAGTCTTCCATTGAGAGTCCGTAGTCAAAAGTGAGAAAGAGCCCATTCCATTCCTTTGAACACAGGTCAATGAGAGAATCCTTTGCTCCGGTCGGGAGATCGAGCAGGTAATCGTGAGGAGTGTCAGGCGAAATTTCCTTTAAGAAGGAGGAAATGTTGTCGGATTGATGTAGGTCAATTTCTCGGATGCCGCTTTCCGTTAGTTCTACTCCTCGTTCCAACCAACCTTTCTCCTTGTCGAAACGGAACCGTCGAAAAGGTTGGGCATCCAGCCATTCATTGGCGAAAACTATGGCGTTGGGAGGGATCTCGAGGGAATCGAAAAGCCGAATAGTTTTCGTTGCCCCGAATTTATGTTCAACGCCTTGTAACACGGATCGGTTCGGTTCGGATGCTATTTCAACGAAAGTGTAAGTATCGAGATCGGTATCTCCCAATAGGCTTTCACACGCGGCGACCACCAATTGACCGAAGATCGGACCAAGGCTTTGGGCGGTATAAAAATCGGTTTCAGGAGAACGGCCTACGCGCATTTTGGAAGTCGAGTAGTAACCGACCCTCGGGGCGTAAAGGGTGGTGGTGACAAAGGTGGGGTAGTCCATTTGTCCCTTCGCGTCGATCGCATCCCGAAGCGCTGCGATAGGTTCTGATTCAGGTTTCTCGTTTGACATTGGCATTCTCTAGTTCTTTGGGTAATGGGTTTGGAGTGAAACTCAACCCCGGAGTCGTTTGGGGCATACCGCCTTTTCTACTGCTGATTGCTCTCTTGACCTTGTGGAACAATCCTGTGACGCGAGCGTATTTTGATGGCGATTATTGGAAGGCGGTAGGCAAGTTCGGGGAATCCCTGAGGCTTGCTCATGCTCGCTACGTGGATGACGAAAAAGCCGAGTACGAGGCCCTTGTCGATACTGCCTTGGATGGAATGATTTCGTCGCTTGATCGGCATTCCAGCTATTATCCTCCACCACGTTACGAAGAATTTCAGAATGATACGAAGCTACAATATTTCGGAATTGGCGTCGTTATTCGGAAAGTGGAGCTAGGCATATTGATTGCTCGCGTTTTTCCAAGCGGTCCGGCGGAGGTGGCCGGCGTACGACCGGGAGATTTTGTAGCCAAAGTGGAAAATACTTCCGTTACGAATCTCACCCTTTCCCAAGTTAGCGATTTAATAAAAGGAGAGGAAGGTACCACAGTCCTAGTTGTTTTGCGTGATGTTGTTGGCGATACACGAGAGGTGGAAGTGACTCGAGGGCGAATCCAAATGTCTAGTGTTGGTGACGTTAGCGTCGATTCCAACGGCACGGGTTTCTTACGCCTTGAGCAGTTCACTGCCCGTACGGGAGATGAACTTCGTGCCGCGCTTGCCGATTTGGAGAAAGATGGGGTGAAGCGTCTGATTCTAGACTTGCGAGACAACTCGGGTGGTCTGCTTTCCGCTGCCGTGGATGTGGCCAGTCAATTTTTAGAGGAAGGCAAGCTTGTGGTTTCGATTAAAGGGCGAAATAATCATCCCGAAAGGAGTTATCATTCAAGACCCAAAGGCCCATTACGATCTTACCCATTGGTCATCCTTATCAACGAAGGCAGCGCCAGTGCCTCCGAAATTGTTGCCGGAGCATTGGGTGTGTCTGGGCGAGCGAGGTTGGTTGGGGAAAAATCCTACGGGAAGGGTTCCGTACAAACGGTCTTTGGACTAGAGGATGAATCGGGTCTACGTTTAACCACCGCTATGTACTATCTTCCCGATGGTTCTACGATACACGAAAGTGGAATCATTCCTCATGTGAGCGTTCCTTGCGATGAAGAGATGGAGGGTAAACTTCGTATCCAGCGTTTTCAGGATGCATTCTCCGATTCAGAAGGTTTTGAGAAGCTTTTTGGATTTGCCCCAGTTCGCGATAGGCAATTTCAGATCGGACTGAGCTTATTTTCCAGTAAATCGCTGAAAGAGATTCAAGCTCAGGTGGAGGTATTGGAAACACTTGAAATCGCCCCATGATTCTCGGAGTCGAGAGTTCTTGCGACGAATCCGCACTCGCCCTCTTTTCGTCGAAGCGCGGAATTGTCGGGGAATGGTTGAATAGTCAGATAGCGACCCATGTAAAGTACGGTGGCGTAGTGCCCGAGATTGCAGTCCGCGAGCATCTAACCAATTTCTTCGTTCTGCTTGACGAGGCGCAAAAAGTCGAACGCCTCAGAAACCGTGTGACTCGTATCGCCGTAACTTGTGGTCCGGGCTTGGCCGGTTGTCTGGCGGTGGGTCTTTCCTTGGCCAAGACTCTAGGGTTGCTCTGGGATGTCCCTGTCATTGGTGTCAATCATTTGCGTGGACACGCATTATCACCCTTCCTCCCCCTTTTTCAGGAGCAGGAGGATGTCTTTGCCGATCATCTTCCTCACCTCGGTCTACTCGTTTCTGGCGGCAATACAATTCTCTTTCGTATCGATGAAGGTCAATCTATCGAAATTCTAGCTGAAACCGTCGACGATGCGGCAGGCGAGGCACTCGATAAAGGAGGAAAACTTTTGGGGATTCCCTATCCGGGAGGGCCCATTCTCGAGCAACATGCAATAGGTGGAGACCCTCGAGCTTTCGATTTTCCACGATCTTTTTCAGATCGTAGCGAGATGCGTTTTAGTTTTTCCGGTCTTAAAACCAGCTTGTTATATACACTTGATAAGTTTACCGACGATCAAATTAAGGTACGTTATGCTGACCTTTGCGCCTCCTACCAAACCGCGGCGATTGACCAATTGGTAACAAAAACCAAGCACGCCTTGGAATCGAGTGAGTTTTCCAGTATCGGTCTTTCCGGCGGAGTTGCCAATAATAAGACTCTCCATAGTCGCTTGGCTGAATTAGCCGCGGCTCGATCCGTACGATTTCTAGCTCCCGACCCTTGCCACACTGGTGACAATGCAGCAATGATTGCCTTTGCCGCGCATATTGATCGGGAGCGTGTTACGGAAAATGCTGCAGCACTGACTTTCCATCCATCTCTCCGTCTAACTTGATTTCATTCTTCACTCTGTTTACTGCCGACATTCTCAATCCGCTTGGTACTTCGAATAATCACTCAAAGTCGCTCGTTCTTGCCTTGTTACTCCAATCCTTGCATATTTTCTTTTTTTCCTAAATAAACTCCCATGATTACTGACCCCGAATTACCCAAGAAACTTTCAAAAAATGAAAGTATCAAGGAAAACAGCGATTTTCTACGAGGAACCATCCTCGAAGGTTTAGCCGACGACTCAAGTGGTACAATCTCCGCTGATGATTCTCAGCTCACTAAGTTTCATGGTACTTACTTGCAGGACGACCGAGATCTCCGATCTGAGCGGATCAAGCAAAAGCTGGGAAAAGCCTTCTCCTTCATGATTCGTATCCGTGTGCCCGGAGGAGTTTGTACGCCATCGCAGTGGCTTGACGTCGATCGGCTCTCCGATGAATTTGCAGATGGAACTTTGAAGCTCACTACGCGACAAGCATTCCAGTTGCACGGCGTACTCAAAAGTAATCTTAAGCAGACGATTAGGAAAATAAACGATACCCTACTTGATACACTCGCAGCTTGTGGGGACGTGAATCGCAATGTGATGTGCACGGCTACTCCTTTCGAGTCTAAAGCACATGCCGAAACATTGAAACTGTCCAAGGCCATTAGCGAACATCTTTCACCTCAGACGACTTCCTACGCCGAAATCTGGCTCGATGGTGAACGCAAGGTCATTAATCAAGGCGAGGAAGTGGAGCCCATCTACGGTAAGACCTATCTTCCCCGTAAATTCAAAATTGCCGTCGCTGTTCCTCCGCGTAATGACGTGGATGTGTTTTCAAACGATTTAGGCTTCGTTGCTATTATCGAAGATGGAGAGATTTTAGGTTACAACGTACTTGTCGGTGGTGGTCTTGGAATGACTCACGGCAAGGATGCCACATATCCCAGAATTGCCGATGTCATTGGTTTTTGCACTCCCGATCAAGTGCTTCAATTGGCTGAGGAAATTGTGAAAATCCAGCGCGACTATGGCGATCGTTCCGATCGTCGCCACGCTCGCCTCAAGTACACCATTGAAGATCGAGGAATCCAATGGTTTAAGGAAGAATTGAACGATCGTTTGGGTCGGGTTCTCGAGCCTTCACGGGAAATCTCTTTTGATGCGACGACTGATCGATACGGCTGGACCAAAGACCATGAAGGTAAATGGCATTTCTGCCTTTTCGTCGAAGGTGGACGCCTACGAGATGCCGACGGCGTGAACGCAAAATCCGCAATTCGTGAGATTGCCAGGATTCATAGTGGTGATTTTCGATTATCTCCCAATCAAAACCTCATCGTGGCCCGGGTGGATGATACAAGTAAGTCCGAAGTGGAAAAAATCCTTGCCGACCATGGACTCTCCGACCCAGCTGCACTTTCTGGTCTTAGGCTTAACTCGATTGCATGTACCGCTCTCCCCACTTGTGGCCTCGCATTGGCCGAGAGCGAACGTTATCTTCCAAGCCTTGTCGACGAACTGGAAAAGATTATTGAGGACTTGGGTATTCGTGAGGAATCGATCGCCATACGTTCTACAGGTTGTCCAAATGGTTGCGGTCGACCTTACCTTGGGGAAATTGGTCTCGTCGGCAAGTCGCCCGGTAAATACAATGTTTATCTTGGAGCAGGTTTTGATGGTGGGCGGCTCAATAAACTTTACAAACCAGCCTTGACCAATGACGAAATCATCGAAGAGCTTACCGCCGTTCTTAGACGCTATTCTGACGAACGCGAGTCCGGCGAACATTTTGGTGACTTTTGCATCAGAGCGGGGTATGTGAAGGCGACTGTACAAGGCCCGGACTTCCATAATTGAATTTCTCGATAGTTGCAGGAAGGTAACTCGAAGTGAGCAGGAAACGCGGAGGTGGAAAGCATGTCGCTCGCAGAACTCATGCCGACCTGGATTCCGCAATGTCGACCCTAGACGAAGATGACGCGTTGAATTTATTGGAGAAACTGGGGGATGATCCTTTCCTTTTGATACTTGATCAGGTTCAGGACCCTCGCAATCTAGGTGCTTGTTTACGTTCCGCTGAATGCGCGGGAGTAGATCTTGTCGCTATTCCTTCCGGGCGTTCCGTCGGAATTACCGATGTCGTTCGTCACGTGGCTGCTGGTGCTGCTGAATCGCTCCCCATTGCCCGGGTACGAAACCTTTCTCGTTTTTTGCGTGCGTTGACTGAACTTGGGATTCGCTTGGTCGGAACTTCTGATCAAGCCCGGTCTACCCTTTACGACCTAGACTTGAAGGGACCTCTCGCTCTTGTTGTTGGAGCTGAAGGTGGCGGGATACGAAGGCTTACTGCTGACTGTTGTGACGACCTAGCCAATATTCCAATGCAGGGGCGTGTGGATTGTCTTAATGTTTCCGTCGCAACGGGTGTTTGCCTTTTTGAAGCCGTTCGCCAACGGAGTGAGTTGGATTCGAATTGACTGCCTATTGGGAGGAGGTCGCTTCCGTCGATACTATTTCTCCCGTTTCGTTGCCTTGTGATTGCTTGGCCAATGCCCACTCGCAAACTGTGGCGAAAGCCCCGGTGAAAAGCAAGTCGCTCAGCAATGAGTTTCGAAGAAACAAGTATGCAGGCGGATACCCCGGTTGACCTAGGGTCAAAGCCTGCCAAAGACCTACGAGGGATTTTGGGTAGACGGGATTGTACAGCCAGGCGCAAGAGCAAGTGAGGGCGTAAAAGAGAAGGGAGCATCCCACCACTCCTCCCAACAGAGTAGTACATGATTTGCGTTTGGCAATATAAGTACCTGCGAAAACGGCCAAACCGTACGAGCCGTAAGTCGCGAGCATGAAGGGTGCGAAGAGACTTTCACCATAGGTGGAATTTAGGGCTAGGTCCGATCCGATAATGGCAACTGTGGGGATAAACCAACCAATGGGTCCTCGCAAGTAAACTGCACCGCAAAAGAACAATGCCAAAACAGGCGAAAAATTGTTCAAGAGAGAGTTTTCAATGGGCAGATACCTTGACCAACCGATAGCTAGAATGACGGTTGCCGCACCAAGGTAAAAGGCTAACCCTTGATGCGGTCGAATGTGTTTGGAGTTCTCGATTTTCATATTAAACTCTTTTCTGTAGAAAACTAACATATATCGCAACCTTTACTCTTCCATAGTAGTTGCTTTGCATAATTTAACATTACGGTCGAAAACGGGTCTTTGCTCTACTTTAATTTTTATTTTACGTCTTCACAGTCAGCATTTCGATGCTGTCGATGTGAGGGCAGGTCCATATGCGCCCAGAGCCTTTGGGGCTTCACGGGTGATTTCATCACATTTATGGATGCTCAGGTCTTTTCGGTTTCGCTCAAAGACTCCTGTATAAACATGCTTGCCATTCTTTTGCTGAATCGAGTCCAGATTAATAAATGGTCCTTCGCCATTTTTTCCTCTTTTCTTTTAGTTTCTCAAGGAGTGTGGCGGCCAAGATTTCTTCCTTTTCCTCGGGTTCCTCCTTAGGTATAATTATTCACTCTCATCGCGTTTTTGAAAGAATAGTTCAGTGGGCTGGCCTAAGAGCATCCGAAGAGGGTCATTATCTTTGTTGGAACTATAAAATTGGAGTTGAGACCTCCGTTGACCAAGTACGAGCCAAGGTTCACACTAGTCAAAAAGTGGTCGTTCCTTCCGCAGAATGACTAAATCCCAATCCTCATTTTTAAAGCGCCGGGCTTTTGGTCGAAATGCTATTTGCCGAAAGCCTAGCGCCTTGTAGCAGTTTATTGCAGGTGTGTTGAAGTGAAAGGCGTTCAGTGTTAAGTGAGTGAAACTGAGCTCATCGAACGCGATGCGTAAAAGTTCCGAGCAAAATGATCGACCGTAAGCTTGTCCACGAAATTCAGGCTCGACGATGACTCGGCAAATAATTCCTTCCCCCCCTTTTTCTCCCACTAATTCTCCGTAGGCTACGAAATCACCCTGTCGAGATATTCCTGCGAATGCGTGCAGATTCCTGCGATTCAGGTGTGAGATGAAGTTTTTTGGGGTAGGGAAGCTTTTAAAGGTGTTCCCCGACCATAGTTTCAGTTCACGTTCGGTGTCTGTCCAAGAGAGGAGTCGGCTGATTCTAGTCAAAGTGAATGGTTCAACCTTTAATTTCGGCAAGGCACTCGGTTTAACTTTATCAGTTAAATGACTTTCTTGTCGAAAGGAGGAGTTGTTCTCCTTGTTTGCTTGAAGCATTTCTCAAAGTCTTCCTGAATGGTTATGGGTTGCGAAGAGACTTGCTTCGAACCCGTAACATTTCAGGGGGGGGTGGGCGAAGACGAGAAATAGGATTTAGGTTTTGGGGGTAACGGCCTTTAGTTTCGGTTAGGATTGCTTTGGCTTTTTTGTCGAACTCATCCGATTTTTCAAAGTTGTCTTTGTTGAGATATACTAGTGCTAGCCCCGCATAACATGCACCAACGTCGGTATGTTTTTCGCCATACCGTTTTTTTCTGTTCGCCAATGCTTTTTCGAGCAGACCAATCGCCTCATCTCTTTCCCCCTTGGCTTCTTTAACCAGAGCCATGCCTTCCTGACAGTCGGCGACATCAGGATGGGATTCTCCGAATGTTCGCAATTTCACCTTCAACGCTTCTTCGTAAAGTTCCGAGGCTTTGTCATATTTGCTTTCGGCATCAAGCACAAAGGCGAGGCTGCATCGGATGGTGGCGACGTCAGGATGGTGAGGTCCTTTGGTGAGGATTATTTTCAAGGCGGTCTCAAAAGCCTCTTTTGCCTTTTGGTTTTCTCCTGAAAAGTAGTGAGCCACGCCCATGTTGTTGTAGACTACGCCAATATCTTGGTGGCGATTTCCTTGAATGGGCAACCTGTTGGCGAGTACGTACTGGTAACCTTTTAACGCGGTTTCATAGTCACCCGTCCTGCATAGGTTGTCTGACTTGCGCTGCATGACGGCCAATTCGTAAAGGCCTATGCGCTGTTGGCCAGCTACTGAGAGTACAGATGTGAAAATCAGAATGGTGGCGATGATTTCCGTTTTCATGAGGGCAATGGAGTCTTCTAAATTCAAGTAACGTTGCAATCTGTCCGATTGTATAATCAAACTCAATCAAAGTCTGTTCATTCAAGATAGTCAAGACCCTCGCCTTTTGCATGGTGCCTTCACTGAAAATAACCTTTATGACGAAATAACTTTGCCAAGAGGAGAATCTTCCTTTTGTTCAATCATACATTCTGGCGATAAGCAATCAACCTAGGAGAATAATTAGACATGACAAAATCCAACAGGACATTTATTGGAATTATTTTAATGCTTTCAGCAGCTCTCTTTGTGGGAGCAATTTGGGATAAGACCGAAGCAAAGCTGAAGGTCATCAAGGCAGGAGTGGATGAAAAAGGGCACCCGATATGCGTGAATAAAAGCCAAGTATATCTGTTTAAGAAAAACGAAGTGGAGAAAACCATCACATTCTTTTACCATGATCCTATCTCTGATGATGCTTCCGTAAAGAAGTCTTTCTCCGACGTCGACAACTTGAACAAGTACTGGGGCGAACTACTCAAGAGCTGGTAGCTAGCCTTTTGTTGTGCGACGAAAAAAGTAGCTAGACTTTGGCTCGTCTCGTCTTCGGAAATTATGATGCCCCGACTCTCATCTGGTTCATTAACAATTGACGCACTGCTGGAGTAACCGCGGTGGCGACAATGGTGCCAAAGGGGCTCTTCTCGTTCCACCGTTCATGTGCCGTTGCCAATTCGGCAAGGATCGCGGTTTGGTAACCGGAATCTGTGCCAATCATCCAAGACGCGGTCTCCATCGTTCAATGCCTCGGTCATGAAGGTGACATCGTAAAGTTGCGAGATGTTAATCCAAATCCGATTGATATCGGGTGATCAGTATAAGCTTCACCACGGCAACTTTCGGGAATGAATAGATGGGGTGCTACCTCTCGCTTGACTTCTCAACACCCGCTTGTCGTAAACACCTTACCTTCCGAGTTGTTGCTTTTCCATGATCTCGCGATTCTCGATGTGTGCGATAGGAAAGATTCCCATATCTGGCTTGCTCATATGGTTTACCTATATTGCACAAAAGCTACTCGATCAATAAGAGATGGTGCGGGCACCCGGGATCGAACCGGGGACACCAGCTTGGAAGGCTGGGGTTTTACCGCTAAACTATGCCCGCGTTTGTGAAGCTTCGACCTTTTAAGGTGTTGACGCTTTGGGTCAAGGTGAATTGATTTTTGAATGAGGTTATTGAACGCTTCGGTGGGGTAGGGAGTCGGATGATTTGCCTGCTTGGTCTTGGCGTCAATCACGGCGGATGCGGGTTCGCTAGAGTGGAAAAATATAAAGGGGATGGAATAATGAGTAAGAAATCGATGTGGATATTGGTGGGAGCAGCCTTCGTCTTGAATGTGGTGGGTCTCCTATGGATTCGAAATGAGGTCGTCGGACCTGTTGCCGGAATCGAAGCTGAGGAGGAATCGGTCTTGCGAGTTGCGGTTTTTCAGCCCGGAGAGGGCGAACTGGCCGAGGATGCGGACAAGCTGTTAATCGTATTTAACCGGGAGCTTGTTCCTGCCGCGGAGGTCGGTAAACCGATGGGATGGCAGCCTTTCTCGATGGAACCTCCCACGGAAGGACAATGGCTATGGAGTCGGACGAACGCGATGGAGTTTCGCCTGAAGAACCCCTTGCCCGTCGGTAATCGTTTCACCGCGAAAGCTTCGGCTCATTTCGCCGATCAACTTGGTGAACCCTTGGAAGGAAAAAGGGAATTTGTCTTTAATTCTTCCTCCCTCCGTGTCGAACATTGCTCGAATCTAGGTCGTGTTGATGGTAGGATTCGAGTGGAATTTCGCTTCAATCAGGACGTTGAGCCCGATGTTCTTTCCGCAAACCTTCAAGCGTCTACTGGCGATCCTGTGGCCAAGCTGAAAGGGGAAGTTCTCAGCAGCGGGCTTACTAGCCGTCACGTGGTGGCTTTTGAAGAGCCTAAAGATCGGCTTTTGGTAGTGAAGCTGAAGAATGGAATGGCAGGAGTGAGTGGGCCTCTTGGACTGAAGAAGGAATTTGTGAACGAAATCGAGCTTCGTCCCACTTTTGCCGCTCTGCCCGCACGTGCTCCTTGGCGCTGGGGGACGGAGGAAAAAACTTCGGTTGAGTTAAGATTTAACGAAATGCTCGATTCGTTACAGTCCACCCCCCGTATTTCGGTAACTCCAAAAGTAGAGGGGATGACGTCAACGCTTTCTGGATATGGTATTCGCCTTTATGGTTCATTTGGTTCTCCCATGCGGCACTATGTCGCCAGACTTGAGGGAGATATAAGATCATTTGACGGGCAGGTGTTGCCTGCAGGAACCAAGTTCCGTTTTAAGATGCCTAGCCGGTCGCCTTCGATCGAATTCGTCCGGTCTCGGGGTGTCCTTAGCCCAAAGGGTAACCTGAGTCTGGAATTGAAGACCGTTGCCGTTAGCGACGTCCGCCTTTCCGCGACCAAGGTCTATCCCAACAATTTGGCAGCTCACTTGCGTGGACAATATCTTAGTCGAGTCGGGCGGGAATTGTTTTCCGAGGTTGTGACGATTGAAGGTGGAGGCGCCAGTTCGTTGAAAACGACTCTTATCCGTTTGAGCGACTGGATCGATAAGCCTCTTGGGTTGTATTCGATTCAGGCGGAAGCCGAGAACCGAAGGTGGACGGACGACGATGCGGTCGTTGCCGTGACCGACCTGGCCATCACTACGAAAGCTCACCCCTCCGGCATTCTCACATGGGTTACCTCGTTGAGCGAAGGCAAACCCGTGGCGGGCGTGGAGGTGTCAGTACTTTCCACCAAGAACCAGATCTTGGCTACAGGCAAGACGGACGATCGTGGTCTGGTTGAACTTGGCGCTCCCAACAACCATCCGGATGGCGAACCATGGATTGTCCTCGCGGCGAAGGGGGATGACCTTAGTTTCCGCCGGCTTGACCAACGCAAGTGGGACTTGCCGACCGTAAATAAGGATGGTCGTGAACCTCCCAAGGGATTGGACGGTTTTCTTTATGCTGCTCGCGGGGTTCGTCGACCGGGCGACGCGGTGCAATTGACCGGGATTATTCGGGACGATGCCGGTGAGGTGCCTGACCCGAATATACCTTTTGAGCTTCGTATCTATCGTCCCGATGGCAAATTGACTAAGACTTTGTCCATTAGCATAAGCGATGGCGGAACTTTCCATACTTCCTATGGCACTCCCGAGGAAGCCTGGACGGGAACATGGAGATTCGCACTGTCCTTGCCCGGTTCGGAAACGAGCATTGCGGAGACTACGACCGGGGTAGAGGCTTTCGTGCCTGTCCGCCTCGAAGTTAAGAGTGAAGCTGCCCAGTCGTGGTTCAGTCATGACCAAGCTCCCGAAGTTTCCATTTCCGCTCGCTATCTCTTTGGAGTTGCCGGGGCTGACCTGCCGTTTCAGGTCGCGGGGGATTGGTCGAAAGCCTCATTCGAGGCCGCGGGATTGGAAGACTTTTCTTTTGGAGACAAGGACCATCATGAGAAAGTTTCTATACGCTCCATTGATGGCATGACCGACGGAACCGGTTCGGCCAGCGTTTTCCTTCCGAGTGATCGGTTGTCACCCGGATTTTGGGAGACCGCCGGCTACGTTACGGTAAACTCGACGGGTGGCGCTTCCGTGAGCGATAGATTCAGCCTTCGCAAGCTTACCGCTTCACGTCTCGTCGGCGTGCGCGTTGCGAATGGAGGCAAACCGTCGGCGAGTGAGGCGTTTACGGTCGAGTTCGTGGCTGCCGGTCCACTTGCGGATGAAGTACCTGTTGGAAACGTAGAAGTCGTGTTGGAAAAACTCGAAACCGATTGGGTGATGCAACGCGTCGGTGGACATTGGACGTGGCATCGTCGCGAGGACGCCTTCGAGGTCACACGAAAGCTGGTTGAGAAAGTAGCGGGGGCAAGTGAGGATTTCGCTCGAGTTCAGATGACTTGTCCCGAACCCGGTACATGGCGCTTGGTTGTTCGCGACTTAGTCGGTGGAGCGGTGACTATAATACGCTTGGATGTTCCCGGAGCCGGTCAATCGGTCGCCGCCACGGGTTCTCCTCACCGAGTGGGATTGAGTCTCGAACGTGCCTCCTATCGTCCCGGCGATGTGGCTCGGGTTGCAGTGAAAGCACCCTTCGCGGGCGAATTGCTTTTGACACTTGAGACCGACCATGTCGCTTGGTCGCAAACATTTAACCTTTCGAAAACTCACGTGACCTTGGATGTTCCGCTTCCTGAAAGTATGCCCGGAGGCGCATTCGTTACGGCGTCCGTCGTCCGTCCACTTGACTTCGAATCCTCCGAGTGGAAACCCCATCGGGCTTACGGCATGGTCCGTTTGGCTACGGACTTTTCCAAAGAGCGTCTCGACGTTGAGTTGGATGTGCTCGACAAGGTGCAACCGGGTGCCGAGGTCACTGTTCGGGCCAGAGTGAAAGGTGACGAATCGACTTATGTTCATCTTTGGGCTGTGGACGAAGGAGTTTTGTCCGTAACCGACTACGAGACTCCCGACCCTACCGACCTATTCTATGGTTCTTGGCGGGCGAAGGTCGATTCGGGTGATCTTTACCTCGAATTGCTACCGGACCACAAGAGACCAAGCTCGATGGAAAGGTTTGGTGCCGGGGGGGGCTCCTCGCGTCGTTCACTCGTTAAGGCGAGATATCCAAAGACGGTCATTCTTTGGAATGAATTCGTGCTCTTGGGCAAGGACGGACTCGTGGAATCAAAATTTGCAATCCCATCCGATTTTACAGGCGAAATTCGCTTTATGGCCGTCGCTGTGGCTGGGAACTCCTATGGTTCCGCCGAGAGCGCCATGACGGTAACTTCACCTCTTCTTGCGGAAACCTCTTTGCCTCGTTTTGTAGCCCCGGGGGATAAATTCCTCTCTCCTGTAACACTTTTCAACTCTACCGATGAAGACATTGTGGCCGAAACGGAATTCATTCTTTCCGGTCCTGCTCAATTGTTTGGCGACCCAAAACGGACTGTTGCCCTCGCCGCGGGTGGTTCAAGCACCATTTGGTTCGAAATGGAAGCCAAGCGCAACATGGGTTTGGCACTCGTCTCGGTAAAGGTATCGGGCAATGGACTCTTTGCAGAAGCTAGTGGGACTTTTCCTGTTCGTCCTGCCGCTACTTTGGACGCCGCTTACGAAACTTTCGTAATGAATGCCGGTGAGTCGCGGACAATCGACTTGCCCGAACGATTTCTTGCCGACGGGGCCAAGCGTATCGTCACGCTGTCGGCGTCTCCCGTCACGGACCTGAGACCTGCCCTCGACGATTTACTAGGTTTCCCATACGGTTGCGTGGAGCAGACCACAAGCAAGGTTATGCCATTGGCCTACGCCGCCAAGTTGCTTGGAGGAGGTAAATCGGAGTTTGCCAAGGAAGTGGTTCTTGCGGGCATCGAGAGGCTTTCAACTATGCAGACTCGCTCAGGTGGTCTTGCCTATTGGCCTGGAGGTCGAGAGCCAAACCTTTGGGGCACGTGCTATGCGTCGACCTTCCTGATCGAGGCAAAAGCCGCAGGTCATTCCATCGACAAAGAATTTATCGATGAGTTGGTTGGCTACTTGCGCGAATCTTTGCGTTCGGGTGAAAACGATTTGCCCGAGCAAGCTTTCATTTGCCAAGTGCTTGCCACCTTTGGTCAACCGGAAACCTCTCGTCAGCGCTATCTCCTCGATCAAGTCGGGGTGCTCGATTTTGCCGGTAGGGCCCGTTTGGCAGGGGCATGGTTGGCGAGCGGACGGCCCGATCTCGCCCGCAAGTCGATTCCCGCCGACACTCTTTCCCAAACCGTTTCGCGCACCTTCAATCGTCGTCTCACCTCACAGACGGCAGCCGAGGCGATCTTGCTTTCAGTCCTTCTGGACTTGGACGACCAACACCCTTGGATAAGTGAACTCAAGCATCGTATCCTGCGAGGGCGAAGGAATGGTCATTGGCGGAGCACGTTGGATAATGGCCTTGCCATCGCCGCCCTCTGCAAACTGCAGGCTTCTGCCGAAAGCAATTCCGGTTCCTTCTCCGGAAAACTGACCGGACCCGGTGCGAAAGCCGTTGCTTTCTCGTCGGAGGAAACGACCGAAACCTCATTCGTCGGAAGTGGAGAAATTCGACTTTCTCCGGTGGGAGAGGGCAAACTCTACGTGTCCGTTCTGACCGAGGGTCTCGTTGCTCCCGAATCGGTAAAGCCCGTTAACGACGGTCTGGAAATTCTGCGCCGTTGGACCACCGCCGACGGGAAGATTCTTCGAGACTGGAAAGAAGAGGGTGGAAAGCCCGTGGAAGTGGAGGTCGGGGACTTGGTTTGGGTGGAGGTAAAGCTACAGACTCTCGACTTGGAGGCAGGCAATGTGGCCTTGGTCGATGCTTTGCCGGGTGGTTTTGCGGTAGAGAATCCTCGATTGGCGACGTCGGCCATGCGTTCTCCAAGTGAACCAACCCTTTTTACTAGCCAACCGGATCGTTCGGAGTTCCTCGACGACCGTGTCGTTCTTTTCGCCTCGGCCAAGCATCGTCCACAGGTTTTTCGATACGCCATTCGAGCAGTGGCTGGAGGGGAATTCCTTCTGCCCCCGATACAAGCGTCCTGTATGTACGATGAAAGTTTGCGATCTCTAGGGGGCATGGGTTCCGTAAAAGTGGCTGTACGATGAAAGTTTTCTGCTTGAGCGAGTGGCTTAAGCGATATCACTGGCGCATTCTCCTGACCTTCGCCGGAACGGGTGCTGGAATTTATTTTGCCTTGAACTGGTTTTTGTCGATCAATCCTTTCCCTATAGAACGATTGGAAGCCTCGCCCGAAAGTGGCATTTTAGTGGATCGGTCTGGTCGCGTCCTTACTAGAACATTGACCAAGGAAGAGCAATGGCGCCTGCCCATTTCTCTTAAAGAAATTTCTCCTTGGTTGACGCGAGCGACTATTGCTGTGGAGGACGAACGATTTCGCTTCCATTCCGGCGTGGACTTCTTGTCCGTTGCCCGTGCCTCCTTTCAAAACATATTCGCATTGGAGGTCGTTTCGGGTGCGAGTACATTGGATATGCAGTTGTGCCGCATGTTGGAACCTAGACCACGAACTTTCGGCGTGAAACTTTCCGAGGCGGCGCGGGCATGGCAGGCGGACGAGTATTTGTCAAAGGATGAAATTCTTCAGGCGTACTTGAATTTAGCGCCCTACGGGGGGAATCTAAATGGAGTGGAAGCGGCTTCGCGACGATACTTTGGCAAGTCCCCAAAGGAGCTTTCGTTGACCGAGGCCGCTCTGCTTTCCGGAATCCCTCAGTCTCCATCGCGTTTGCGACCTGATCGTTTTCCTGAAGCCGCCCAGCGGCGACGAGACAAGGTGCTCGAACGTATGTTTTCGGAGGGAATGATTTCCCGATCTGAGGCTGATGACGCAATGAGCGAGCCTGTTAGTCTGGAGACTCGACCACTGACGGGTGGGCAAAGTCGTCACTTCGTGATGGAAGCTTTGCGTCGGCGGCCTTCCGGTGGACAAACCTTTTTCGATCTTACGCTTCAGGCTGAAATCGAACACCTGTTGATTGAGCACGCGAAAAATTTGCCCAGTGCTTCCGAAGTGGCGACGGTTGTCATCGAACTTGAAAGCGGTGGTCTGACGGCAATGGTTGGAGGCGTGAACTTTGACGACCCGAATGGTGGTCAGGTGAACGCTGCCTTGGCATGGCGTTCTCCCGGATCTACCTTGAAGCCCTTCGTTTACGGGACGGCGGCATCCGAGCGTCGGTTGGATGGCGAGACTATTCTCTCCGACGCATCTGTCAGTTTTGGCGGATGGGCTCCAGGGAACTTTGATCGAACCTTTTCCGGTGAGGTTTGCGCGGGAGATGCCTTGCGTCGGTCACTCAATTTACCTGCTCTTCAGGTTGCCCGTGAGGTCGGAGCGGCCAAGGCGGCGGGCATGGCGGAGGGATGTGGTGTTCGTTTTAAGGGCGACCCCGTCGGTCGCGGTGGTCTTGCCTTCGTACTGGGTTCAGTAGAGACGCGTTTACTCGACCTCACCAACGCCTATGCCACATTGGGTCGGTCCGGCGTTCGCCGAAATATACGTACTTTTCTTGATGAGCCTGTTGTGGATGCTCGTATTCTGGATTCGGACGTGTGCGCTTGGTTAGGGTATGAATTGTCTTCTTGGCGCTTTCCTTCGACCGAGTTCGACAATCTTTCGCTGCAGTCGACTCCTTGGTTCATGCGTAAGACGGGTACCTCTTCCGGTCGCCGAGATGCATGGGCGGTGGGGCACAATGGTAAGTATGCCGTTGGCGTGTGGGTCGGTAGACTATCCGGAATGGGCGATGAAGCCTACGTAGGAGCAAAGGTAGCCGAACCTGTCCTTTCCCGGATCTTTGATCTTTCAAAGATCCGCGTGACGGAGGCTCCTGGAAAACCTATTCCTTGGACAGTTTCCCGACCGATTCCCTTACCCGGAGAAGATTTGAAGCTTTCCATCCTGTCTCCCGAATCCGGCGCTGTTTACCGCAAATTAGAAGATTTTTTGGAGATCCGGCCGAAAGCCAATCTAGATGGGGAGTTGCTATGGTTTCTTAACGGGAGTCCACTTGTAGGCACTGCGGTTAATCGAACTGCAGTGGGCATCGGTCGGCACGAGTTGCTCTGTCTTATGCCGACGGGAACTTATGCCCGTTCTCGTTTCGAGGTGCGTTAGCAGTCTCTTAAGCTAGTGCCTTGGCCGTTTCATCGAGGAAAAGCTGAGAGCCGACTCGGAAAGGAAAAGACGGCATACTTGTTGAAAAGCTTTTCATGGGAAAGCAGGCTTCCTCCAAAAATTGGAATTCTGCGCCTGCTCCTTTGCAAATGGGGTGACCCGCGGCGCAGTCCCAAGGTTTCGAGCGGTATTCGATGCAACCATCGAGTCGACCGGCTGCGACGTTGGCTAGACCGACGGCAGCTGAACCCGGACAGCGGATGCGCCATATAGTGAGTGCTTCTTTCAGTTTGTCTTGCGCCTCCGATGGGATTGGGAAGTGCATGCAAAAAGTTAGCTTTTCGTTTACGAGATCGGTGGTTGCCGTTATGGGACTGTCGCCCTCGACCGCTCCGAAGCTAGGACCACCTTGAAGGAGTAAGTCTCGTCCGTTGTCGTAGATGAATCCGTAGACGGGCATGCCTTCGTGAAGGAGACCCAGAGATATGCCACATTCGGGAATGCCGACTGCGTAGTTGTTTGTCCCGTCCACGGGGTCGAGCACCCAAGCGAATTCGGCGTGGAGGTCTCTGATTTCGGAGTCGTTTTCGCTTTCCTCTGAGCAATAGTCGTCTTTTGGAAAGTTCTTTGTGAGGTCCGTGAATATCTCGCGGGAGATTGTTTCGTCCACCACGGTTACTCGTGTTCCGTCTCCTTTCCATCGACTTTCGGCTTTCCCGATGTTTTCTCGAAAATAGCCTACTTGGTCGAGAACGGCTTTCTGTCCTGCTAGTATGCGGGATTGCAGAGATTCGTCAGCGTGACTGAGGTCGAGTGGATACTCGGATTGGTTTAAGGTTCCGTCCATTTACCTTCCTCTTTAATGAGACGAACGAGTCGGTCAACGGCTTCCTTTTCCGAGATGGCCGATTTTACACGATTTTTTCCGACGTAAAGATCGATTTTGCCTGGTGCTGAACCCACGTATCCGAAGTCGGCATCGGCCATTTCTCCCGGACCATTTACGATACAACCCATTACTGCGATCGTGACCCCCTTTAAGTGCGAGGTGCTTTCCTTTACGCGTTGGGTAGTGGACTGAAGGTCAAAGAGGGTGCGACCACAACTTGGGCACGCCACGAACTCAGTCTTTGAACTTCTTGCTCGCGCTCCCTGTAGGAGATTGTAGGCGAGAGCTCGAGAGCGATTGGAGTCGGGTGCATTCTCGACGGAGAGTATGTCGCCGATCCCGTCGCAAAGTAGGGAACCTGTCAGGATTGCGGAATCGAGGAGTCTGGAAGAAAAGAAATCTTCATCAGGATGAATGCGTGCTTCGTCGCTTGACCTTATCCAGATGGGGAAGGGTAGGTTGAGTTGTCTGAGTTGAGCGGCAAGGGCCCTGTAGGCTCCTACCGGATGCGCGAAAGTGGAGGTTTTCGACAAGGTGATTATTGGGGCGGAGCCTTGATGGGTTTTAAGGACTTCGCCCAGTGTGCCGTTGAGGTCGGTTGGTTCCAATGCAAGAGCGGATGTATGGTCTGCGTTTTCTGTTTCAGTAAGAAACGTGTGAAGATCCTCGGCTTGACTGGTAGCGAAGGCACGAAGGACAAGGATTTTCGGTGAACCTCGGTCGGAAGCTCTTGTCGGCAGTTCAAACTGTTCGCCTGGTTGATATTCCACTACGAGAAGGGGTAGGGAGCCAACAAGAGTTTCCCGTAAAGTCTCCAGGTGGGATAAATCTTTCTCGGACTTGAGCCTCAAGAGCAAGCCTTCGATTGGTGCATCCTTGTTTGCGGCTTGGGCTTTTGACAGGTCGGAAACGATATCTCGAAACTCCTCAAGGGGGCGTCCTGCCGGAACAATTACGCGAGGCGGTTCTTTCGGACCCACTTTGCAGTTTGGGCCAAAGGCCAAGTCGACACATTCCCGCCGCGTGAATTCAAAGGGGTCTATTCCTTCGTCGGGTTGCGCGTCGGTTTTGTTTTTTGCTCTTTGCCAAAGTGTCTCTGTTCTTGCCGCGAGATCTTGGGCGACCGGTATCTCATGTACCGGATCTTCGGTAAGCGACACTCGGATGGTGTCGCCTAGACCATCCAGCAGAAGAGATCCGATTCCCGTTGCACTCTTGATACGAGCGTCCTCACCATCCCCTGCCTCGGTTACGCCAAGGTGGAGTGGATACTCCATGCTTTCATCGTTCATGAGAGCCACGACGAGCCTATAAGCCTCGATCATCACTTTCGGGTTGCTTGCCTTCATCGACAGGATGATTTCCCTATAATCGTGCGACTCTGCTATCCTAATGAACTCTAGAGCGGATTCGGCCATGCCTCGCGGAGTGTCGCCGAAGCGATTGAGGATACGATCGGATAGGGAACCGTGATTGGTGCCGATACGCATGGCTCGCCCTAGTTCCTTGCATCGTAGCACGAGTGGCGAAAAGGCTCCGTGGAGACGTTCGAGCTCTTCTTCGTATTCGAGGTCGGAGTATTCGCGTACGGCGAATTTTTTACGGTCGGCGTAGTTGCCTGGATTTACTCGAACTTTTTCCACATGCTTGGCGGCCTCCATCGCAGCTTGAGGAAGGAAATGAATGTCGGCGACGAGGGGAACGTCAAACCCGTCGACACGTACCTTTTTCGCGATTGCTGCGAGAGCCTCGGCGGCCCGTACGTTCTGGGCGGTAATTCGGACGATCTCGCAACCTGCTTCTACAAGTTCGATGGTTTGGCGTGAAGTGGCTTCCACGTCGAGAGTTTCAGTCGTGGTCATCGACTGTACGCGAATCGGGTTATCACCCCCAACGCCGATAGAACCTACCTTTACTTCACGAGTCGTTCTTCGAAGGGTACGTACTCGAGACAAGCAGTATGAGGAGGACGGCATCGTCCCGAATCGTTCAGAAGGGGAATAACCGCTGCAGGTCGAAGAAGGTGACGTACAGCATGAAGGAGAATAGCAGGGCTACGAATAAGATTTGCGCCCGTTCGAGGAAAGCCAAAGGCAGAGGTTGCCCTCGTAATTTCTCTATGGTGGCAAAGAGCATGTGACCTCCATCCAATACGGGAATGGGTAGTAGGTTCAGGATGGCGAGATTTACGTTGATGAAGACTACGAACCACAAGAGCTTCTTGAAGCCGATCTTGGCGAATATGCTCAGGTGATTGACGATTCCAACGGGCCCACTCATGTTGCGGAGCTTAACGTCGGACTGTGGACTGACTAGCCCCGAAAGGGTTAGGTACATGTCCTTCACTCGACCGTAAATAAGATGCATGGGGTTCGGATAGGTGGTCACGATCTTTTGCTTGGGTCGAAAACCTATCAGCGTGCGTTTGACCATTTCGTCGCCCTGTTCGATCTCTTTCACGGTAGGTGTAAGCGCGTAGGATTTTATCGGTCCATCCTCGCCTCCTTTACTAACGGTGAAGGCGACGCTGGCGTTCTCTTCGAGTTTGTCGAGGTAGTCTATCAGAAAACGGAATGATAGAATTGCTTTTCCATCTATTGCGACTGGCATATCGCCTATTTCAAGTCCGGCAGCTTCTCCTGGTAAACCAGGCGTAAGCTCTTCTACGAAAAAAGTTTCCCGAGGACCTATGCCGATAATGCGAAATTCTTCCCTACTTACGACTTCCGGACGGATGTCCAAGCTTTTGGAAGTGCCGTTGCGATCTATAAGCAAGGTAACCAGACGCTCACCGTCTTCCCGTGTCCTCTTTCCGGTCACAATGCGGTTTTGAATATCCATGAAGTCTTCCACGACAGCATTGTCGACTTTGAGGATTTTGTCTCCTGGGACTAGTCCCGCAACCATTCCCGGACCACGAACAGTTTCTCCCTCTTGAATCAATGGATTCCAACGTTCGACTTCCTCTGACACATAACCAACCTCAGTGCTGAGCTGAGCAGATGAAACGTCATAACCAAAAAACCAGAGTATGCACGAAAGCACAAAGGCGAATAGTACGTTGAAGACGGCTCCCATGACCGAAACGATCATTTTGTCGGCATAGCTGATCTTCGAGAATTGTTCTATTTTGTGTTCGTCTCCGTTCTCGTCCTCCTTTTCTTCTTCTTCTTCGTTCTCATCCCTTTCCTTTTCTTTTTCCGAGATCTGCTCTTCGGCTCCTTCCAGTCGGCCCATATCCGCCAACTGAGGGAGGGCTACGTATCCGCCGAAGGGTATTAAGGATAAACGGTATTCTACGCCATCACGCTCCCATCCGAAGATTTTTGGTCCAAAACCAATGGAGAAACGCTTGATCACCAATCCCCGGCGCTTAGCTGCGAGAAAGTGACCCAATTCATGAACGAATATGGTTATCCCCAAGGTGAGCAAGGCAACGAAGATAAAGCTGATGTCGTATAATAAAGACACGAATTTAGGATGTGGTGGTGAAGTTAGTCCCTAAGCTTTTCCATTGCCAGTCTGCGGCTATCCGAATCTGCGGAGAGAACTTCTTCTATGTTTTTTGGGTCTCTATGTTGAATGTCGTTTAAAGTGGCTTCTATTATTGCCGGAATGTTGAGAAAGCCAATCCGATTTCGTAAAAAAGCATCGACTGCAATTTCGTTGGCGGCGTTGAATACGGTTGGGGCGATGCCTTCGGTTTGCATCGCCTCGCGAGCTAGGCGAAGACATGGGAATCTTTGAAGGTCGGGAGGAGCGAACGAAAGGTCGAGTGGTTCGAGAAAGTCGAGTGACTTGTCCACGCCTGATGCCCGATGGGGATATAGCAGGGCATGTTGGAGAGCGAAGGTCATTGACGGTGGAGTAAGTTGGGCCAATACGCATCCATCCACCAAGCGAACGAGAGAATGCACGAGGCTAGAGGGATGGATAACCACGTCGAGCCGTTCTGCAGGTAAACCGAAGAGCCAGTGAGCCTCTATCAGTTCCAAGCCCTTGTTTGCCATTGTTGCCGAATCTACCGTGATTTTCGGTCCCATCGACCAGTTCGGGTGGTCAAGGGCTTGCTTGGAAGAGACCGAAGCCATCTGTTCGAGTGAGAAATCGCGAAATGGACCACCCGATGCCGTCAGTATGATTCGATCGACGTCTCGTTCTGGCACCCCTTGCAGACATTGGAACACGGCGTTGTGCTCGCTGTCTGCGGGAATAATGCGAACTCCTGCTTTCCGAGCCGCCTCCATGACGAATTTACCGCCAACCACAAGAGCTTCCTTGTTGGCGAGAATTACGTCATTTCCACCTTGAATGGCAGCCAGAGTCGGGAGTAAACCCGCCGAGCCTACCACAGCGACCAAGGCGACGTCCGCTTCGGGCAAAGCGGCCAACTCTTCTAAACCACGAGCGCCTCTTCGCAGTGTGGCATTGCTCGGAACCGTTTGCACCTTTGAAACTTTTTCGGAAAGACACAGATCTTTGACTCCAAATTCCTCGGCGATGGCAAAAAGTCCTTCAGCATCCGAGTGGGCTGAAATTCCGACCAATTGCAACCTGTCGGGATGAGCTCGAAGTACTCGCAAGGCACTTTCTCCGATGGAACCGGTGGCTCCCAGCAGAACGACCTTCTTGGGGGCGCTCACCGCATTAAGGCCAAAAGTAGGAAATATCCCGTGGGCGCGGCCAAGATGAGACTGTCTGTAAGGTCGAGCATTCCGCCTATTCCGGGTATTGCTCCACCTGAATCCTTTATATTCGCCAGTCGCTTGAGCACAGAGGCGATCAAGTCGCCGATTACGGCGGCAACGGCTACTGGCAATGCAAGGATCGCAGCCGACCCCGGATCGAAGTTTACTCCCTCGAAAGAAACCAACTCGGGCCTGTAGTTTTGCAAGATCCAGGGGAGGAGAGCTCCTATGCCTGCGGAGGCTGCAATGCCTCCAACAAGTCCTTCGATGGTTTTTCCCGGACTTATTGAAGGAGCCATTTTGGTGCGACCTATCATCTTTCCCACCAGCAGAGCACCAATGTCACTGAACTTCGCCACGGCAAGTAACCACAAGCAGAAGAACAAGCCGAAACTCATGGTTGTTCCCGATGGAATCTCTTCGGACGTCTGCAGGATTCGAACGAAGTAGTGCAATAGAAAAGGTACGTAAACCAGACCGAAGAAAGTCGGAAGCAGGCGCTTGACGTACATGCCACGCTGGGCTTGTGGGAAAAGCACGGCGGCACCCGACATCATGAGCGCTCCTACCGCCAAAGCGTCCATTCCCGCACCTACTATATAATACCCCATCGGAATCAAAAAGGCTCCCGTGGCCAATCCTGAGATTCTATTTGCGGCGAATCCAAGTCGGCCCAGTAGGGCGTAGATTTCGAATTGAGTGCATACTGCCGCCACGGTCAAAATCCACATGGTTCCAGATTCGCCGAAACCTACCACTCCACCGATAACGATGCTCCACAGGATGACGGTTGAAAATACTCTGAGAATCATACGCTTACAGGTGTTTCGGATATACTTGATTTTAAGCGGATCTGCTCTCCCGTCTTGCCGTATCGCCGTTCTCGACTGGCGTAGTCTTGGAGAGCCAGGTGAAACTTGTCGGCAGTGAACTCGGGCCAAGGATCGGGAGTTACGTATATTTCCGCATAGGCCGCTTGAAGAAGAAGGAAATTGCTTAATCGATGTTCGCCCGAAGTGCGAATGATCAAGTCTGGGTCAGGGAGTTCTGCGGTATAAAGATAAGAGGAGAATGTATCCCAATTCAATTCCTTCGGAGAGGCTTTTCCTGAAGAAATTTTTTCGGCATAAACACGTATTGCATTCAAGGTTTCCTGCCTGCTGCCGTAGTTGAGGGCAAGAGTGAGGTTCCATGAATCGTTACTCTTCGTCTTTTCGACTGCTTCCTCTACGATCTTTTGAGCATATTCGGGGAGACCTGCAACATCTCCAATGGTTCGAAGCCTCACTCCGTCCTTTACCATGTTGCGAATCTCTTTTTTGAGGAATTCCCGTAAAAGTCGCATTAAGCCGGTTACTTCATCCTTTGGGCGATTCTGGTTTTCCACGCTAAAGGCGTACAAAGTCAAATAGGGAACATCCGCTTCTTTAGCAGCATCCACTACTCGCCTGACGTTTTCGACTCCTTTGTGATGGCCAAATAAGCGAGGTTTGCCTCGATTGCGAGCCCACCTTCCGTTACCATCCATGATGATGGCTACGTGTCGTGGGACTTCACCTTGTGAATCTTCTTCGATGAGAGTCATGGCAATTGAAATAGCATCACAACGCCTAATCACCTTATTGACAACGAGGAAAGCTTTTCTCAGATTATTTGTTATGAGCGAACCACTTCCAGAAAGCGAAATAGAGTCCCGATTGGTCAATCTCCAAGACTGG
This sequence comes from Opitutia bacterium, assembly GCA_002730975.1. Lineage (GTDB taxonomy): Bacteria > Verrucomicrobiota > Verrucomicrobiia > Opitutales > Seribacteraceae. Next base: position 38,443 of record PCBO01000012.1, read on the forward strand.
CGTCACGATGAAGACCATCTCAAGAAATCCTTTGCTTTTGGCAGCTTTCGGGATGCTATGGCCTTCATTGTTCGCCTTTCCTACGAAGCGGACCAACAAGATCATCATCCCGAGATCTTCAATTGCTATAATCGGGTTGAGATCGCTCTCAACACCCATGACGCCAAAGGCAAGGTCACCGAAAAGGACTTTTCTCTAGCCGCCGCGATCGATGCAATGGCCTGAAAACCAAGCATCTACTTCTTTTTCTTCGGTTTTGGTTTTTTGGATCTACTAACCGGGCGGGTGTCTTCGGGGACTTTGTAGAGTTGCCGAAGACGATCCAGTTCCGTTTTGAGTTCCTCAGTAAGGGCGTCGTATTTCGGTTGTCCGTAGATGTTCTTTAATTCGTTGGGATCTTTTTCTAGGTCGTACATTTCCCATGCGTCCAAGTTGTAGAAGAAGATGAGCTTGTGCTTGTCGGTACGAACGCCGTAGTGGCGGCGTACACTATGAGCTCCCGGGAATTCGTAATAATGGTAATAGAGGGACTTACGCCAGTCCGCCGGTTTTTTCCCTTTAAGTAGGGGAGCGAAAGACGCTCCCTGCATATCGCCGGGGATCTTGACACCGCACAAGTCTAGTGCAGTTTCGGCATAATCGAGGTTTTGCACCAAGTCGTAGTTTTTGCTTCCGGGCTTGATGACCTTGGGCCAACGCACGAGGAGTGGAGTCCGGAAGGATTCCTCGTACATCCAGCGCTTGTCGTACCAACCATGCTCGCCAAGGTACCAACCTTGGTCTGAGGAATAAATGACGACCGTGTTCTCGGCGAGTCCGCTTTTGTCCAGGTAGTCGAGAAGTCGCCCGACGTTTTCATCTACCGAATCGATGCAGCGCAGGTAGTCCTTTACGTAGCGTTGGTATTTCCACTTCAATAGGGCTTCGCCGTCCAGTTTCGCTTCTGTGAACGCCTTGTTCTTGGGCCCGTAAGCAGCGTCCCACTTTGCCTTTTGTTCGGGCGTGAGGTTTCCGGGAGTTCGAAGCTTTAGATCGTTCGACGAGAGATGGTTCCGGATCGTCATGGCCTGACTGGAGGCGGCGGATGATCTCGTCTTGTAATCATCACGAAGTGTTTCCGGTTCTGTGATTTCGACGCCGTCGTACTTGTTTAGGTGCTTGGGACCGGGTTGCCAATTGCGGTGCGGAGCCTTGTGCTGGCTCATGATGAAAAAGGGTTTGTCCTTGTCCCTTCCGTTTTTCAGCCAGTCGAGTGTGACGTCGGTGATGACGTCTGTAGTGTAACCGGTGATTTTCTTAACGCCTTCGGGCGTTTTCATGGGCGGATTGTAGTAAGGACCTTGTCCCTGAAGCACTTGCCAGAAATCAAAGCCGGTGGGGTCGCTCTTGAGGTGCCATTTTCCGATCATTGCAGTTTGGTATCCACCTTTTTGAAGTAGCTTCGGAAAGGTTTGCTGGCCTCCGTCGAAGCGCATGCCATTGGTCAATTGACCGTTCAGGTGGCTGTGTTTCCCGGTAAGGATTACGGCTCGGCTCGGGGCGCAGATGGAATTGGTGACAAAGGCGCGATGGAAGATCATGCCCTCGTTGGCGATTCTATCGATATTAGGAGTCCTGTTCCTGTTGGACCCGTAGGCCGATATGGCCTGATAGGCGTGATCATCGGCAAAGAGAAACAATACGTTGGGTCTTCCTTGCTTTTGGCCTTTCAGACCTTGTTGGCCCAATGCCGTCAAAACTGAGAGTAGAAGGTATGATTTAACTTTCATTAGAATTTAGGGTGTTGTTGCTCGGTGTGAAAGCAATACGTAAATTGAAAGTTGGGCATTGAATAATCCCCATGTTTAGCAAGAATGCACCCGTCTCATGATTGATTTTTCCGACAAAAGTTATCACTTTTTCGAGCCTAAGCCCAATCGATGTGTGGAAGCTTTTCTTCGTTGGATGAACCGCAAGTTTTATTTGAGAGGGACAACGAATCTTATTAAAGAAGTCGTTGTCATGAATCCGGAGATGGTTGTGGAAGCAAGAAAACATGCGGGCAATCGTCTACTTTTTCTTCCCAATCATCCTACTCATAGTGATCCGCCAATCATGATCGAGGTTTTCAGGCAGCTGGGTTTGCCCGTTTCCTTCATGGCTGCCTATGACATTTTTCTTCAGAGCAAACTTAACGCTTGGTGCATGCAGCGCACGGGATGCTTTTCTGTGGATCGAGAGGGAAGTGATCGTAAATCGATGAAGGAGGCGCTTCGTTTATTGAAGGAAGGTGAGCGTGGATTGATCATTTTCCCAGAGGGCAATGTTTACCTAACAAACGATAAGGTGACCCCCTTTCTCGATGGTCCCGCCTTCATCGGTTTGAAGGCACAGCAGAATTTGGGAGACGATCACCCCGTTTTTGCTATCCCCGTAAGCTTGAAGGTTACCCACTTATCGAATGCTGCGGGTGAAGTTGTGGCTTTGTTTCGTCGATTGGCTATCGAGGTGAACGAAGATTACGACGAGTCGTCCGATCACGTAACTGAGGTCAAGCGTCTCGGTTGGTTCGCATTGAAAAAGGTGATGAGTGGTTTGGCCAAACCTTTGGATGGTGAAGTGGGAGACGACTTGGCCGGTGAGCTTAGAAACATTGCTAGACAGTTGATGGAGAAGCTTGAATTGGAGCTCGAGTTGTCCGCTAAGGATGGGGAAGACTTGGTCGATCGCATCCGAAGGATTCGTCGCAGAATTCACGCCCTTAGGATTGCGGACAAGCCGACACTGGCCGACTTCAAGGCTCGAACCTTGGCAGCGGAGGCGATGCTGGCCTTTCGTCTACTGAGTTACCCCGGTACATACCTTGAGGAAAATCCGACCCTCGACCGCATGGGTGAAACGATACAGAAAGTGCTTGAGGATCTCGGTTCTGCCATTCTTCCACCTTACGCAGGTCGTAGGGCTCTAGTCCGTTTTGGCGAACCCATTGATCTTGCTGCTGAATCTGCTAACGGGAAAGGCCGCGTCCAAGTCGCGGAACTCTCCAGAAGGTTCGAAATAGCTGTTCAAGACGGTCTCGACCTTCTTGACTTCGATAACGATTGCATCGGTGGCGAATCTTTCCAATCACTTTTGTCGTGAATAAAACAGGCAAACGTTTGCGGGATGCAGTTTGGCTGTTGATTGCCCAGACAATCGGAGCTTTCAACGACAATGTGGTAAAGTCGATGCTGCTCCTGATGGCGTTAGCATTGTTCGACAAAGATGTAATGGGTCGGGTGAATTCACAACTTGCTTTGATGATTCCGGCCACGTTCGTGCTGTTTGGTCCTTTGGCCGGGTGGTTGTCGGATCGATATTCTAAGAGGTCTGTAGTCAGTCTTGCACTTCTTGCTCAGGTGGCGGGTTTGCTCGTGATCGGTATTGGCATAGGAACGAAGTCGTTGAACTTGGCAATACTGGGTTTCTTTCTGTTGGCCACTCAGTCCGCAATGTTGTCTCCGGGAAAAAAAGGCATCCTCAAGGAATTGGTAGGCTCGGAGAAACTCGGCATGGCTGTGGGTTGGATGGAAATGCTCACGATGGTGGGAATCCTAGGCGGAATTTTCATTGGCGCCGAGATCTTCGTTGCTCTCAGCGAGGAGCGCACTGCTTGGGATGCCGGGCAGTTGGTTGTCTTTGCGGTGGCGGGATTGGCTTTCTTCTCTTGGCTAATCTTCAAGCCTACGCCTCGCACCGAGCCTAAAAGCGCCAAACCATTCGAAATCTTCATTCTTGTGAGCCACTTCGGCGCCTTGCGTGAACTTCGGTCTTCGCGCCCTTTGCTTCTGGCAGCCCTTGGAGACGCTTGGTTCTGGGCTTTTGGTGGTTTCTTCTTTCTTGTTCTAGTCGAGTGGGCTTCCCTAGTCGGGGATGAGGGACGTTTTGGAACTTGGTTCGGGCTATTGGGACTTGGCATTATGCTTGGTAGCATGATTTCCGCCTACGTGGGTAGGGGTAGAGTAGAGCTTGGGATCGTTCCTCTTGGCGCATTGGCGATGCCGGTGACCTTGATCTGCCTGACTCTTTCGGATCCGATGAGCACTAGCTTCAAAGTGTGTTGCGTTTTGCTTGGCATAGGAGGGGCATTCTTTTTCGTTCCTCTCAATGCCTTTCTTCAGGACCGGGCGGGCGACGAGAGGCGTGGTCGGGTAGTGGCCGCTTCCAACCTTCTCACGAATTTGCTGAGCATTGTATTTATTGGAATTCATTACTTTTTGTCAGGCAAACTGAATTTGAATCCGATCGAGGAGCTTTGGGTTATGACTGTTCCCGCTGTCTTGATTGCCGGTTACGTGTGGTATTTGTTGCCCGAGGAAATTTTTAGAATAGCGACAAGAGCTCTAACCCGAATTTTTTACCGATTGAGCGTCAAGGGGGTGGAGAACCTTCCGAAAAAAGGGGGAGCGTTGATTCTTTGCAATCACGTGTCTTACGCCGATCCGGTGATGATTGGAGTGAGTCTGCCCCGTTATCTGCAGTTCATCGCCTTTTCCGGTCTTGCTGAAAGCTGTTTGGTTCGTTTTGTGTTTCGTCTCACTTCAGCCATTCCCGTTTCTCCGAGTCGTGCTAAGGAAGCCATCGTGAAATCTTCGGAGAAATTACGTTCCGGCGATGCAATTTGTATTTTTCCCGAGGGTGGGATTTCTCGGGTCGGGCCGTTGCTTGGATTTAAGAAGGGTTTCGAGTTGATCGCTCGCAAGGGGAAATCGCCCGTTGTTCCGGCATATCTAGACGGTGTGTGGGGATCGATTTTTAGTTTTTCCGATGGGAAGTTCCTACGGAAATGGCCTCGACGAATTCCTTATCCCGTTCGTTTTCATGTCGGTGAACCAATTCCCGCGAAGGAAGCCACTGTCGATCAAGTCCGCCGTTCGATGTTTCGCTTGGCTAGGGAAGCGTTTTCGGAACGGAAGGACTTGGAGCGACCTTTAAGTTTGTCGGTCAAGTCTGCCTTGTTGCGAGACCGCTCAGCCCCATTCTTGGTGGAGGTCTGCGGGGAAATTTGGACCCGAGAAGAGTTTTACGCGAAAGCCAAGAATCTGACTGGTTCCGAAGTGAAGGTAGAAGAAGTAGAAGGTGTCGATTCTATTTCCGATACTTGCCTCTACTTGGCTGGTTGCTCTCTCCGTGATGAGGGAATTCAGACTGCAGGAATCTCTTGGCCGACACCCGAATTGATTGCAAGCGTCATGCGTATCATGGAGACCAATCTTTGGCATGAGCCTGCTTTTCGAATTCAAATGGAAGGGTCATTCGATTCGGCTTGGGATCAAACTTGGTGCTTGTGGGCCCCCCTGTTGGGAGATTTGTCCGTCAAGGAAGAGGGGGATGGAACGCTCACCCTCGGTAATGCCGGAGACTTGAACTCATTTGCCGCCAAAACTTTTACTGGTCTTGCGATATCCGGTTTAGGTGTGGTGGCGATGAATCTTCCCGACCCTCCCGAGGATATTAATCCTGATGATCAAAAAGGAGCTGCCGAGGGATCGGTTGGCCGAATTCTGCCCGGAGTGGAGGCTCGGGTGGTGTCCGATGGTTCGGGCGAGGAATTGCCGGTGGGTGAGGAAGGTGATCTTCAATTAGCCTGTGTCTCGGGAGCATGGACATCAGCAAATCTTAAGGCTCGTTTCGACATGGAAGGATTTCTTTGGTTGACGGGAACTTGACCTAGCTCTTCGTTTTGTCTTTTCCCTCTTTCCACGGGGCAGTCTTTTTGTTATTTATGGTAAGCTTTGGCAAAGCCAGGAATTCTCAGCTTCCCGAACTTCATTTATGACAAAATCCTATTTCCCGGAAGAATCCATTACCTTTGTCCGCAATGTCGACTTGTTGCGGGGGCATCGTGTTGCTGTTTTGGGACACCGCAGACCCGATGGTGATTGTATTGGTTCTCAAGTCGCCCTCACAAGGGTACTAAACGCTACAGGTATTGAAGCATTCGCGGTGAACATCGATCCTGTTCCGAGAACCCTGAAGTCTTTTGTCGGAGATACGCCGTTCTTCCTAGCTGGCGGTTTGCCTGCGGGCGAATTTCTCGCCGTCTCGGTAGATTGCGCTGACCATGCTAGGGTAGGGGGTTCCGTTCGTGATCGATTTCCCAATGTCCGTCTGAATATCGACCACCATGTTTCCAATACTCTCTACGCGGAAGAGAATATTATTCTGCCCGAGGCTTGTGCAACAGGAGAAATTCTTGCGGGCCTTTTCTTCGATAACGAGTTGGCGGTTGATTCTGTAGCTGCCCAAGCGCTTTACTTAGGAATCGCGACCGATACTGGACAGTTTTGTTATTCCGGCACCACGGCCAGTGTGTTCGACATATGCAGGAGGTTGTGCGAACTTGGCGCCAGTCCTTCACAAGCTGCCCATGAGCTTTACGAAAAAGAGAAACCGGGTCGCATTCAGTTGCTACAACGTTTTCTCGCCAGTTTTCGAATGGAGCATGGAAATCGCGTTTGCATTGGATCGATTACCGATGACTTTTATGAGGAAACTGGTACTACGCCCGAAGACGCAGAAAATTTTGTCGATTATTCCCGTTCTCTCGATGGCGTCGAAATCGGAAGCCTTCTCGAGGAGCGTAACGGTCAGTTGAAAGGAAGTCTAAGAGCGAAGGAGCATCGTTATCGTGTAGACCTCTTGGCCAAGCAGTTTTCTGGCGGAGGTCATGCTTGTGCGGCTGGGTTTAACGTGGAACGGAAACTGGAGGATTTTTTTCCTGAATTTGTAACTGCCATTGGTGAACACTTGAGGCAGGTTGATACCGGAGGGCTTTCCTGATGAATCAAAGAAGCGGCGATTTCGAGGGCATATTACTTGTCGATAAACCACAGGGGATAACTTCTCACGACGTCGTCGACCGTTTGCGGCGCAAGATTAGCATGAAGCGCATCGGTCACGCCGGCACACTTGACCCTATGGCGACCGGACTTTTGATTATGCTAATTGGGAAGGCTACCAAGACATCGCAATATCTGATTAGCCTAGGCAAGACTTATGAGGGAACCATTCAGTTTGGTATCGAGACCGATAGTCAGGACGCCGATGGCACGATAGTGGTCGAGAAACCTTTGCCAAATGATTTTTCCACTGAAAGAGTCAGTAAGGAGATGGAGGGATTTCTTGGCGACCAATACCAGCTCCCTCCTATGTTTTCCGCCAAGAAAATCGATGGTGTGCCACTTTACAAGATGGCTCGGAAAGGTAAGACCGTGGAGCGCGAGCCGCGCTTCATTCGCATCAACAAATTCGAGCTTCTTCGTTTTGAATCGCCTTCGGTCGACTTTCGGTTGTCGAGCAGCAAAGGCACTTACGTGAGAACCGTAGCCCATGACCTAGGCCAGAATCTTGGTTGCGGAGCTCACCTAATCTCATTGAGGCGTACCCACATCGACCAGTTCGACATCGAGGACGGGAGAACTCTCGAGACCATTGAGAAAAGCCCTCTTTCTGAATTCGGCGACATGCTTATTCCCGTACACAAGGCAGTTCCTTCGCACGTGCTGTGAACCTTCCCTTGGTCGTCGGTTCCCTTGCCGAGCTGGGAGAACGGGAATCGAAACCGATTTGCTTAGCCATCGGTATGTTCGATGGGGTTCATCGGGGGCATCGAGCGGTGCTTGAACTCGCCGTTAATGAAGCTCGCTCTTTGAATGGTCTCGCAGCGGTTCTCACTTTTCCCGAGCACCCCGCCAAGTTTCTAAGACCCGGGAAAGAGCCTCCCCTGCTTATGGATGCTGAGACGAAGACCAAGTCTTTGCTAGATGCAGGGGCCGATTCCGTGGTTCTCAGGACCTTTGACGAGTCCTTTGCCGATGTTCCTTACGAAGACTTCATCGCTTATATGAAAGACAACGTGACCTCTCTTCACTGTGTTTGCGTGGGAGAGAATTTCAATTTTGGTAAGGATCGAATGGGCGAAGCCGATTATTTGCGAAAGAACGGCGAACATTATGGGTTGAAGGTTTACGTAGCCGATGGAATTCTTGATGGCGAAGAACCCATTAGCAGTTCTCGTATCCGTAAAGCCTTGGCTGCTGGCGAGATCGAGGAGGTCAACCACATGCTTGGCTATTCATATCATACCTGTGGCACGGTTGTCGAAGGTCGAGGCTTGGGTAGTGGAATGGGTTTCCCCACTCTCAATATACCTTTTGCGCCTGAGGCTCGTCCCGCTTATGGCGTCTATTTAGTCAAGGTCATCTGCCCGAATCTTTCTGAGCCTAAACACGCGGTGGCCAACTATGGTGTTCGTCCGACGATCGAAGGAGTGGATGTTCAGCCGCTCTTGGAAGTGCACCTCCTTGGGGAAGATGACTTTTCATCTTACAAGCCCGGTGACGAACTTTTCGTGAAAATGCTTCGCTTTCTCCGCCTCGAATGCAAGTTTGATTCCCTCGATTCCTTGAAAACCCAAATTGCCGCTGATAAGATAGAGGCTGAAAAGCTTGTCCTCATGCTTTAGTACAAGGGGCGGTGTAGGGTAACCTTTATCTTTGGGTTGAGCTTTCGCAACGCCTGTATCCCGTCCGGCCCAAATCCCGAACCGACTACCTCGAGTTCCTTCAGGGCGGGCAACTTGCCAAGGCTGGCGGCGGCTGCGGAGCTGATTCGGGTTTGACCTAGGTCTAGCTTCTCCAAACGATTTAGTTTGGCCAAATGCACCATGCCGGCATCAGTCACCTTGACGCTGCCGTTGATGCGTAGCTCACGCAAGTTAGTCAGGTTCGCGAGCGGAGCCAGTCCCGCGTCGGTGAATTTCGTGAAACCGAGCGTGCGGAAGGTGAGAGTCTGTAGGTTTTTGAGCGTTGCGACGGATGCAAGGTGAGCGTCGGTGAGGTTGTTGCCGCCGACCTTTAAGGCTCGCAGTCCGAGAAAACCTTCGGCGAGAGAAGATAGGTCGATTTGTGTCTTGTCGGCGGTGTTGCGGTTGGGGTTGAGGCTGAGGACGGCAAGCTTTGGAAGGTGTTCGAGATGAACGAGTCCGGGACCGCGTACGCGGGTAAATTCGAGTACGAGGGTTTCCAAGTTGCGGGCTTGGGAGAGGGCGGCGAGACCATCGTCGGTGACTTGGGTGGAACGCAAACTGAGGGTTCGCAGGTTCTTGAGCTTGGCGAGTGGCGTGAGGCCGGCATTGGTGACGGCTCGGCAGTCCTCGAGGTTGAGGGCCTCGAGGGAGGCGAGTGAGGCGAGGTGGGCAAGTGCCTGATCATTAATGCCCCGTACGTTTCGTAGGTCGAGGGTATGAAGGTCGCGTGCGGCGGTGAGGATTTTGAGAGTCTCTAAGGCCTTGGGCCGGAGAGCTATGCCGCTGAGCTTGAGTGAACGAAGTTTGGGTATGTTGGCCAAGGTTTCAAGCTGGGCCGCTTCCAGAGGAGGAGGCGGACGGAAGTTGGGATCAAAGGTGGGTTCTCCAAATGGTCCACTCGGAGGCCTCGGCACCGAGAAATGAATGGATACGGAACCGTCTTTGCCCACATTTATCTTTGCCCCGACCTTGCGGAGGGAATCCAGTTTGTCGGCACCGGAGAGCGTGCCGGCGAAGAAGGCGAGGAGGATCGGAAGAATCGCGCGTGGTTTCATAAAGATGAGCTGAGCGACTTCTGGGTCAGCTTGGTGGTTCCGCATAGCGACCGAGGAACAGGATGCTACCCGTTGCCTTGTCGCGAATGAGAAAGAGAAAGGGATGGTCGGCCCGGAAACTAGGATGCCGGCGGGCGGATTTGGTCCGGATTACCACGGCGGTGGCGGCCGCGGCTTCGGTCCCTTCCTCGTTCACTTCAACGAATGCCTTGTGAAGAACCGCGGATATATAGAGCTTCTTCGTGCCATCCATTCCGGAAAAGTCGGCGTCGCCGAATGCTTTCTTCATGCCCAAAGCCTGCAACTGTTGGGATAGGCTGAATTCCGAGGTCATCTTGAACTTTGGAAACCAGGTATCGATCTTGGTGCGGCGCACTTTGCTCACCCACTCGGAAAGCTTGGCAGGACTGAGGATCTTTTCCAAGTCGGTCAGGGTCTTTTTCTTGGCCGGTGGATTCGTTGGCCGACGAAACGGTTGCCCGCCTCCTTGGTTGGGCAACAAGACGAACATCGAGACCTTGTCTCCCTTGTATGGCATCTCAAGGACTTGAACGTCGGGATCTTGATAGTGGCCGAAATTTCCCTTCTGGTACATCATCGGGGTCTGTACGGTCTTGTCCGTACTGATCTTGAACGGCATCTCGCGAGTGGACTTTTCCTTGAACTGGGCTTGCCAGCCGCCCTTGAAGTAAATCGCGTTGGTCAGGACCATGCGGGTCAGGGTATCGAGGACGCCGGACGGGATGAGATCCTTGATCTTGTCGTTGGTCTCCTGCTCGACCCAACGATTGATGATTCCCCGTGCCTTTTCCCCATTCGAGTAGTCGAGGGGTTTGCCAACCGAATCGTAATCGCGTTCGATCAAATTCAGGTATTCCGGCCGAAAGGCATAGTTTTTCTGGGGCCACAAGGCATTGGCGATGGAGAGCTGGACGTCGCCCTTTTTTTGAGCTTCCCTCAATCCCAGTTTGAGGTCCGAAAACCCGGCGTGTAGTCGTTCGCGCCCCAGAGGGCCACCTTCCTTGTCAGGGAACGAGGGGAACTGAAGAGCCTTGGCCATTTCAGTTTCGGTTTCTCCACGGGCTCCGGCATAGGTCATGGCAAGAGCGGTTGAGATACTGTAGGGCGAAAGGAACAAGTTGCCCTTCTCATCGTTCAACTGGTCGTAGAGCTTGAGGGCGAACTTGGTGTTCCCTGCGGCCACGGCTGCGACGTCGGGAACGGGCTTGGCTACGGTGGTGGTCCCGATGACCACGAGGGTGAGCAGGATGCTGACTGAAGTTTTCATGGTTGATTGAGGATTTTCCGGATTATTGTGTCGGTGGCTTTGCCTCGCGAATCATTGCGCCGGCTTCGTCGTTGAGGACGAGCACGGCGAAACGGTCGACGTCGTCGAGTTGGCCCGTGTTGAGTGAAACATAGTCGAATTTGCCCCGAAAGTCGGTGTAGCCGTCCTTGTAGAACTTGACTCGCCCGTCGTTCATGCGGGCGTATACCTTAACGTAAGTCGAGGACAGAGGCTTGGCGGTCCTGTCCTCGGTTACCCGGACCCGTCCGTAACTTTCGGTCATTTCCACCTGCAGGCGGTTGGCGTAGTAAGTCTTGGACTTGCGGACTCCTCCGGCTTCGATCTCGATCATGACGTTTCCTTCGCGATACTTTGCGGGCAGGGCGAATACGTGATTTTCTCCGGCGGGCAACTTGACCTCCTGCGTACCGTTTGGCTGGACGAAGTTAAATTGTTCGGATGCCTCGCTCACGAACGGCTGGCGCGAAAAAAGGAGTTCGACCTCCATGGGGTAAAAGTTGACCCGCGCATCCTTGAGGTTCCGGTAGTTGATCGTCACCTCTCCCTTCTCGACCTCGAAATCGAAGGCAGGCTCGGTGGCCGCTAAGTTTTCGATCTTTTGCTCGCGGTTTTCCTCGTCGATGACCTCGGGGGCATCCCCTTGCTCGATCTCCTTCACCTGGGCGGAAACCAAGGCAAAGCGCTTGCGCCAACGCTCGACAGGGTAGTCCGCATACTTGGAGGCGATTTTCTTGGCCCCGGCGACGTCTCCCTTGTAGAAGGCGACGTAAGAAGCCAGGTAATCGTACTGGAGCTTTTCGTCGATGGCTTGCCGGTCGATTTTTTCGAAAAACCGAATGCCTTCTTCCACGCGGTCCTGGAGAAAGTGGTAATAGGTAGCGGCCAGAACGTCGTCCGCATCAGGAGCCGCCTTGTACTTGAGGATCTCGAGCAAACGATGATATTGCTCGTAAAACCGGTTGTTCACGATTTCCCGTTTCTTGCCCAGTTGATGAGTCCGGGCATTGACCAGCGGCTCGTATTCGAGTTGTTCGTACCAACGGCGCTCGACCGGATCGACGTTCAGCAAGGGGCTGCGGAGGAATTTTCCGCAATTATTCGCAAAGGAAGACTTGGTCAGGAATTCCCGCATGCGTGGCTCGTCCTTGTGGTATAGGGCATACGACCAGAGGGTGGAGTCGAAGTGAAAGCGTCCGCCCAGTTGCTCGAGGGTTTTCTCGTAAAAGGCCCGTCCGCTCCCGCCTTCTCCTTGTTCCTTCATGCGAAAGGCGATCTTGCTCAAGTCGAGCCGGTTGAGGTTATTGTCCGAGAGGAAGCGCAGGACGTCCTTGTCCGATCCATTTTGGGAAATCCATGCCCAGGAACCTTTGTCCTTGCGGGAAAGTTCCCGAACCACGGTGAAGGAAAAGGGCTCGGCTCTAGCCACGGTTCCCTTTGCGTCCGATACTTGGGCCGGGTAGAGGGGGAAATTCCCGGGTTCTGGAAAGTAGAAGGAATAATCGAAGGTACGGGTTGAGTATCCCTCCATCGTGACGGGAAAGCTTTTGGAAAAATAACCCTTCTTCAAAGGGATCGCTCCGGTTGGGATTTGCAGGAGTAGGCGGAGTTTGCGCCGGGAGGAAGTCGGGTTGGTCAAGGTTACGTGGCACCCGTGGGCGATTCCCTTGAGGAATTCCCGGTCGATGAAATTGTCCACCCGTTCCCCGTTCTCGTAACGAAACCTTGAATCTTCCCGGTAGAAGCGCTGGCTGAGCAATACGTCGGGCCTCCCCTTGGGGGCTTCCCCTTCGAGCAATTCCTCGTGGAAGGCAATGAGCGAGGTTTTGGCCTTTAGCCTGAAGGTCCTGTCTTGTGTATCCGCATCATGATCGCCTGCCTCGAAGGGCAGGTCGAGCACGGCCAGGACGAGGAGCATCTCGGAAAAGTTTCGGGTCGCATAGACCAGGTTTCCGGAAAAGAAGGGTTTGCCGGCCTGGATGGAAGCGTAATCGCGCCAGAATGCATTGACTTCGATGAGTGAAGCGTTCGCGCGTTCCTTGGAAACGCGGTAGTAATTGTTCTCGGCCCATTCCTCGGTTGCATCGAGTTGCCGGTAGAATTGCCTGACTTGAGCTCTTTTCTTTTCCGGCGCCGCGAAGTATCCCGTAGTGGCTACCGGTTTGGGCATCACCTGTTTAGCGGGAGGAGCCGGTCTCCTGCTGAGTGACTCTGCCTTTGATTTTCCCCGTTCGATTTTGCTGGCACTGTTGATTACCATATCCCGATCCATCCTTTCCAATGATGAGAATCCGGACAAGCCACTACGGTTCCGATAGAGAGCGGCGTCGGGTGCGGGAGGTGGCACTGCAGGTGGAACCCCGCCGGAGAAATTGTACGCACTTTGATTGGCGGATCGGCCAGCCTCTCGACCTGTTAAAAAAGCGGATTTCTCGACTATGGCTTCCGCTTCGTCTGATTGAAGTCTGTCGAAAACGGCCAGTTCACTGGTTTCCTCGCCCTTCAGAGCCGAGGTCTTCAACGCGACGTCGAAGAGCCGGTCCAATTTTTCGGGATCGGGCGCAATAAGTTCCCATTTGTCCCGGACGTAGCGGGCCATGGAGCTTGCTTGAGCCGGTCCCTTGCGGGCAAGCAGAATCTTCTCGAAGGCATTGAGCTGGCCGAAGCGGAAGGGGTCGAGATATTTGTCCAGTTTGCGACCGAGGAACCAGTCGTCGAGAAAGGTCGGTTCCTTTTTGTTGGCCAAGTAGGGTTTGACCACGCGATTGAAAAATTCCGGATCCTTTTGCAGGAGGAAAAAATTCAGCTCGTGACAGGCGTACTTGGAATATTTTTCACGCTTTTGCTCCTCCTTCATTCCCGGCCAATCGAGAACGAATGCGAATTCCCGAAGGGTGGCGTCCTCCCGGATGGTAAGCAGGAGATCGTGGGCGTCGCGCAGATCGTCCACAAGGTGAAGGCGGGAGGTGGTGGCATCGGTCAACTCGAATGCTTTGCCCGCGTCGACCACGGTCATGCGCTTTTGTTCGGAAAATGATTTTTCCGGATCCAGGTTGGCGGTCATCCTGCGTTCACGCCGGACGATGGGAGAATCGGGAAGGGGAAGAGTGGCGGAGACCACCTGGACGGGGTCGGCCACCACTACCCGGACTTGGCGAAGGCCCGAATTTTGGGGCAGGTCGATCTCTACGGTCCCGTCCTTCCCGATCTCGAGGTTGGTAGCCAGAAAAGCATTGTTTTTGAGGAAGTTCAAGCTCGCGAAATCACCCGATGCCGGATTTCCTCCCGTCTTAAACCATTTATCGTTCACAGCGGAAGAGTTACGGAGCATTTGCGCGTCTTTTGAATCGGCCAATTTGGCGTATTCGCCCCCTCGTCGAGCATCCTGAAGGCTGGTGCTTGTCTTGCGGACGGCCCAGGGATTGAGGATCAACCCGGGGCGGCCGAGCATGTTTCCGGGGAATTTTTCGGCTTGGGCCCGTTCCAAAACGTAGCGGTATTCCTCCCCGATGTCCCGCTCGGCAACGTACATGGCCTTGTGGGAGTTCAAGCGGACGGCAGTGGGTTGGGGCAGGGGAGCGTTCGCCAGTCCACTATGCGCGTCGAAGCGCGGAGCATACCGGGTGGCCAGCAGGTGAACGCGGGCGAAGGCATGACCATTGGCGACCTGCACGCGCACTTTGCCGTTTTGGACCGACAGATCCGTGATTTGCAAGGGAGTGGGCCGGTTGTCCTCGAGTATGCGGTTGGCGGAGGCGACGAAACCGAAGCGGCGTTGGCCCGCGGTCACGCGGATACCTATGCTTTCGCCAGTCTCCTTGAGGAAAAGCTCGTAGTCGCCCGAAGCCAGTCCGTTCAGGGTCAGGAATCCGTCCTTATGGGTGGCTCGGTCAGCAAGGTCGGAAACGTAGTGCCCCGCTTTTCTTTCGAGCAACGAGCACTTTTGCCTCTCCTTTCCTTGGGTCCAGGATCCGGATACGGCCAACTTGATCTCCTCGCCGGTTGAGGCATGCAGAGCCTTTTGTTGGTCGACCCGGCCCTCGCGTTGGCCGAAGATGGGCCAGCGGAAGGTTTTCTCGTCTGCATTGCGCGCGGAGATCCATTGGATTTCGGGCAAGTTTCCTAGGGATATTCTGCCCGACTGGTCGGTCTTGAGCCTGTTGGGGATGACCCGTTTGAAGCATAGGTGCTTGACCTCCACGACGACCGGATGGTCAGCCAAGGGTTCCCCGTTCTTGCCAAGGGCATCCAGAAAATAGCCATCGGCGGACCATCCTAGGTGCAAGGCATTTACGGATGAGCCTTGCTCGATTGCATTGATCCCGAAAGTTTCGGAATCCCTGAGGCTTTGTTTTCTTCCCAGGCTGAGGTTTTCGACCTTGGCTTCCAGGGTGACGCTCATCTGCAAGAGCTTATCGGGCACGCTTATTTCATGAACGAACTCCTCTCTCTCCTCGAGTTTCTCGATGGAGATTTCGGACCGGTTCGGGGTTCCCTCGTAATCCACGGCAAGGACGACCAGTTTGATCTCCTGCAGGAGATCGAGAGAAGTCGGGCGTCCGTTGATCCACAGACCTGGTCGCACCAGGATCTGAGCCTTTTTCCTACTCAGAAGGCTTTCGCGATCGACGTAAATGCCTGCGTCCAGCTTGTAACTCTCGCCCAAGTGCTTGAACCTGGCGAGGGAGGAAAACTCACCGTCCCTCAGGACTGCGGTCCTTTGCCCGGGCCGGGTGCTGAAGGGGACCGTGACCACGCCCTTTTCATCAGGTTCGTATTCCTTGCCGTCGATCCAGGCGGTGGCCTGGGGGCGGGGCTTGTTCGCCTCGTCGATGACATGGAATTCGTGACCGGCCGCTCCGGTTTTCTCGAGCAGGCGAAGGGTTCCCTTACGGACAAGGATCCGGCTGCTGATCCCGTTTCCGATGAACTCGATGACGTACACCCCGCGCTTCTTGAGCTCGGGGAAAGCGAAGGTTCGGGAAACCCGGCGCATGGGAGCTTCCTCAAAGGTCAACGTTCGCTCCCGGGTTGCGGACAAGCCGTCCAGTTCGATTGCGGTATCGATTTGCCTGCCTTGGCCCAGGTAGTAGTTGAATGCGTTGATCTCGAATTCCTTGACCAGAAGGGTCTCGACGTTCTTGGTCCAGAGCTTGACCTTGACCTCTTCGCCCGGTGAGAAGCGTTCCTTGTTGGAGTGGGCGAAATCGAGATCGATCCGTTCTCGGATGGCCCGTACTTCGCCCGAGTCTAGCATCGAGTACCAAGTCTCGGGGTTTCCCACGCCGGCGGTGAGCTTGGCTTCGGCAAAGATTTTCTTGAGGTAGTCATCGCGAACGTATTTTACGAAACCCTCGTAATTCTTGTCTTGGACGGAAAAATGAAGGAGGTAGGAACGGACGAGGGAATCGTCGTTACCGATCTTCGGGTAGGCCCCTTTGGAACTGTAGTCTGCATTGAGGAACACTTGGCAATCCCTCCTGCGCTTGACCTCCTCGTTCATCCACTTGTCATTTACGTAGCGGGCAATGCGGGGAAGCTTTAGGTATTCGAGAAAGGACTCGCGATCCCATTCTCCTTGCCTGCGCTTGAAGACCAGCAGTTCGTGCATGACGTTCGCCTTGAGGGAATTGAAGGCCGGGGAAAGCCNGCGGGTGAAACCAAGTTGCCGGTTTAGCCACTTGCTCATCTCCTCGTCGTCCTGTCTCGGATCGACGTCTGCGGAAGGGGCCAATTTCGAGAGGTAGGAATGTACGAAGTTCGAATTGTCGATGAACTTCGGGTCGAGCTGGAGCAACTCGTCCATTTGCTCCTTGGTGAGGTTTTTGTGAATGACATGCGAGCCAAAACCCCGGGAGTGCTTGTTTCTCAGATCCTTGAAGATGAGAGCAGGCAAGTCGGGCAGGTCGGGCCTGCGCAAGCGGCTGAGCAGGTCCCGCAGGCGGATCTCGTTCAACTTTCCCGGTTCCAGACGGGCAAGTCCACGATCCTCCACGCCTTGAAGGTTGTTCCGATCGGAGAACGCGATCATTTTCATGGTCTCGAAACTGATCCGATTCTCGCTGAGTTTGGTGGGGTGGGTGGGTTTGCGTCCTTCCACGACCCGGCTGTGGTTGAAGCGAAGGTTGAGCTCGCGCCTGAGGTATTTCATGGTGCCCTCCGGATCCTGTCCGTAACGGAGCATGGCCATGCGGTTCTCGATTTCCTTGCTCCGTGGATTGCTCCCATATCTCTTGAGCCAAAGCTTGAGGAGGTTGTCGACTTCCTTGAAATTTTGCCGGGTCAAGGCATGGAGGGCGGAGTAGTAGTAATATTCCTGAGTCCCGGCGACCAGTTCCTCAAGAGCTTTTGACCGGTCCTCGGCGAGGCTGAATTTTTCAACGAATCCGATTTCCCGGGCGGGCAGAAAAACGGTGGCGGTGAGGAAACCGAGGGTTAGGGTTAGGGTGAGGGTGGCGATCGTACGAACGTTCATGGCTTGAAATTTCATTTTTTGTTCCTTTTGAGAAGATTATCGGGAGGGTGGCTTGGCTTCGCGTATGGCGGCTCCGTGACGGTCATGCAGGACGAGGATGGAAAAATCCCTGGCGTCATCGAGGTCGCCCGTGTTAAGCGAGGCGTAGTCGAACCGGCCGCGCAGGTCGGTGTATCCGTCCTTGTAGAAGCGGGATTGTCCGTTCCCCAATCTTGCGTAGACCTTGACGTAGGTCTCGGGCAAGGGTTTGCCCGTTTCCGAATGGGCAACCCGTACTTGTCCATAGTTTTCAACGAGTTGTACCTTGAGATCGTTGGCGTAGTAGGCCTTGGCCTCGCGGATGCCTGCGGCAACCACCTCGACCATGACGTTTCGATCCGCAAACTCATCGGGTACGGGGAAGGAATGAGCCTCCTTCCCCTTGGGCAGGGCGATTTTCCTGCTCAGGTTGGGCACGATGCTTGTGAAGTGCTCGGTGTCGTCCTTGACGAAGGGTTTGCGCGAGAAGAGCAATTCGACGTCCATCGGGTAGTAATTGACGGTGCAATCCTTGAGGTTGCGGGCATGAATGGAGATTTCTCCCTTTTTGACTTCCAACTCGAGCCCGGGTTCGCTTGAGGCGAGGACGTCCTGGACTTGCTCGCGGTCCTCATCGTCGACCGGCTTGATTCCCTTGCCATCGATCTCGTCGAGTTGAGCGAGCGCCTCGCGGAAGAGGTTTTGCCAACGGTCGACGGGATAATCGGCGTACTTGAAGGCCCGTTGGCGGGCGGATGCCAGTTCCCCCTTGTAGAAGTCGGCATAGGTGGCCATGTATTCGTATTGGAGTTTCTCGGTGATTTTTTCCCTGCGTACCTTGGCAAAGAAGTTCAGCCCTTCGCCCACCCGGTCCTGCAGGAGAAGATAGTAGGAAACGGCCAAAAAATCCTCGTCTCCCAATTTGGGGTGAAACTTGAGAACGTCCAGGTATCGCTGGTATTGTCCGGAAAGCCGGTCATTGAGGATCCTGCGGTCCTTGCCCAGTTGATGAGCCCGGGCATTGACGAGGGGTTTGTACTCGAGGTGTTGATGAAAGCCGCGCTGAATGGGGTCGAGGCTGAGCAGCGGGCTCTCGAGGTAGAGTCCGCAACGGCTGACCATGGCCGAACGGGAGAGGTACTCTTTGAGACGTTCGACGTCCTTGTGGTAGAGGGCATAGGACCAGAGGGTGGAGTCGTAGGCGAATCGGTCGGAGAGCAGCTTGAGGGTCTTCTCGAAAAAGTCCTTCCCGTCTCCTCCCTCCTTTTCGTTCCTCATCCGGAATGCGATCTTGTCGAGGGCGATCCGGTTCATGTTGTGGTCGCGAAGATACTGGATTACTTCTTTCTCCGTCCCGTTCTGGGAAACCCATGCCCAGGAGGTTTCGTCCCGCTTGCTCAGCTTTTCAACCACCTTGAAGACGAAGGGTTTTCCACCGGCCAGGCGTCCCTTTTGGCTAGCCACCTGGATCGGGTAGATCGGAAAGTCACCGGTCTCAGGGAAATAAAAGTAGAAATCGAAGGTACGGGTGGAATAGGGTTCCAGCCGGAACGGGCGGCCGTCGGAATAGAATCCGTTCTGCAAGGGCATGGCCCCGGTCGGTATCTGGGTTAGGTACCTGAGCTTGCGCACGGACGAGGTGGGGTTGGTGAT
>PCBO01000013.1 GCA_002730975.1 Opitutia bacterium
TATCTGGATGCCGCGGGAAGGATTCCTACGGACGACGAAGCATCATCTTTTCTCAAGAGTAAGGATCCCGAAAAGCGAAGGAAGCTGATCGACGAACTTCTTCTTTCGGACGGTTACCGGTCACATCTCTTTAATTGGCTGGCCGACCTTCTTCGGCACAAGCAGTCGATCAAGAGAACCAACTACAGCCATTACGAGAGATGGCTCAAGGATCAAATTGCCAAAAACCGACCCTGGGACCAACTCGTCTACGATTTGCTTTCCGCCGAGGGCACCATCGCCAGTTCCGGCCCTGCGGGCTACCTTCTGCGTGATCCCGGGATGCCGCTCGACAACTTGTCCAATACCCTCAACGTCTTCCTTGGAGCCAATGTGGCTTGCGCCCAATGTCACGATCATCCCTTGGCTGAATGGACACAGCGCGAATTCTATGAATTGGCCGCCTTTTTCGGGGCTACCGACGTAAGTGACCGCGACCCCAGAAAGGTCGGCAACAAACTCAAGACGAACGAGATTTCGAAGCAGGACGTTATCAAGGCGGTGGCGCCTAACATGGCGCGCGTTCATACCACGGGCTCCCAGACCTTGAAGTTTCCTGATGACTATGCTTATGATGACGTTGAACCGGGGAGTTCCGTTGAGCCTTTGCTTTTCGTCTGGGAATCCGGGGATGAGAAAGGTCCCGCCTACGACGTAAACCTCAAGAACCCGAAAACTTTGCGGGCGAGCTTTGCCCAGTGGCTTACTCATGAAAAAAACCCCCGTTTTGCCGCCACCATCGCAAACCGTCTTTGGGCTCGGTTGTTCGGTTTGGGAGTCAAGGAACCTCTTGATGACTTGGACGATCTTTCCGATTCATCGAATCCCGTTCTTCTTGAACTTTTGGGCAGAGTTATGGTCAAGGCTGACTTCGACCTCCGTGAATTTCAGCGAGTTCTCTTTAATTCCAAGACCTACCAAGCCAGATCCAGCGTGAGCCCTCCAATCGGAGAACTGGACGACTATCTTTTCCCAGGGCCTCTTTTACGCCGGATGACTGCGGAGCAGGCGTGGGATTCGATTTTAGCCCTCGTCGTGGGAGAGAAAGTGGATTTGTACAAAATCGACCGCTCTCATCGCGTCGCCCGCTATGATTTTCCTTACGATAAAATGTCCCCGGAAAACGTAAGCAAGGTGGTTTTGGCCATGAAGAAGAGCGGGCATCTAGACAAGGACGTAGGTAACCGCCTAAGCGAGAAGGACTATGTTGAGGGCAAGCGTCCTCCTAAGATAGGCAGTGAATTCCTCCTGCGGGCATCGGAGATGAACCAGCCTGCCCGCGATGATCATTTCCTGCGTATGTTCGGTCAGTCATCGCGGGAGTTAATCAACGACTCGAGTCTGGAGGGAAGCATTCCACAAACCCTCATGCTCATGAACGGGGATGTCCAGTTCATGCTGTCCGACCGGCAGTCCAGGCTATCCATCAAATTAAAGAAGAGCGGAGGTTTCGATCCGGCCGTGCAATTTCTTTTCATGAGTTTCTTCGGTCGGCCGCCTTCCCCGGACGAATTGGATGCCATTCGGGAAGCCCTGCAACAGGGCATGAAAAAGGAAGACTTGACCTGGGCTCTCTTCAATTCCACGGAATTTCTTTTTGTTCAGTAACGAAGCAAATCATTATAAATGATATGACGGACTCCATTCTAGAAAGACGAACATTCATCGAGAGATGCGCCCTTGGAGCCTTTGGGCTTTCCGTTCTGCCGGACTTAAGCGCTGCAGAATCAGTTGGCGGAGGTAACGGATTTGGCAAGGCCAAGCGAATCATCTTCCTGCAGGTAAAAGGAGGCATGAGCCACATTGATACCTTTGACCCCAAGACCGGCCCGAGTCAAGGGCCCGGGAAAGCAATTCGCACCAAATCGGATTATCAAGTCACGCAGTACTTGCCCGAAACCGCAAAGGTGGCGGACAAGATTTCCGTCATTCGCAGCATGACCGCCAAAGTCGGTGTCCACGGCCCCGCCCAGTACTTCATGCGAACCGCCTTCACCCAACGCAATACCATTAAGCATCCCAATCTCGGGGCGTGGGCTCAGCACTATCTCGGAGAAAGTCATGACACTCTTCCTTCATCGGCTTGCATCAACTCCGGCCCAAGGTACGGAAACGGCTTTTTTCCAACCGCCTTCAGCCCCATACCGATTCTCAATCCGGACAAGGGCCTGAGAAACATCAAGACCAGAGGAGGCAGCGAAGCTCTCGGAGACCGATTGGCCTTGTCGGAAAAGCTCAGTTCTTTCTTCTCCTTCCGTTACCCTGATCAGAACGTCAAGTCATACCGCGAGTTCTACGATAACTCCCTCCGCCTCCTTCGAAGCAAGGATTTGGATTCCTTTGATTTGAGAAAGGAGTCGACCGCCATGCGCGAGAAGTACGGTCTAAGCAAATTCGGACAAGGTTGTCTTCTTGCCCGCCGCTTGGTGGAAACGGGCGTTCGATACGTGGAAGTGGCGACCGATGGGTGGGATATGCACAACAACCTGCAGAGTGAAATGGAGGATCTGAGTCCCTCCTTCGATCAAGCCTACGCAGCTTTGATTACAGACTTGGATAATCGCGGGTTACTGGACAGCACTTTGGTGGTTTTGGCTACCGAGTTCGGTCGGAAGCCGCAATTCAATGGAAATGGCCGAGGTCATTACCCTATCTGCTTTTGTTCGGTGCTTGCCGGAGGTGGTGTGAAGCGCGGATACGTATATGGTTCGAGTGACAAGGAGGGTGCTTACCCCGAAAATCCGGTAACTGTTCACGATTTGCATGCCACCATCGGATGGGCTGCCGGTCTGCCTCTTAAGAAAGAAGTCCTTTCCTCTTCGGGGCGTCCCTTCTTCGTCGGAGGAAGTCGGGCAAAACCGGTGGCCGAACTCTTTTCATAAAATGAAAACGTTGCTTTTCTGCTTCGCCTTCTGGTCGGTGGGGCTGTTTGCCTCAGCACAAGAGGCATCCAGGCCAGAAGCTGTCCAAGAATCTCAATTCAAACGACCGCAACCCAAACATCGAACCAGTCAGCGTGTGCCCGACACTTGGCTCGGGTTCGGGCATGACGACCATCCCTCCATTCGCGGGGCGACTTACCTAATGAAGCCCGAGGAGATCAGAGCGATGCCTCTTCGGAGAAAGAACGGAAGCAACCAGGAGCCTTCAGGCTATCCCAAAGGCAGCGGATTGCGGATCGTTGGTACCGGGCACAGTTGGATGAGACCGGGTTACGGCACCCTTCCGCACATTGCCCGAGCGGCCGGTCTCGAGCAGCGCATGCGACTCAACACTCGCGGAGGAGAAGCGGGCGGCGCCCGCATGATGTGGGAATTGGAAAACGGTATTCTTTCCGGCCAAGGCAAACCTTTTCCTGTATGTATGGCTGCTATCACGTCTGGCCAATGGGACGTCATGTTGTGGGGTGGTTATACCAATGACCGTCCAGAGTATTACTTTGGGTGGATTGATTTCTGCCTCAAGTACAACCCGAAGATGAAGTTCTACTGCTTCAACGGTTGGCCGCAGTGGGCTCACGGATTTGCTGAGGGCGACAGTGAGCCACGCATCGAGAACTATCGCGCCTTTGCCAAGAAACGAAGCCGGGCGGTCACCACCAAACTGGTGTCGAAAATCGATGAGCGTTACCCTGGCAAGTTTCATATCTTGCCTACGAACGAGGCGATGTTAGCAGCCCTTGAACTTTATTTCGAAGGGAAGTTACCCGGAATCAAAGGGCTCAATCGAAGGGTCGATGGCAAAACCCCTTCCATTTGGAGTGACGGTGGGCACTTGGGCAAAGGCATGGAATGGCTGGAGGGCTATGTCTTCTATGCGGCGTTGTATGAAAAATCGCCTGAGCCGATCACGCGGAGGCCACCGAAAAAGATGCTTTCCGCCGAGCTAGACAATGTGTTTCGGAAGATTGCCTGGCAGGCCGTCGTGAACAATCCGCTTTCCCGCGTGACGGACAAGAACGGCAATGGCATCGGTGACGAAATCGAGCGATCGAAGGAGAAATGATCAAGAGAATCCTCGTGCTTTGCGCCTTGACCCTTGAGGCGGCGTCGAACCCCAACTTGGCGACCGATCCCGAATTGGAGCTCAGTTTGCTTGCCTCTGGTCTCCGGGAAGGCATGGAGATGACGATTGCCTCCGACGGGCGGGTCTTCATTGCGGAGCGGCCGGGAAAGGTGAAGCTCTTTTCACCCGAGAAGTCCGGGCAATTGATTGAATTGATCGACCTTAAATCAGATACGCGCTGTGAGGCCGGATTGATCGGCATCGCCTTGGACCCTAACTTCGAACAAAACCAGTGGATCTATTTGCAGCACACGGTGCCTGTCGAAGGGGACAAGTCCCATTACGAGCATCGACTGGGCCGTTTCGTTTTCAATAACGACAAGATCGACTCTGCATCCGAGAAAGTATTGCTGAAAATACGGGCCGACTCCGTCAAGCGCATCCACGAGTCGGGATCCATTGCCTTCGGTCCCGATGGTTTGCTCTACCTGTCGGTGGGCGATAACCAGATACGCTCGGAATACCTTTACTCCTCCAAGACCTCGGCCAACAGCAATGACTTGCGTGGCAAAATTCTTCGCATACGACCCACCAAGGAAGGTGGGTACGAAATCCCGAAAGGTAACTTGTTCCCCCCGGGCATTCCGAAGACACTTCCTGAAATCTACATCATGGGATTGCGCAATCCGTTTCGCATCCACGTCGATCAAAAGACCGGCTGGTTGCTGTGGGGAGAGAATGGTCCGCCCAACAACTGGGTGCCCGGCACCAAGCTCGATAAAAAGACAATTCCTCTCGGTTACGATGAGTTCAACTTAGCCAAGGGGCCCGGCTTTTATGGTTATCCTCTTGTCATTGCCGACCAACAACCTTTCACTCACTACGACCACGAGACCAAGAAGGGCGGGCCGGTCATCGATCCCAAGGCACCGCTCAATTTGCACAAGGGAAACACCGGGATTCGGGAACTGCCGCCCGCTCAACCGCCTCTCATTTGGTACGAAGGCAACCAAAAGGAATTTCCCGAGTTTGGCGGCGGCGGCGAGTCGGCCATCGCAGGCCCGATCTTTCGCAAGAACAACACCTATTCCAAGAAGCTCGGTTTGCCCGATCGGTTTGACGGGTGCTGGCTCATCGGCGAGTATTCCAGAGGTTGGGTGAAGGCTGTGAAACTCGACGACAAGGGAGAAATAGAAGAAATACTTCCGGTGCTTCCCACTTTGCGCCTCGGTAAACCCACCAACCTCAAGATCGGACCCAAGGGACGCCTGCACGTGCTCTATTACACCAAGGACGACAAAGGCACTCTCGTGCGACTTGAGAACAAGGGGGCGATTGAGGGTGCCATTGCCCCCGGGTTGGTCATGGGCTTGGAGGCTCCCCCTAGACAACTCAAGAAATCGAAGGAAGCTTGGGCAGGCTACCAGTTGATGCACAAGAGCGATTGCCTCAACTGCCACCAGTGGACCCGTACTTTCGTGGCTCCCACTTACTTTCAAATCGCCGAACGGTACAAGGCGGATCCCAACGCCGCCGAGACCTTGACCCAAAAGGTGCTCAAGGGAGGCGTCGGCGTATGGGGGCAAATTCCCATGTTGCCACACCCCCAGCACAGTGCCAAGNAAGCCCGACATATGGTCGANACNATCCTTTACCTCAACCAGTTGAAGCCTAAGAGGTGACGAACATNAGCTCCGAACTACAAGCTGTTGTCTTCGACATGGACGGNGTCATCATAGAGAGCGAGATGATCCATTACCGTTCCATCTGCGAGGCTATGGGTGAGAATATGAAAGTCTCTTATCAAGTCTTCCTTGAGCAATGTACGGGTAGCGACGAGCGCTTTGCCATGGGAAGAATGGCGGCTTTTTCTGACATGTCGTACGACGAGGAACTTTTTCAGGAATGGTCACGGCTTAAGGCGACTGCCTATGCCCGTCTAATCGCAGAAGAGGTTAACCCTATGCCGGGAGCGATTGATCTGGTCGAGAGGGTCGCTGAAGAATTGCCCATTGGTTTGGCCACGGGTTCCCGACGATCCGACGTGGATGCAGCTTTTCGTGTCCTTGGTGGTGGATGCTTGGCAGGACTCTTTCAAACAATTGTGACATCCGGTGACGTAGCCCACTCAAAGCCCCATCCGATTACCTACTCCAAAGCTGTGGAAGATTTGGGTGTCGAACCATCCGCTTGCTTTGCCATCGAGGACTCACCCAATGGAATAGATTCCGCTCTAGGAGCAGGTCTACGCGTAATTGGAGTGGATGTGATGCACGATGCATCCAAGTTGTCTAGAGCCGAGAGGGTTGTCTCTACTTTGACCGACGTTTCTCTGGACAGTTTGAGGAAATGGTTCGCTGAACCTTTGGCGTGAGTTCGGCGCTTGATTTAAAGAATCCTGTAATTGCCAAAATGAAAAACAAGCAATGTGGATTGAATGAATTTCTGGTGAGATTGATTGCCGGTAATATCACTAAGAAAAACTGAAGCCTTTTTGTGACGAAACCTTTTACGATAGTAGGTCTTGGCGAAGCTGTTTTTGACGTCTTTCCTGACAAAGAAGTGTTGGGAGGGACTTCACTTAACGTCGCTGTTCAAGCTCATCAGTTGCAGCTTCCTTTAGGCGGTCGTGGAGTCCTGCTCAGCCGAATAGGAAATGATGATCTGGGCAAACGCTTGCAAAATGAATTCGACAATAGAGATCTGCCTTTGGAGTTCGTACAGGTTGATCAGGAGAAACCTACCGGGCAAGTCCTCGTAAGTTTCATTGAGGGAGCTCCAAGTTACGAGATCGTCCAAGACACGGCTTGGGATTTTCTCAAGTTTACTGAGCATGAAGCTGACCTTGCTGCCGTTTGCGATGCGGTGAGTTTCGGTAGCATGAGCCAACGTCATCCCGTTTCTCATGAGGCTACTCAAGCGTTCTTGTCGGAGGCTGGTAAGGCATTGAAGATTTTCGACGTTAACTTGCGAATGGATCTCTTTACTCGGCAGATTCTCGATGAGGGCTGTCGGGTTGCGAATTTGGTTAAACTTAATGACGAAGAGATTGGAACCGTAGCCTCTCTTCTTGATTTACCATGCGGCAATGCCTCGGAACAATCTGAAGCCATTTGTGAGAAGTATGACCTTGAAGGAGTGGTTTTCACTAGGGGAAAAAGGGGGACTGCCGCCTTTACGAGCAAAGGTTGGGTAGAGGGAGCTTCAGCTAGTTTTCCTCTTGCAGAGAATGCAGATAGTGTCGGAGCCGGCGATGCCTGTACCGCCGCTTTGCTCACCGCTCGTCTATTGGGTAGGTCATGGCAGAACTCACTCGATATGGCTAATCAGCATGGTGCATTTGTTGCCAGCCAACCTGGAGCAACCCCGAATTTGCCGCCGGAAATATTGGAATTATTCAAACTGCTTGAGGATTGATATTGAACATTTCTCTTCTTTCTTCTGCCTTGAATATTTTGCGATGAGTATTTTCCAATTCACCTCCATGGCTTTTCTCTTATTGAGCCTCTCGACTTCCTTTTGCTTTGGGATCCCCGGAAAGGTCAATATGCTCTTCATCGCAATCGATGATCTCAACGACTGGGTCGGTTGCTTGGGTGGTCACCCTCAGGCTAGCACGCCGAACATTGATCGGCTGGCCAAGCGTGGAATGCTTTTTACTAATGCTCATTGCCAAGGTCCCATTTGCGGCCCTTCGCGAGCTTCCTTTCTCTCCGGTTATTATCCCCACCAAACTGGCCTGTACCAACAGCCCGGAGGTAAGGCGATGGAGAAGGATGATAAATTTTTCGATGGCCGAATGTTACCCCAGTATTTTGGGGAAAATGGTTACAGAACATTGGGCGTGGGCAAAATCGGGCATGGATATTCCGACAAGAAGCTCTTTGAATCCTACGGGGGGAAATTTTCAGGTTCCGGTCCCAAGCCCCCCGATGGAAAGCGCTTTAATTATTTCTTGCCTGAAGTACCATGGACCGGCACTCAGACTGATTGGGGCGCTTTTCCCGAACGGGACGAGGACATGACTGACCATAAGGTCGCAACTTGGGCCGTCGAACGTCTCGGAGAGCAGAGTGAAAAGCCTTTCTTCTTGGCTGTTGGTTTCGTTCGTCCTCACGTACCTTTTTATGTTCCCCAACATTGGTTTGATTCATTTCCTTTGAATGAAACGCTACTTCCCGCCGTTCGCGCAGACGACCTGAACGACGTTCCGGAAATCAGTCGGTTGATTCATGAACTTCCGAAATATCCCAAGCTTGATTTTCTACAAAAGAACGACGGCGAACAGTTTCGCAAGTGCGTCCAAGCTTATTTGGCATGCGTTGCATTCGTTGATCACCAGGTAGGTCGCGTCCTCGATGCATTGGATGACAGTCCCCATGCCGACAATACCGCCATCGTCCTCTTCAGCGACCATGGTTATCACATCGGGGAGAAGGATCGAGTGAGCAAACACAGCCTATGGGAGGAGTCGACTCGTGTGCCGCTCGCTTTCGTGCCCGCCAAGTCGCAAGGCGAAAAGTTAGGGAAGTCGGGACTCCTTTGCTCGAAGCCGGTCGGACTAATCGATATCTATCCGACCTTGCTTGACCTTTGCGGGTTACCCGTCGAGGCGAACAACCAAGGTCAAAGCCTCGTCCCGCTTATGCGGAAACCCAACGGGGAGTGGCGTTTTTCCACTCTGACCACTTACGCCCGTGGCAACCACTCCTTGCGTTCCGAACGCTATCATTATTTGCGATTCGAAGATGGTTCTGAGGAACTGTACGACCACGAAACGGATCCGAACGAGTGGACGAATTTGGCTTCTCGGAAAAAGCTAATTCCTCTGCTGAAACGTTTTCGCCGAGAGCTTCCCGCGAAGGAGGCTTCCTATCATCCCGCCGTCCGAAAAGGCGCCGTCAACGCTTGGTTCGAGAACCACCTCGCTCGCAATGGAGTGAAGTGATGTTCGTTTCGGATTTAGCCATCGGCCTGTAATAGCTACAGTTTGCCTGTCAATTCGCGTAGACCCTTTAAGTTTTCCCTTAGGACGATTTCCACGTCTCTTGAGGCAACGTGACCCAGAATTCCGATTGGGCCTTCGTAACCGACCTCGAGAATCACCTTCAGCATTTGCGCTTCGTTTGCTCCTCGACCAATAGGGAGAATTTTTTGGAACTGTTGATTTTTCCCGGACATGCCGTTGAGGTTGAGACATAGCAGATAAGGCTTCATTGTTTGAAGAGACTCCTTGAAGTCGTCCACGTGTCCGTGCCCATGGTGGAAATTGTAGACGATGCCTACTCTCTTGTGGCCTTGCTCGTGAAGCTCTTGGCACACCGAGACCAAGTTGGCGGGTTCGCCTCCCCAACCTCCGTGGTTGTAGAGCCCCAGTTTGAGCCCAAGTAGCTCGCACTTCTTTACTAGCGGAAGCATGGACTTGGCCGCGGCATACACCTTGGCTTCTTGAGTAGCGCCCTTGGGCGAACCGAGGGTTTTCCAGATTTGCGGTTTTATTCCGTGCTTCTTGATGAGCGGTTCGAATGAGGCGTGCCAGCTCCAGAAGGCGAAGAACTCGATGTCGCGCTTCTTGTACTCGAGAATCTCCTGTTCGAAGGTGGAGACGTGTTCGCCGCGCCAGTCGTAGGCGATTTTAGTGAATCCCAGACGCTTGGCCATATCCGCTCGTTCGGCGGGTCCTCGTTTCTTGGCGTCGAAGGGAACGATGCACCAAGCGACCAAGTTGTGCTCGGCAAAGACTTTTGCCTCTCCCGCTTTTGCCGGGAGCAGAACGGGAAGAAGGATTGTAAGCAATAGGGAGAGTGCTTTCACAAAAAGAATATCTCCTCCATTATTCCCGATTAATCCGTTACTTCAATGATGGCTTTCAGCACTCCGGTTTCGGGTCTGGTGAGGGAGTCGAAACGTTCGGCGACTTCGTCGAAGGGGACGCGGTGAGTTATCCACGGATCGGTGTTTATGGTTCCGTCCTCGATGAGGCCGATGATCCTCGGGAAATCACCGGGCAGGGCATTGCGGGAGGCGAGAAGGTTCATCTCCTTCCGATGCAGGGCGGGGTGGACGAAGGAGACTTCCTGTGTTGTGATCCCGACGAATACGAGCGAGCCCGTATGGGCTACGTATTCGAGAGCGCTGGACATGGATCGGTTGTTGCCCGTGGCGTCGGTCACAACGTCGAAGAGGTTGCCGTTCGTTATCTCCTTAATCCGATCGAGTTCGGAACCGTCTCCCTTGAAGGTCACTAGGTTTTCGATCCCGTAGTTGTCTCGACAGAAATTCAGTCGCTCCTCCGACATATCCATTATCGTCATTTCAGCACCCGTGAGAAGCGAGAACTCTATGGTGGCGAGCCCGATGGGGCCNGCCCCGATCACCAACACGTGTTGCCCCTCTTCCGGAGCGCCCCTGTCCGTGGCATGGCAACCGATGGCGAGAGTCTCNACCAGCGCNAGNTGCTCGTAGCTTAGCTTATCCGACGGATGCAGNTTGTCGGCCCGAATGAGTGATCTTTCACAAAGGCCACCATTCATCATNACCCCAAACACCTTGAGGTTTTCACAACAGTTGACTTGGCCCTTTGAGCATGCGTGGCATTTCCCGCAATTCAAGTACGGTTCCACGCTGCATCGGTCGCCAGCTTTGACGTTGTCGACCCCTTCGCCGACGGCAACTACTTCTACTCCCAGTTCGTGCCCGGGGATGCGCGGGTAATCGAAGAACGGAAATTTACCCAGGTAGCAACTCACGTCGGTTCCGCAAATTCCCATTCGCGAAGTTCGGATAAGAGCTTGCCCCGGACCCGGTTGTTCGGGCTCGTCGATCTCTATGGCTTTGAATTCTTTTGGAGCTGTAAGTTGTAAGGCTTTCATTGATCTTTTCGTGAATGCTTAGTGGAAGCGCTTGCAACAAGCGACTCTCTTTCAAGAAGAAGTTCGACTCGCAATCAAGAAATGATTTCTTGAGGATGCAAAGGAAATTACGACAACCTGTTACCTTTTCACCATACAGCCAATCCTAGAGAACCTTACTTATGAGCATCGAAGCCAAACTTGCCGAAATGAACCTAACGCTGCCGCCCCCTTCTCCCAAGGGCGGCGTCTACCAGTCCATGCTTGTGGTGGGCGACCAAGCCCTCTTTTCCGGGCACGTTCCCGTATTGCCCGATGGCTCCATGCTTACCGGCAGGGTGGGGGGTGAGGTGGATTTGGAGGCCGCCCAAGTCGCCGCTCGACAAGTCGGCCTGTGCATACTCGCTACGGCAAAAGACAATCTCGGTTCGCTCGATCGCATTAAGCGCGTGGTGAAGCTTTTCGGTATGGTGAACTGCACCTCGGATTTCAAGCAGCACCCCCAAGTCATCAACGGATGCAGCGAACTCTTTCGCGATCTCTGGGGAGAAGATCTGGGAGTGGGCGTTCGCAGCGCCGTGGGAATGGGTTCGCTTCCGGGCGATGTCACCGTGGAAATCGAAGGGGCGTTCCAAGTCTAGTTTTAGCTGTTTCAATCTGTTTGATACATGTCGAAGGAGAAAGGAAAATGGTTTAATTTGCGTCGACGTTGGTGGATTCTCGGTGGGGTCTGCTTGTTCTTTTTTTCAGCTTTTCTGTTTCGAGCCTCCCTGCTTACGAGTTACGCCAATTGGTTCATCAAGGATACCGCGACCAAGGGAGCGGACGCCATCGTCATCCTTTCCGGAGGGAAGCTCACTCGAGTGCCGAAGGCTTTGGAAATGTGGAAAGATGGCTATTCCGCTTCACTCTTTCTTACGGATCAGAAGTCGGTTGCACCCGAATATCAGCATCTCGTAATTTCAAACTTGGAATTTGCCACCAAGTTTGTCGAAGGCAAGGAGACGAATGCCACCTTTGACGTGATCCCCTCAATAGAAGATGGCGCCACTTCCACCTTTGATGAAGCTGCGGATGCGCTGGTCTTTGCAAAGGAGAGACAATGGGAACGTATCATTATAGTCACCGATGGTTTTCATACCCGCAGGGCTTTGCTGGCATTCGAAAAGGTTTTCGACCGGAGTGGCATCGATGTACAAGTGGCAGCAGCATCCAACGAGGTATTTGACTCCG
This sequence comes from Opitutia bacterium, assembly GCA_002730975.1. Taxonomy (GTDB): domain Bacteria; phylum Verrucomicrobiota; class Verrucomicrobiia; order Opitutales; family Seribacteraceae. Next base: position 12,129 of record PCBO01000013.1, read on the forward strand.
GTAACTGGTGGACTTCAGACAGGGGGATTGCCGCCTTCGTACTCGAGACTATAAAATTCCCCGTCTATCTGTTCTGGTCGAGAGAACCCACTATCGTTCGAAACTACTGAATGCTTGAATTCCTCACTCTTTGCCTTAGCTTGCTACCCCGTTATAAAATCAATAAAAACTTGTAATGGGCGAATCAATCGCAAGGGTCTACAATAGCAGCATGAAGAATCTATTTTTCGCTATGCTCGTCGCTCTGCTGTTGATTGGTTGCGGGGAGGAAGTCCAATCACCCTCCACCGATTCGAAAGAATCTGAGAAACCGTTTGTCACGCAAGGCGAGCCTTTCACCATACCCGACCTGTCTCTCGAGATGCTGTGGGTGAAGTCGGGAACTTTCGAGATGGGAAGCCCGTCGTCCGAGAAGTATCGTCAGGGCCGCGAGACTCCTCACACGGTGACTTTGACGCAAGGTTTCTACCTCGGCAAGCACGAGGTGACGCAGTCGCAATGGGAGAAGGTGATGGGAAGCAACCCGAGCTATTTCAAGGGAGGGGACCGTCCTGTGGAGAAGGTGTCTTGGACGGAGGTGACTTCTTTCTGCAATAAGCTTACTGCATCGGAGCGGGCGGCGGGGCGCCTGCCGGCGGGGATGACGTACCAATTGCC
>PCBO01000014.1 GCA_002730975.1 Opitutia bacterium
CGCATCGCGACCTTGGGGGAGGAAGTTCGGGAGCCGCGCCGCACCATCCCCATGGCGATCATCCTCACCCTAGGTTTGAGCACCTTGCTTTACCTTGGCGTCAGTGCAGTCAGTCTTGCACATGCCAATGGCCAAGGCTTTCATTCGCTCGCCCTTGTAGCCGAAAAAATGGGTGGAACTGTCTTGGGCATCGCCTTGACTGCCGGGGCGGCCCTAGCCTTGGTCAGCGTCCTGCTCAACTTGTTGCTTGGACTATCTCGGGTGGCCTTGGCGATGGGGCGCAGGGGAGATCTGCCCGAGGCAACCGCTCGAGTGACGGAATCCACCAAGGTGCCCGCAGTGGCCACGGTGTTGGTTGCGGCGGTGATCGGAGGACTGGTCTGTATCGGCGACGTGAAACTCACTTGGAGCTTCAGTGCCTTCACAGTCCTGATCTATTATGCCGTCACGAATCTGTGCGCCATCCGCTTGCAACCAAAGGAACGTTTGTATCCCGCTTGGATCTCCTATCTCGGTTTACTGTCCTGCTTGTCGTTAGCCTTCTTCGTGGAGTGGCGCATTATTCTGACTGGCCTAGGCCTGATCGCCTTCGGCCTAGTCTGGAAGGCCGTCGCAGCCAGAGGGTAGTCGCGCTTAATTAAAAGTTAGATCAGTTTCGCATGGTCTGAACTTGCTTCGATGCAACGAAGAATCCAAGTTGCGAAGATGCTTATAAAGACGACTTGCATATCTTCCATCCTTCTATTCCTCGTCGTCGACGCTTTAGCGGTGGATGCCAAGGAAAATTCTGATTGGCGCGTCTATCTCGGAGGCAAGGGACGCAACCTGTATTCCTCCTTGAAGCAGATCAACCGTAGTAATGTATCGCAACTGAAGATTGCCTGGACTTTTGAAACCGGAGACAAGGCGGAGTATCAGGCGAACAATTTGATCGTCGATGGGGTACTGTATACCCCAACGCCCTCGCGAAAGGTGGTGGCCCTGGATGCCGCGACCGGCGAGGCACGCTGGACTTGGGACCCCGCCAAGGACGGTTCCGGCAAAGGACGTGCCCGGCAGCGGGGCTTGGTCTATTGGGAAAACGAGAAGGGAGGCGAGCGGCGCTTGTTGACCGGGGTGGCCGGGATGCTCTTTGCCTTGGACCCTGCTACAGGCAAGGTGATCAAGGATTTTGGAAAGGAAGGATCGATCAAGCTTGGTTCGGGCTTGAACACACCGGGCGTGGTCTACAAGGACCTTGTAATCGTGGGGGGCGTTGGAGGCAAGGGAGCGGTGCGGGCTTATGACGTTCGGACCGGCGACCAACGCTGGATCTTCCACTTAATTCCCCGACCCGGTGAAGTGGGCTACGACACTTGGCCCAAGGACGCGCACAAGACAGCCACCGGCCTGATGCCCTGGTGCGGTCAGTCGCTCGATGAGAAGCGTGGCATTGTCTATGTCGCGACAAAGACCGCCGAACCCGACTTCTACGGTGGACGGCGGCACGGAGAGAACCTGTTCGCCAACTGTGTGCTTGCCTTGGATGCGGCGACTGGAAAGCGAATCTGGCACTTCCAGATCGTGCATCACGACCTGTTGGACAAGGACCTGCCTTGCCCGCCGGTATTACTGACAGTTACCCACAAAGGAAAAAAGATCGATGCGGTGGCGCAGGGTACGAAGCACGGCTTGTTGTTCGTCTTCAACCGTGTAACCGGAGAACCGCTTTGGCCTATCGAGGAACGCCCGGTTCAGGCTTCTGATCTGGAGGGCGAAAAGGCCTGGCCGACCCAACCGTTCCCGACCAAGCCTCCGCCATTGATGCGCCAGAAATACACCGAGGCGGATGCCTCCAACATTTCACCGCAGACTCATCAGCTTACCCTGGACCGAATCAAGGCATCGCCCAACTTCGGGCCCTTTCCTGCCCCCAGCCTGAATGAAACGATAATGTTTCCGGGCTATGACGGCGGAATGGAATGGGGCGGTGGAGCCGCGGATCCTGAAGGCATATATTACGTGAACATCAACGAAATGCCTTGGTTGTTGCAGATGATCGAAACCCGCAAGTCAGACGGTTCCAAGTTGGTCCGCGGCGAACGCGACTACAAGATCTCTTGCGGCGCCTGCCACGGATTGGACCGCAAAGGGAACCTGCAGGCGGGCTTTCCGCCCTTGCTTGGCATCGGCGAGCGGAAGACCCGGGCCGAAATCGATCGGATCACGCGTCAAGGCGGTGGTCGCATGCCTGGTTACTCCACCATGCCCGAAGCTAAGCGAGCCGCCATCCTCGATTACGTCTTGAATTACAAGAAGTCCGACGCCACAAGACCCGAGCCGGAAGCGCCTAACCTGAAGGCAGACAAAAAACAACCACCGTCCTATGCATTCGGTGGCTTCCGCCGTTGGCTGGATCCCGAAGGATATCCTGCCATCAAGCCGCCTTGGGGAACTTTGAACGCAGTCGACCTCAACACAGGCAAAATCAAATGGAAGGTGATCCTCGGCGAGTACCCGGAACTCACTGCCCGGGGCATACCGCCGACGGGAACTGAAAACTACGGCGGCCCCTTGGTGACCGCATCCGGCTTGATCTTCATAGGGGCGACGGCGGACGAAACTTTCCGTGTTTTCGACAAGGAGAACGGCAAGACGCTCTTCCAAGCAAAGTTGCCCTTCAGCGGCAACGCTACACCCAGTACCTACATGGTGAAGGGTCGACAATTCGTTGTGATCTCCGCGGGTGGCGGGAAGTCTGGCCGGCCCAAAGGCGGCAGCCTAGTTGCCTTTGCCTTACCTGAGAATAATTGATCGGGCGGTTGGCATGGGTAGTTCGAAACTTTGCCCAAAATTGTAATGGGCGAAGGCACTACGAGGCGCTAAGGTAAGGCCATGAATAAATTACTTTCGCTTCTATTGGCTACCTCGCTGATAGATAGAGGCTAACTAGTCTAGATGAAGGTATTTGTCCATAAAGACGGCAAGCGGTACGGTCCCTTTACGCTGGTGCAGTTGCGCCAGTACGTCAAGCAAGGCAATTTCGCCACGACTGATCGTGCTTGTCATGACAGCCGGAACTGGGACACGATAGCAGAGGTTCCGGGATTCGCCGGTATGGAGAAGCCCGTCGCTACGCAATCCCCGGCAGTGCCAAGAGAGGATCAAGATGTCCATGAGCAGACAGTAGAGCTACAACCAGCGCCTGATGAGGCTTCCAATCGCGCCTCAAAGAAAAAAAAGGTCATCTTGTGGTCGAGCATCGGATGGATAGCCGCACTGCTGGTGACAGGTCTGATCATTTGGCTTTTCGGCAGCAACGAAACCGTTCGGGACTCCAAAAAGAATGAGGCCCAAGCCGAATCCAAGCCGAAGTCCGGTGAAACCTCTCCCGCCAAGTCTCCGGAAATCGTTAAGATTGATTTGGACGATAATGAAACCCGCAACAAGATCATCGACGAGGCGATGTGGGAGAGTTGGGCATTTGAACTTTCTTTGACCGAGCGGATTCGAAATGAAATGATGACTGCCTTAAAAAATGGAGAAGTATTGTCGGTAAGGGGCAAGAAAGGCGAAGAACTTTATTTTCTGCCCAACAAAATCACTCCATATACGGGGTGGTCTAAGTATGTTGAAGATGGGAGGACAACAGTCTCGCAAATAAAGGACGGCAAGCCCGAGGGGCTTTCGGCAGGGTGGCACGAGAACGGACAGAAGGAGAGTGAAGGAAACTACAAGGACGGCAAACGGGACGGACTTTGGGCTGGTTGGTACGAGAACGGGCAGAAGAAGTCGGAATCAAGCTACAAGGATGGCAAGCTCGTGACTGTAGTTGTATGGAAGCCGAATGGGGATAAGTGCCCCGAAACCAACGTCGTGAACGGGAATGGGGTTTGGCTAAGCTATTCATTCGGCGTGGTGGCGAATGGTAGAAGTACCTACGAGGACGGCATCAAAGTATACAGGGGATACGAAGGGACGTTCGTCGTGCGAAGTAAAAAAGAAGCCGACGACGAAGCTCCGTTAAAGACAAATGCGAACACTCAATTCTTCGAGGAGTCGGACAGCCTGATCAAATCTATATCAAATCTAGATGAAATTATCGAGGAAGCCATCGATTCACCAAAAATAAGACATGAGGGAAACGACTAAAAAAGGCTTGCTTACGTTGCTTATGGTTCCCTCCAGCAAACCCCTTATTCTGGTTGGGTGAAGAAATTATACTTCAGACCAAACGGGCAATTGCAAAGTCTGGCTCAATTAAAGAACGGGAAAGCAGATGGCTTGGCTTTTTTTTGGTACAGAAACGGGCAATTACAGCTCGAAGGCAAATACAAGTCCGGCAAGCTTTCCACTGCCGTTGCCTGGAAGCATAATGGTGAGAAGTGTCCCGAAACCAACTTGAAGAACGGGAATGGGGTTGTAGTTAGGTACAAGGATGGGCATCTAGGAGGCTCCAAGCGTGCAAACTACAAAGACGGAGAGCAGTTTAATCTTGCTCAACTCAAGGCTGAGGAAAAATGGGGAACTGACCTCGAACCCTACGGTGGCGTCGAAGCTCTCACCAAAATAATGAAGGCTCAGGAGAGTGGGGACACCAAGCTTTTCCTTACTGGGAGGGGCAGCAATAAAATCATCGACATCTCGCCACTGAAGGAATTGGTGGGGTTAAAGAAGCTGTATCTCGACAATCACGAAATTAAGGAGATCGCACCGCTGTCGGGGTTGGCGAATTTGGTGGAACTCGACCTTGGTCGCAACCAAATCACGGACATCTCGCCTCTTAAGGGCTTCACGAAGTTGGAAGTACTTAAACTCGGCAGCAATCAGATCACCGAACTCTCTCCACTGATAGGGATGACGAATTTGAAGGAGCTACACTGCTGGGGTAACAAAATCATCGACATCGAAGCACTGGCAAGTTTGACGAAATTAGAGAAGCTGTACCTTGTCGGAAACCGAATCTCCGACCTAACCCCGCTCACGAGGTTGACGAGGTTGAAGAGGCTTTGGATCGATCGCAACTCTCTCATGCCTGGTCAGGGGGCAATGTTGGTTAAGGCTCTCCGGGACTGCCAAATCTTATTCTAAACTTATCCCCCTACTTGGGAGGCTCTTGGTAGGAGTGTTTGCAGTTAATCCATTTCCGAAGCAGAAAAATTGAACAAAGCATTGGCAGAAGTGCTGCTTATTCGTAGAAGGAAACGAGGCCGCCTTCCCTGATCTTCTTGCTGATCGTCTTGCCGTTGAACTTGTACTTGAGGAGGAGCACTTTCACGGTGCCGCCGGCTGGGTCTCTTCCCGCAAAGGTATTGGAGATTTCGAATTCGTATTCCCGGGCGTCGAAGTACTGCTGGATCTTCTTGCCGACGTCCATGCTCCTCTTGGAGTTTCCTTCCTCCCCATAGATTGCGCTGATGATCTCGATATCCAGTTTCTTCGTGGACTTGGGTCTTTTGTAAACCGGATGACGATTGTTTCCTTGGGAAACGAAGTAAGCCACGAGGTCCTTCAGTTCATCCGCATTCATCGAGTTGGCTAAGCCGGGAGGCATCATGGAAAGCTTGGAGGCTTTCTTGGAAGCAACCCCCGCTTTGCTGACCTTCTTGAGTTTCAAGGGCTCGAGTCCGGACTGGACGAGGGAATAGGCGTCTTTCTCATCCACCACGATGCGGCCTAAAACCACGGAACCGTCCTTCATCGTTAACTCGTGTTGCTCGAACTGGTCGGACACCACCAAGTTGGGCTGCAAGGTCGATTCGAGGATCGACTTGTAATCGCTGCGCTTGGCCAAGTTAGTCAAGTCGGGGCCGATGCCACCGCCTTCCGCCCCAAAGCGGTGACAGGCAACGCAGAGGCCTGCCGAGAACATCTTTTTACCATTGGCGAGACTTCGGCCGGCAAGCGGTTCTTCCTTGAGCATTTTCAAGGCGTCATCGACAGTCCAGACTACGCCGGGGCCCTTTGCCTTGGGCAATTTGGAGATATCTATACTTTTGATGTCGCCCATTAGATATTGGAGAGAAGGCCGATCCTTTTCGGGCACCGAAGCGATAGCGGAATCCCTGATCTTTTGGATATAGCCGGTGAACATGTTGCCACCCTTCTTGGCCATAAGGGTTTTCAACTCGGCGAGGTAGACTTTACGGTCGTCCATAGACCAGCCTTCCTGGACGTCCTTCAGGCAAAAGAGGAAGTGAATGTTGAGGATATTGGGGTTGGATTCCATCGAGCTGAGAATTTTGCCGCCATAGCCACGGTTGCGCTTCATGACCTCGGCGTCGAAGTCGGGCACCTTGGCCTTGGTGGTTTGCATGAGGGCAACGGTCTTCTCCACCACCGAGGGGTGCTGCAGGTAGCAGAGTACCCGGCAGAGTTCTTCATTCAAGTTGTCGTCCTTTGCAGGGAAGTAGGGATCCAGTTGGTCGCCGATTGCCTTTACTTGCCCAGCTTCCGGCATGCCGCCTCGGCTCATGATGACGCCGTATGTGCGCAAAAGGGCGAGCTTGCCCATTTTGTCTAACTTGTCGAAGTCAACCTTCATGAGACGCTTTACGCTTTGAGCCAAGCTACCCTCGAGGTCACAGCGGGCGAGGCCGAGCAGGGCATGTATGGCCGCGAGGTCATCCTTTTCCGAGTATGCTTTGCCAGCCCAGGTCTTGGGATCCTGCCATTCGATTGCGATGCGGGCGGCGTAGCGGAGGTGGTAGTCGTCGTCGTTGAGATATGGCCAGACGGTTTCCATAGCCTTGGGGTCGGGATGGCCGTGAAAAGCTTCCAGCATATGGCGTGTCTTGCGGGCCTTTGAGTGCGAGCTCGTGGTATCCAGTTTCGAGAGGGAGGTGTCGGCTTTACCCTTGTAGGACACGCGGTATAGAGAGGACTGTCCACCACGTCCACCGACGCAAAAATACATGTTGCCGTCCGGGCCTACGTCGACGTCGGTGAGGGCGAGTGAACCCTTGCTGTTGGAGATGAATTCCCGCTTTTCCCCAATATAGGTGGATCCGTTGGGCTTAAGATGGATGGAATACATCGTGGCGAAGGTCCAGTCGCATATGAACAAGGCGTCGCGGTAATGGGTGGGGAATTTTGTGTTGGTGCCTGCGATCACGCCGGTGGGGCAACCGGGTCCGACGTCGACCACTGTACCCACGGTGTCGGGAAAATATTCCCGCCACTTCTTGGAGGTCGCGCGCCAACCGCTTTCACCTCCGGAAACGCCATGATTGATGCGAGTGGGACGGTACCATGGGGCTCCGATGTCCCATTCCATGTCCGCATCGTATACGAAGAGTTCGCCATCGCGGTTCAAGGCAAAGTCGACCGGGTTGCGGTAGCCCATGTTCAAGATTTCACGTTCCTTGCCGTCAGGGCTGACCTTGAGAACCCAGCCGCCGGGAGCCTTACCGTTGCCATTATGACCATAGGCATAATTTTGCAGGAGGTAGTCGTCCTTCCAGTTGTCACGGATGCGAGTCTTTTGGTATTTCGGGGGTTGAGTCATGTTTCCCGCTATGACGTAGAGACTTTTACCGTCCGGTGAGACCACGATGGAGTGAGGTCCGTGTTCGCCGCCACCATTCATCGGGGCAATGACTTCAGTAGGTCCCAGATCGCCGTTGGGATGGACCTTGGCCCGACTCAAGACGCGATTGCCCATCATGTAAAGGTGGTCGAAGGCGTAGAGCATACCCCACTGGGAGGACTTGACGTTGAGCTTCTTGATCTTGGTTTCGTCGAAGGTCTCGCCCGGCTTTGGAATCTCGATGGAGAAGGTGCCGGCACCTCCCTGGTCGGAGACGGCCAAGCGTCCTTTGCCGTCAAAGGCCATCGCTATCCATGAGCCGTACTTTTTCTTGTCTACCTTGTAGACCAGGTCCACCTCGAAACCCGGAGGTACGCTCAGTCCCGTAGATATGTCCTCCACGGACTTTTCAACGGGAGGAAGAGAGAATTCACCTAAAAGGCTTGAGAAAGGAAGCAGGAGAGCAAGGCAAACTGATCTGTGAATGGACATCTTGGAATCTTTCGTTTGTTTTTGGTTAGAAGATGGACAAGAAAAAAGTAGAGAAAAACCAGCCGTCGTACGAGTTAATAGGACTACTGAATTGAAAAGTAATCAAGTTCATCAAAACAGATCCAAATGTCGTCGAGAATATTTACTCAATTTCAGCTTAGCCTTCCTGGATTTTTTTACAAATCCTTGGAAAAAACCTGCTTAAGGAAGTCGGCGCTGTTCATCTCGGGTTGCTCGTTTTCGGCGACCGAGAGGTGGCATTTGATTCCGACTTTTTCGCACTTCTCTTTGAGTAGTCGTCCGAATCCCGCGTGGTGGATTCCGTCGCCCTTGATCACAGGAACGGGGGCGGGCTTGCCGTATCGTATCCAGACGGGTGGGTCGTCCTTGGTGACGTGAGTTAGAGGCGAGCACTCGAGAGACAGTGCCTTGTATTTATCCCAGTCCTTCATGAGCTGTTCATGGCTAGATGCTCCGACGGTCTTCCAGATCATGGGATGGCGGATGCAAGCCAAGCCAATCTTCTTTTCCAGCAGGAACGGATCGAGGGTGGTTTGTCCACCCATGGCGACGGCCCCACAGACTCGTGATGATTGGCGGAGTACAGGATCCTTGCTCTTGGGGTCGGCCATGTCATCGTGGTAGGCGAGCCACAGGCTGGATGCAGCTCCTGCCGAACCACCCGTCACGGCGATACGCTTGGGGTCAAAGTTCCATTCCTTGGCTTTGGTTCGCAAAAACTGAATGGCTCGTGCGGCGTCATGAACCGCTGCAGGCAGAAGTTCCGTACCAACCAGACGGTAGTCGATCGAGGCATAGCTGTACCCGTTTTTGAGCTGACTAGGTCCAGTAGTCTCGTGTTTCTTTCCTCCGAGCCATCCTCCGCCATGAATATGGACGAGTAACGGAGTCGGCTTTGAGGAATCGATCTTCCAGAAGTTAAGAACCATATCCTTGTGAGACCCATAGGATACGTGCTTGTAGGTAGGCTGTACTTTTTGAGCGAAAAGCGATGTGAAAAGAAAAAGAGAAAGAATCGAGATTAGAGATTTGCAGAGCATAGTTCTTTTATCTGTTCGAACAAACAATTGATCAAGCTTTTCCTTGCCTTTGGCGCAAGATTGCAAATGCAATGGTTTTCCAAGATGAACGCCTATTTGAGAAATCCAATTGATTTGCCTAAAGTTCCGGTAAGCCGATGATGCATGTCTTATTCTTACTACTCGCAGGTATTCTTTTTTCCGGATGCGTTACCGGAAGTCGCGTTGATTCAAAACCAGATGGGCTTGAAAGATTTACAGTGAAGAAAGATGACACAATCGTCTTAATACATGGTCAGGGTCGCACTAGACTTTCCATGTTGATTTTGGGCAAAAGGTTCAGGTCCGCAGGATATCAAACGGTGAATTTTCCTTATAATCAAACAATCGATACCCTGGATGAAATATCCAGCCAACTGATCGACTTCATCAGGAAAAAGGTGAAAACAAAAAACTATCACCTAATCGGTCATTCACTGGGCAACGTCATTATCCGCGATGCCTTTCAAAAGGAATATCCCGACGGTTTAAGAAAGGTCGTCATGCTCGCCCCTCCCAATCAGCCTGCTCTTTTGGCCAAGCGTTTGAAAAAGAACCTGCTTTACAGATGCTTTACCGGCGATAGCGGACAAAAGCTATCGGAGGAGGAATTCTACAATGGCCTACCGGTCCCGACGGTTCCTTTCGGAGTCATCGCTGGCAACAAGGGACAAAGACTGACCTTTTCGGAACCAAATGATGGGCTGGTGTCCATCGAGTCGACCAAACTCGATGGGATGGCGGACTGGATACTCCTTCATCATGGGCATACCTTCATCATGAATTGCAAGGATACCTTTGATCACTGCCGGCACTTCATTGAGAGCGGACTTTTCAAGCAATCCGAATCCGAATAGTTCGGAAAAGGGTAGCTAATTTTTTATCTGGGCGGGTTTCGTTATCCCAGATAAATCAAGTCAGCCTCGAGATCGTACTTCTCCAAGTTAGCGCCAAGAAGAACTATTTCACTAGGGAAAGCCCGAGGACAGATTTCCACAATGGTGTCTTCCTTGATAGTATGCCCCGCGTTTGCAAGCCAGCGCTTGGCCCGTTTGACTTGATCGGCTTGGGAACTTTCCAGGGAATCGACACCCGTCATGTTCTTTACCGGAGAAAATTCCTCTAATCGGTCAGCTTCGAGAATCAAGGGGTTCTTGGCCAGAGGCAGGGCATCGAAGACGAAAGTCTCGAACTTAACCGCATTGGGTTTTTCGGGAGCGACGGTTTCCCCGGTTTCGCTCAGGCAGGCGACTTTCTTTTCCGCCCGATGGTAGGGCAATTTGATTTCGCCACTTGCAAATTGTTCGATGAAGTCACGCCGAAGAACGTGAATGGCAGGACTGCCCGCCCGGTACTTGATTCGGCCCTTCGAATCCTTCTCCAAAGCTTTTTCCTCGGGGAGGTCGGAATACTCGATAATGGTCACGCGGTCGCCAATGGATACGAAATTGCCCAGTTTCTCAAAGGGCCCGGTCTTGGTCAGTGAGCGACTCGACATGTCCGAACGCTGCAGGTCGTGTAACCCGATCAGGAGCGGGTCGACGACACTGACCAAAGGGTTGTCGACCTGGAAGTAGGAGACATGTTCGATTCCTCTTTCGGCCATGTCGGCAACCGAACCCGAATCAATCAAGGCCTTGAGGGATCCACCATGTCCATTGGGGGAAAGGGCCAAGCTGTCATGGCTGGCAAGGAGGAGGTTCCCTTCGAAATCGGTTGCAGGCATCACGCCTTGGGCGAAGAACTTCAGGTTGTCCCGTCCAAGACCGTAATACTTTTGCTCCTCGAAATGGGCAATGGTGGTTTCCAGGTTCAATGGGCTGCACATGACGTACCAGGGAATGGCCACCCCGTACTTGTCGGAAATCCCACGGATTTGCTCGGCGAACAATTGAAAGAGGGGTTTCCCTTTGATGGGACTAACACCGAGCGTGCCTTTCGGCCCATCGTATCCCAAGCGGGTTCCTTGGCCACCGGCTACGGTGAAGGCGGAGGTCTTGCCAGTCCGGATGAGGCTCTCTCCATGTTCAAATGCTTGTGCGTAGAGGATTTCGTGCTCGGGAGTCACGGGGTTTAAGGGAAAGCAGGAGGCCGGCCCATAGTTTTCGGGCAAACCGGTTTCGTCCTTGTTGAAAATGCATTCCTCCAAGGCGGCTTCCAGTTCGTCCCAATCGAGAGCAACGACTTGCTTGGCAAGCCGGGGATTGCTTGCCGCCAATTCGTTCATGCGGAGCTTGTTTCTTTCGATTACTTCCATGTAGCCCTCATCCTTATCGTCAAGGATCCGAACTGGCAATTTTCAATCCAGAGGAATCATTCTTCCTCATCCATACGCTTCTTCAGAAGTTTAAGCTTTTCGTCCTTTTGGTAAAGATACTCCTGCTGGGTGCGATAGGCGTTGCCCCGAGCCTCAACGAGTTTCTTGAAATCGGAATCTTCCTTGAGCGCTTGGCGGGCTTGGTTGCGCTTTTCGGTTATGTCCTCGTTACTCACGAAGAGCTGGGGGTAGTCGCGCTCGAGATTCTTTTGGGCACCCTCGGCGATCGTTGCAAGTTTGCGGTAGGCCGGATCGTCCAGGTGTTTCTTGCGTGCTTTTTCGAGTGCTGCCTTCTTGCGGGTATCGGGTTGTTTCTCGATGGCGGGATCTTTATCCACTAGGTATTGATCCAAGGCTCGGTTTGCCCGGAAGGTGGCGAAAAGGGATTTCTTGTATACGGGATCTTCCTGGTGAAGTTTCTTGCGCAATTTCTGGATCTTCTTCTGAAAAGACTTGTGGGAGCTGAAGGCGTCGGGGAAACGATCGACCTTTTCGGCATCGAGGCGCTCGATTTCCCCGACCAGCTTACGGTAGGAGGGATCGTCCAGGTGAAAGCGGGCGTGCAGGTTTCTCTTGCGGATTTCATGTTCGTCCCGAACGGATTTCTTTACAGGGAACCGGCCACGCGATTTTTCGATATGGGCCAGATTCGCTTCGCGGTCGCGGTGTCGGCTGGCACTGAATACCTGAAGGTTGTCAAAGGATGCACCGGGTTGGTCGACTTGCAGGGCGAGGTAGGTGCGTTCCTGATCTATGATTGGGTGCTTGGCATAAACCAGATGCTCGTGGTCGAGGTGAGCAACGACCTGGTCCCTGATGAATTCGATCGTCATGACGTACCATTTGCCAGGCTTGAAGTCGTAGGCGCATTCGCCGTGGCGCATCGAAAACCATGGCCCCCCGTCGTCCTGCGCGGTCTGGACGAAAAAGTGATCCCTGCGAATGTGAATGACCGTGTTGTAATTACCCGACGCTCCCGTAACAAGCCGGATATCCCTGGCCCCGTCGAATCGGAATTCGAACCGGATGAAGGCATCTTTGAAATTAGGTTCCTTGTAGAAAAGCCTCTTGTTCTGTCCGTGAAATTGGTTTCGGCGTAGGATACCATCCTCCACTTGCCACTCTTTTTGAAAAAACCATTTCTCACTAACTTGACCTTCCGAGAAATGCTCCCCGAAATGAAGGTTGCGGGGGGACGCAAGTAAGGGACGCGAGGGAATACGGGCACCCGTCCGTTCACGCCATGAAACCAATTTACGATGAAGTTCATTCACCCGTTTGGGCTCCGAGGAGGCCAGGTCTTTCTCCTCGGAAGGGTCCTTGCTCAGATCGAATAGCTCGAAGTTCTCCGGCCTTGCCGGGTCGAAGTACTCGATCAGCTTCCAGTCTCCCTCGCGTATGGCGCCGGCGGAGACGCCTCCCAGGAAGTGCGGTTTGTCTAATGGATAGTGCCAATGAAGCGCCTTTCGCTTGGGGGGGGCCTGTGGGTTTTTCCAAGTAGCAAGTGTTGAAACCCCATCCAGTTTCTGTGAGGGATCGGGTTGGATGCCGGCGGCTTCGAGAAGGGTGGGGTAAAAGTCGTGGTTGACCACGGGTTGCGAGCTAACCTTGCCCATCGGGACCTTGCCTCCCGGCCATCGAACGATCAGGGGGACCCGTATGCCACCCTCGTAAAGCTGACTTTTGCCGCCCCGCAGGGGAGCGTTGGAAGTAACGTTCGTTTCGCCACCGTTGTCGCTCGAAAAAATCAAGATCGTGTTCTCGGCCAAACCTAATTTATCAAGCTTTTTGGCAAGCAGACCGATGCCATCGTCAATGCTTTCAAGCATGGCCGCCAGATGGGGGTTGTGACTTGGTGCCCAATGCGTGCAGGCACTTGGGTCTAGTCCCGCATCCTGGCAAAGATAACAATTTTTCCTGGTACTTACTCCTGGCGGATGTTTCTTTAAGTATTTGTTAACTAGGTCAGGTCGTCCATTTAGAATCGTGTGGGGTGCGTAATGGCTCAGGTAAAGGAAGAAGGGCTTGTCCTTGTTACGCTCGACGAAATCAACCGCTTCCAAATTGAGCCGGTCGGTCAGGTACTCGTTTTTTCCCATGCGATTATTTGGTATGTCAAGCCATCGAATGGGTTGCGTGCGGAAGACATAGGGCCAGAAGTTCGCACCATTGCCCACGCCCTTGACTTCGCTCCCAAGATTCCAGTCGAAACCGTGATCGGGCGGACGAACCTCGAATTGGGCGTCCTGATACTTGTAACCGGTCAGGTGCCACTTGCCGACCATCCCGGTATTATATCCGTTGCGCTTGAGAATCTTTGGGAGTGTGACCTGGCTGACCGGAAGTGCATTTGAGGAGTTGGGGCGGAGGTAGTCGAGGATGCCAACCCGCGCTGGATGTTGTCCCGTCAGGAGGGCAGCACGGTAGGGAGAGCAAACGGGAGCGGCGGCATAGGCGTGGGTGAACCGGATACCCTGCTTGGCCAGCTTGTCGAGGTGGGGCGTTTCGTTGAAGGAATTCCCATAGCATGCCAATTCCGCCCACCCAAGGTCGTCGGCAAGAACGAAGATGATGTTGGGCTGGTGGTCCTTGGCAAAAGCCGGAATTCCGAGGGTACCAAGAGCAAGCAGGAATAGGATCGATTTCATAATCATTTGAGAAAAACGGTGAGGGAAGACTTGGAGACTACATCTGGGGATTCAAAAGCAATGGAATGGGGGCGGGAAGCGTTGGTGTTGGAAAGGTTGCTATCCGAAGAAACGACCTTTTTTTCTTCGGACCAAAGTTCAAGCTTCACTTTGAGCGGGCAGTTCTCAACGATGATCTTTTTGTTTAAGCCTCCATTCTTGTTTTGGCGTTCGACCCTGATCTTTGTCCGGCCGGTTTTGTTAAGTATGGGAATTTCAAACTCCATCCAATCCCATGCGGAAGGCATCGCTTCGCGTACACTTAAGGTTTGATTGGGGAGAGAGTAGGAAATGCCAGCGAACCCTTCCAGAAAAAGAAGAATTTTACCTGCATTGAAATTGGAATATTGATCGCCGAACAAGGCTAGATCTCTGCGGTACGCCTCCGGGGCCACGGGTAGGTCCCACTCTTTGTGATAATTGTAGTTTTCCAAGTGATTGAGGGTTAACTCCGAAGCGGTTTTTGCGAATCCTTGCCTGAACATTCCGTCCAAGGTAAAGTACGCTGTGTCAGGCGTGTAGCCAAAGGCCAGATCCGGAGGAGTAGTAAACTTACTCATCGACTGCTTGGCCATGGCCAACGGAAAGAACTCCCCGTAAAATCCGTCCTCCCGTTTGAGGGCCCAAGCATTGATCATTTTTTCGGCATATTCCCGGGGGAAATATTTCGAGCGCATGGACCAGAATGCATTGGTCATGAGCATCCCGTTCTTCGGTCCCATAAAAAAGTCCTTGTGTCCATTGGCTTCCCACCTTTGGTCGAACATCAAGCGGACATGCTCAGGGTCTCTTCGAACCAAGTTGGTCCAGTGCGAAACATCTTCCTCATGGCCAAGCAGCGAGGCCATTTTCTCAAGTGTTTCCGCAACTTCGAACTCATTCATCGCGAAGCCTCCGAGGCGTTTCCAAAAAATCTTTCGAAAATAACCCTCGTAGCATTTTCGCAGGAAATTCAGATCACCCGAATGTTCATAAATTTGCCAAGCTCCGANGACGTGCTCTGCCAATTCGCCCCCGTANGCCCCCGAGTGCCAGNTGGTGCCCTTNTTGTCNGAGAGCATNATCGCCCCGTTGGAGGTCTCGCGGTATCTGCCGNTCTCGACCAGATGCTTCCAGGTCAGTACGTTGCCGTAGGCGAAGCGTGACTTGTCNCTCGTCCAAGCACCGACCTTGATTTGGAAACAAGCATCGTANCGATGNATACCAAGGAAGTTGTTCACTGCCGTCTGNGTNTGATTTTCCATNTCCCAGCCCTNTTGCACATCGATATAGTACATCAGATAGAGGGACCAGAGGTAATAATAGATCTCTTCGAATTTCGGATCACTGCAGCGGAATTGGGGGATCTCCTCACTGAGCAACCGGTTCATCTCGGTTGTTTTCGCAGCAAGCATATTCCGATCTTGGGCAATGATTTTACGGGCTTCCCGGAGGGCTTTGCCCGAATCGTCATTCATTGCCCAGGAGATCGTCGCGCCTTTTGAATCGCAAGGGATCTCGAAAAGATAACGGCTCTCTCCTTTCTTCCCTCTGCTCAATTGGATGGTTTTGGAAAAATTCTTGGAACATGAAAGCGCGGTGGTCATTCCTTGATAAACGATGGGGCCGATACGTTCGGGCCCATTTGGATCAGGTCGTGAGCGCGCCGTTCCTCCCTCTCTGACCAGAATGGAGTTGTTTGTCCGATCATACCGGATTTGAGAGGTTGAAGAGACGCTGTACCTGGCAAAAAAACTATGCCCCTCGAATCGAAGCGTTACGGGTTCGGATGAAGTAATAATGGAAGCGGCGGCGTCGTTCGAGCCAATGAATTTTTCCTCCTTGATCAGAACGTCCCCAATCTCGTATTCGCATATCATCCTGTCGGGCCGCCAGGCCATGCGAGTGGGTACAGGATTACGAAAAAGTTTCCCATCGATTACTACGCTGCCATAAAGAACACGAGTGTCCTTGTAGAACTCCCACCCGTTGTAGTCGTTTCCGATGCCGGTATGCTCGGTTCCCTTCAGTTCGCTTTCCGACAAGCCTACACCCCGGCTTCGGAGGTCATGATAGATGGGGTGGGTCAGCCCGAGCGTCTCGTCCTCCAAGGGTTTCCAGCTAGCATGGAAGCCGCCAACGTAATAAGAAAGGTTGCCGGCTAGAAAGCCGTGCTTCTTGCCTTGAATGGACTGTTCAAGTCTTTTGCAATGGTCAACTGCTCGCCTTTGCTCTTTGCCGAAGGAAGGCAAAAAGACAAGGGTGCAAAAGAGAGAAAGGGCCCATCCTAATCCGGAAGTCATTCGTACGGTTGCAGACGCTGCGCCTATTTCTCGAACTTCACTTGTACCTCGAGGATGCCGACTGCCGCGTCCTGCTGGGGCATCATGTTGATCCTGATTGCATCGCAGGTGAGCGGGGCGGCCGGGTGAACGACATTGTACTGGTTGGCCCGGTTATCGTAACGATCCGTGACGTAGAGTTCGAACGGCTTCCATTCTCCCTTGTTGCGTACCTCTAAAGACCATTCCTTGGGAAATTTGACGTCCTGTTGATCCTGCATCCAGTAAACACCAATGTCTCGAACTTTTCTCGGCTTTGAAAAATGACCTTCCACCCATTGATTTACACCCAATTGGGGACGGCTTGTCCAACGGGGTATGTCCTTACCACTCGACCAGCGGGGTTGCTTGCCGTCTCCCGCGGCAGTAACCGTGTCAAGTTCTGAAGTATGGGATGCTTTCAGTTCGGAAAAGATACTTTCCTTGGGCAATGAGTGCGGGTCGAAGACGGCTAACTTGGGAGTAGTGGGAAACCAGACCATCATCGAGCCGGGCTTACGGTTGTTCCAAGCGTAATAGGGGACAAGAGAAAGATTCCGTTTTTCAGGTTTTCCCTTTTCCGTAAGGGCGTTGGCTTGAGAGTTAACCTTGATGAAAGAGCCGGATGGTAGTTTCACCCGAGAGACATCGGTTTTCTTGACGGTGGGCTTGCCGTCTAGAAAGAAGCGTTGGATGGCTCCACCGTTGTCGACTTCCTCAGCGCAAAGAACGAAGGGGCCACGCGTGAAGGCAACACGGTTAAGGTTATCCTCGACGCGCTCGTCACATTTGTTCAAGCGAGTCGGCATGGGCAACTCGAGTACTACCTTGTCCCCTTTTTTCCATTCTCTGTCCAAAACGGCAAACCCAAGTTCCATTTTTAGGCTGACGCCCTTTCCGTTTACCGAGATGCCCCACTCTTCGGAAGAAGAGTCTAGATAACTATATAGCTTGCCCGGAACGAATTGCTTGCCCGTCCATGTCGGGATGCGCAGTCGCAGGCTGAAGGAAGCCGGTTTCTCGGGGTTGAGCGATACTTCAACTCGTCCCTCGTTCGGATAATCCGTCTTTTGGGAAATCGCAAGGCTCGTGCCAGCTATGTTAATTTTAGTGGAGGTTTCCGCATACATTGCGAGGTAGAGGTTTTTATCATCGTGGGCGTAGGTCATTCCCTGAACTTGGGGAAGCAGGCGGGCCATGTTGCTCGGGCAACAGGCGGTTCCGAACCAAGGAGCTCTTCCGGCCGTTCCATGGTTGAAAGGGTACTTTCCGTCCGCCTCCAATGGATTGACATAGAAAAAACGGTTACCCTCGAGGTTGACTGCGGCGAGAACATTATTGAGGAGGGAAACCTCTGCCACGTCGAGGTACTTTGCATCCTTGTGGACGAGGAACATTCTGAAGTTGAAGAGCACGTTTCCAACAGCCGCGCAAGTCTCGTTGAAGGCGTCGGCGTTGGGAAGGAGATAGGAAGGGCCAAAGCCTTCGATTCCATGGACCGCTCCAAGACCTCCGGTTATGTGCATGCGGGTGTCGGTCAAGTTGCCCCAAATCCGATCGAGAGCTCGGGTGTAGGAATTTTTATTCTGAAGGCGGGACATGTCTGCCATCGCAGCATAGAGATAGGTAGCCCGGACGGCATGGCCCACTGCCTCGCTTTGTTTCTCAAGAGGGGCGTGCTGTTGAGCATAAGTGGGCGACATCACGCCTTCTCCCTCGGGCATGTAAGTCTTACCGCGGATTTCAAGGAACTTTTCCGCCATTTCGAGGTAGAGCTTTTTCCCCGTGACCTTGTGTAACTTAACAAGCGCTAACTCCATCTCCTGGTGACCGGGAGCCTGACGTATGGGTTTGCCCCCATTGTATTTCGAATCACCCACGAAAAAGACTTGGTTGACGTGACGGGCATTCTTCTCCGCGACTTTGAGCAATTTATCCTTGCCGGTGGCTTGGTAGTAAGCGATGGCGGCTTCGTAAAGGTGTCCCATGTTGTAGAGTTCATGGCTGTGCACGACAAAAGTATAGGGTTCATTGCCCATCATATTCTTGTCCGTACCTACTCCAGTGGTATGAGAGGGATATAGGTAGCCATTTGGTTCCTGAGCGGAAGCGATGACGTCGACGATCCGGTCAAACTGGGCTTCCAGTTCCGGATCATCCTGCAACTGGGCGAGGTAAGCCGCCCCCTCCATCACCTTGTAGAGATCGGAATCGATAAACCTGTGCGGGCGGTGCCCCTCCACTTTTTTGCCGGCAAGAAAGTCGGCCGCCGCTTGTAAGTGAGCCACACCGGGTTCGGTCTTTTCGAAGGCGAATGGTACGAGAACCTTCCGCTGAGTGATAAGGCGCGGGTGCCAAAACTCGCTCGTCATTTCGACTTCGTGAAACGGGACAGGTTCAATAGCATAACCGGAAGGGAAAAAGGTCAGCGGCACGAAGAAAAGTAAAAGTAATAGCTTGGTTTTCATGATGATGGAGTGTGGCAGAATTAGAACCCAAATATTTAAAAACGATTTAGATAAAGTTCACTCTAGAATTTTATAAAAACCGGATGGTAGGGCCAATGGGAATTCGGAAAGTGGAATAGTCGGAATGAAGGTCACCAAAGGAGGGAATTGCCCATGTGCGTTCCATTTCACCATTCCTGAAAAGAACGCTTCGTCCGACCTTGACCTTGGGATTGATGATCGGGGAAAGACCGTCGTAGGCCGCAGGGTCGTGAAAATGATCTCCGTCACCCGCAATCGTGGTCATAGTGAGCAGGTACTTGGCTCCCCTTTCAAGGGCAATGGGCCGAGCGAGCTTCAGGTATCGAAACTCGCCCTCAAGTTCCCCTGATTTGCCTGGTGCCATCTTCAAGCGGGTGAGTTCTTCCGGTGAGCCTTCATCAAGCTTCCAGAGCGCAATCGAATGAGGACTCTGAATGGTTCTTGGGGTTTTGCCCATTCGGCTTGGTTGGTCACGTTCATCCTCGGAGGGAATTCCACGGGCGGACCGTACAGCTTTTTCGCGGTCATGGTCGTCCCACATTCCCAGATGGGTGGCCGTGCGGTTTTCCAGAAGCTCGAACTCGTAACCGATGGAACCAGTGAGGTCATTTCTCAAGTTGTGCCAGCCATCATCCAGAATCAAATTTCCATTATCCGGCGTATCAAGTTCGCGAGTATGTCCCTGATTATGAATTTTCAGTAAATCGCGAGACATTGCCTTTGCCTCTTTATCTGTTTCCGAATTTGAAAAATCGCCTTGCTCCTGTGGGTTCTCATGGAGGTCGTAAAAGATTACGGACTTTGCGGACCCCCTTGTCCCGGGCTGTGCCCAGGGACGAGCTAGCCCTCCCTCCGCAATCAGTTTCTTGGATCCTTTCCTGACAGCGATAGCATCGTTGCCATAGGGCGGCCCGAGGTGGCAAAAGAAATACCGGGCTCTTGGGTCGCTTTTCTCGGAATCTTTCCAGTATGTCAGCGAGTCCAGGCTGTCCTGAGCCTCGTTAGGGGAGAGCTCTTCTCCGACGATACGCGCGAGGGTTGCAAAAAGATCGGTCAGAGAGAACAAGTTGCGGTTGATTTGTCCGCCTTCGAAATTTCCTTTCCAATATAGGATGAAGGGAACACGATGTCCGCCCTCCCAGATCTTCGCTTTTTTGCCCCGCAAGCCACCGCTCTCCCGGTTTGGGCCATTGTTGTCTCCTACATTCGGTCCGTTATCGCTGGTAAAGATTACGAGCGTATTGTCGATCAATTTGTGGCCAGGAGAACGCGGGTCGTCCGTTTCGCGAAGAGTCTTTATCAATGCGCCGAATGCGACGTCGTTTTCCAACACCATGTCTTCCCGTTCTCCTCCCTTTGATCCATCCGTATATTCGCTCTTACCCTTGATTGGGGTACCGGCAATAGATTCGGGAACGGCATAGGGTCCGGCAAGGTTTTGCTGGAGGTGATTCGCTGTGGGAACATAGTAAAGAAAGAACGGAGTCTGAACTTTGCCTTGTCTTTTCGCAAAGGCTGTTGCTTCGTGCAGAAAATCCGGGCCGAGTTTAGCCAAGTCCCAATCAGGGTCGGCCAGAATTCGCCCTTCCCGGTGTTTCATTCCGATGAGTTTCATTTTAGAACGCTCGGAAAAGGTCCATCGGTCGTTTCGCAGGTAAATCCTTGGCTCGGTATCGAGCGGGTCTTCAGTGTTTCCGGGGACGCCGAAGAATTCATCGAAGCCGTGGTGGGTAGGGCCATCGAGAATGGGCTTGGTGAAGTCCACGTCCTGAAAATCGAACTCATCGGCCGGAAACCCGTGCCCATCATCAAAATCCATCCCAACATGGTACTTGCCGACGGCAGCAGTCGCGTAGTCGTTTCTTTTGAGCATCTCGGGAAGAGTGGTCAAGGCCCGTTGAATCATAGGGCGATTGGGACCGTGAGGAAGCCAACCTTGCTGTTTGAGATAGGACCGGTGTGAAAGCCTCCCGGTCAGCAGGGAATACCGCGTCGAACTACACATGGAGGCGGGAGCATGAGCGTCCGTAAAGATCATGCCCTGCTTGCCAAACCTCTCGATGTTTGGTGTCTTCAAGGTTTTGTCTATGGGCTTGGTCGAGGTCATGAGCTTAACTCCGAGGTAAGCACTTGTATCTCCGATACCCATATCGTCCGCCATAAATAGGATTATGTTCGGTTTCTTGGGTTGAGCAGACACCGCAACCCAACTGATCGTTAGGGCTAGGGATAAATTGAAGGTATTCATAGAAGATTAAAGCATCGTTTTGGAGCCCGTTGCGTCACATCCTTGGCATCCACAGTTTTTCCACGATGCCCAAAACAAAAGAAAACACCGCTGGTTCATGTCGAACGTAAAACGAGACGAAATCTTTATGTTGAGAGGTAATGGAAATATCAGCGAGCATGGAAAAAGATTCTACGCATACTAAGTTACGCTCAACCGAAAATAGCCGACTTTTTTTCATTTTTTATAAACAAGACAAGCAATCCACCCAAAATAACAGCCGACAAAAAATGACTGACAGGCCCTAATGGGCGAAGATTTTTTCCTTTACTTTCTCTTTTGAGAATACAACCAGTCCCAAAGCTCATTCGAGTTCCAAACATCGGCCCAGGCATTATGGCCGCGTCCCTTGATCTCGGAATATTTGGGAGATCCACCAGCAGCCTTGATAGCTTCGATCATATCGCGGGAGCGACTGACCTTGATAACCCCGTCCTTATCCCCATGCCATGCCCAGACGGGCAGCTTGGCGATTTTCTTACCAAGGCTTTTGTCGCCACCACCGCAAATGGGGACGGCCGCGGCAAAAAGGTCCGGACGACGCTGGATAGCATCCCAAGTACCGTAGCCACCCATGGAAAGCCCCATTACGTAAACGCGATCGGGATCGACTTGGTTTTTCTTATCGCCGATGAATTGCTCAAGGGCTTCGAGTGCCATAGCCATCGATTTGGAAGCCTTGGGCATCTTGTGCTCCAAAGTACCCCAGTGAACGTCCACCCAGCGTTGGCCATTAGGCACTTGCCCGGCAAAGACATAGGATTTTCGGCTCGTGGAAACGCCTTGAAAGGCGAAAGCCTTGATGCCCCCTGCGTCCTTCAGTTGCCCCTTATTGTCGTTTCCGCGACCGCCGGCTCCGTGCAGGAAAAAAAGAAGAGGATACTTATTTCCAAGTTCCACCTTGTCGGGTGCACGCCATCGATAATTGAAAGTGGTCTTGGGAGAGTCTCCCAATGTGACCGGAAGATAGGATGCCAAGCCATCATCGAGCTTTTCAGCTTGAGCAACATTCATAAGCAAGACAATTGAGGCGCGCGAAAATCTGAAGGTTTTCATGAGGATCATATAAATTTTATGAAGTGGTGGATTCAAATTTGAAGTGCAAGAAAGAGAAAGGACATTAATTCTTAAAGCTTAAAAACGTGCTAAAGTTTACATGGTAACTAACTCCCAAACATCAAATCATCCGAGATCCGGGAAATCTATAAAGAAGGCGTGAGAAAAAATTAAGGAAAGTCCCCTACCCTGCCCTCACCGCTGAAAATAGAAATTGCTGGGCCAGTCCTGCATGTGATCCAAAATGGATACGACCGAAAGAGGCAATCTGATCGAGACCCCACCCCACCATTCCATATCGGTCTGACATTACCTTGGCGATCCAAGTGTCGACTGGAAATGCCTCGAGTTTGGCCCCTCCAAAAAGCAGGGCGCAATCAGCGACCTTACTACCTACACCAGGTAACTCAATAAGCTTAGATCGTGCCTCAACATAGGGCATCTTTTCGCAATTTCCCAAAAAGTCAGGCTCGGCTGCGAGTCGTGCAGCTGTTGCAGCAACGTACTTAGCCCGATAGCCGTACTTAAGATTCCTTAAGTCTTGTTCACCCACCTCGGCAAGTCTTTCCCAAGTGGGAATTGCATGTATACCCGGAAAAAGTTCTTCTCCGAATTCCCGGGCTGTATTCAGGCAGAGATCTTTAATTTGAGGAATGCTTTTGACTGAGCTTAGCAGGAAGCAAAACAAGGTCTCAGAGAGGGGTTGCCTGAGAATTCTAAGACCTCGAAATCTCTTCATTGCATCGGCAAGGACAGCATCGCTTCGCCAGGGCAACGAGTCGCATATTGCATCGTATTCGGAATCAATGGCGAGGTAACGAAGGATTTCCTTTCTTTCTAGAATTCGTTGTTTAGGAGTTCGCCACTGAAGAGAGCCAGACGTGATTCTTAATTCGGTGATATTATCTCCCCAAGTACCCAGCCATGATCCGGAGGCTGTTTTTGCCCAAAGGAAGGATTGGCCTCCTTCGAGTGTCTCGGCGAGGGAACATTCGGTGAAGCCGGTTTTCTTTCCCAGGTTGCGCCAAGGGGTGAAAGTCACGATCCGCTCTCGAGCTTGCCGGCAGGGTGTTCCCAGAGAAAGCTTTTCCTTTCGGCAAGAACCCCGCCGGAGGCATCGACCAAACGCAAACGCCAAGCAACCGGTCGAGCAGTCTTATCCGGCCAGTCGGATCCGGTTAACCCGAAGTAGATTTCTTTGCCGCGTGGACGTTTTTCGGGAACCGGAATGCGAATCGTTTTGGTATCGGGATCATCGGGTCGGATAAACTCAACGACGAATTGCGAACCCTGCGGGAGCTTACGGGAATGCTCGTCCAGCGAGAGGATGAAATAAAGCCCCTTCCTTTCCGCAGGACGCGAACGACAAAGCAAACGATTGCCCGGATTTTCGCGGCCAGTAAAATATTCGCTGATTCTCTTGAATGATTTCGCCTCGACGTACCTGTAGGCAACATGACGAAACTCAAGAGCATGAGTAGGCGAAAAGCCAGCCAAGTGAATAGCGCAGAAAAATAAAAGAACTCGGCGTTTCATGAAGATCGCCGAGGAAACACTCAGTCCTCTTTCTTCTCTTCTTCGGGAGATTCTTCCTCCGCAGCATCGTCCGACTCTACATTCGATTCGGCTTCCTCCGATGACTCTTTAGCATCGTCAGCATCGTCTTTCGACCGGGCTTCCGGCTCCTTGTCTTCTGCGGATTCTTCGACTTCCTCTGAAACGGGCTCTGGATCGTCGCTCACATCGTCAGCATTCGCCTCAGGTTCTCCACTTAATTCGGCCGAATTTTCTGGTTCGGAAGATTCTTCCTTCTCGACTGCTTCCTCAGCAGGAGTTACATCTGCATCGTCTTCCTCTATTGGTTCCGATTCCGCAGACTTTGTCTCTTCGCTCGGAGTCTCCTTCTCCTCCACGGAATCTACTCCTAAAATATCGACCGCCGAGGCTTTGTCGGCAACAGCCTCCTCCACTTCCTCGGGGGCAGCCTTCTTTAAAGACGCCTTGCGTTTGGACTTTGGTTTTACGACCGCAGCTCTCCCTCCCTTCTTGGAGGTAGG
>PCBO01000015.1 GCA_002730975.1 Opitutia bacterium
GCCGCGAATATAGAGAACCTTGGAAGTACCCGGACTGAAAGAGGACCATACGACAAACATTAGGTGATTCAATCCTTTGCGGGTAAGAAAACTGAAAACGCTTCATCGTAGAGGCGAGAAATTGAAAAGGAAGCCCTTGCTTCCCATTGCTTCGGGAGGACGCCATGATTTTGAAACCAAGGAAAAACCGGTAAAACGAATTTGCCATGATTGGGTTTGCCTACCAACTTCTAAAGGATGTACCGAAAGCCAGCATGAAAAAAATTATCCTTTTCCAATTTTTCCTGTTCCTCCCCTTCGCCATGACTGCCGACGAGGGGAATGATTTCTTCGAGTCGAAGATTCGGCCGGTACTGGTGGAGCATTGCTACGAGTGCCACAACAGCTCGGGCAAGGCGAAGGCGAAACTGATCCTGGACTTCAAGGACGGATTGCTGAAGGGAGGGAGCGAAGGCCCCTCCATCGTCCCCGGCAAACCCGAGGAGAGCCTCCTCCTGCAGACGATTAGGCACGAGTTCGAGGATTTGCGGATGCCGAAGGACGGACCTCGACTGGACAAGGAGGTACTGGAGGATTTCCGAAAGTGGATTGCCATGGGAGCGCCCGATCCACGGGACAAGCCACCCTCGGCCAAACAATTGGCGAAGACCACTTCTTGGGAAGCGGTCCGCGAACGAAGAAAGAAATGGTGGAGTTTCCAACCGGTCGTCCATGCGACCGCGCCTAAGGTAAAAGATAAAGCTTGGTCGGGCCATCCGGTGGACAAATTTTTGTTGGCTCGGATGAACGAAGCCAAAGTGACTCCCAACGAGGAAGCGGACGCACACGCCGTCCTCCGCCGACTTAGCTTCGCCATCACGGGCTTGCCGCCCACTCCGGAACAGCAGGAAACCTACGCCAAGAAGGCGGCCGAGAATACCGAGACCGCCACCGAAAAGCTGGTGGAGGAGCTGCTCGCCAAACCACAGTTCGGGGAGCGATGGGGCCGGCACTGGATGGACTGGGTGCGCTACGCGGATTCCCACGGAAGCGAGGGCGACCCGAACATCCCCAACTCTTTCCGCTACCGCAATTACCTGATCCGAGCCTTGAACGCCGACGTAGCTTACGACCAGCTCGTGCGCGAGCATCTGGCGGGAGATCTCCTGCCTGATCCGCGAGTGAACGAGGACTTGGGCCTAAACGAGTCCGCCATCGGGACTGCCAACCTGCGGTTCGTCCTGCACGGGTTCGCTCCCACCGACGCCCTAGACGAGCACGTCCGCTTCACGGACGACCAGATCGACGTCGTGACCAAGGCTTTTCTCGGGCTAACCGTTTCCTGCGCTCGCTGCCACAACCACAAGTTCGACGCCATCAGCCAGAAGGATTACTACGCTCTCTTCGGCATCCTCTCCAATGGGAGGCCCGCCCAGCGAGTGATAGATTCTCCCGCCTTGCTCAAGAAAAACGTAGCTGAACTGGCCGAGGTGAAGACACGTATACGCGGAGAACTGGCCAAAGCCTGGAAGGAAACGGCCGGCCAACTGGCGGATCTCCTGCAGAAACCACCTTCAAAGAAGTGGCAGGACGCCATAGGCGACGGCAATGCCCACAACCCCCTGCGAACTTGGGCTAGACTCCGCAACACCAAGAAAGCCGACTTCGCCAAGGGATGGGATGGCCAGCGAAAGGAATACCAAGCGAGCCAAGACACCTTGGACAAGCGTCATTCCGGCGCTTATCGGGGAAGCTGGAGGCTGGGCGAGGAAAAGGATTACGCAAGGTGGTCGCGAAGTGGCCCCGGCCTTGGAGATAAACCAGCTCCCGCAGGTTCCTTTCACGTTCTGCCTTCGGGCGACCGCATTCTGGATCGCATCCTGCCTTCGGGTGCCTACACGCATCTGCTTTCCACGAAACACAACGGAACCTTGTCATCCCCTCGCTTCACCTTCGACGAAGGCAACGTATGGATCCGAGCCACAGGCGACAAGGGAACCTCCCTGCGCTACGTGGTATGGAACTATCCGCGAAGAGGAACGGTTTATCCAAAGGGCTCGGCCGATCCCAATCAGGAAAAGTGGGTAAGCTGGAACACGAAATACTGGTCGGGCGACCAAGCCTACTTGGAGGCGACCACGAACCGCGATCATCCCGTGGAAGCGGGAGGCGGGACACGATCGTGGATGGGTATCACCGAAGCGGTCCTCGCCGCTCCGGGGCAACCCGCGCCCCGAGACGAGATTGCCGAGACCCTGGCGCCGATCTTCGCCCACAACGGAGCCCCCACCGATGCCGTCGACCTAGCCAAGCGATACGCCAAGGCAACGAACGAGGCTATCGGCGCATGGGAAAAGGAAGAAGCCACCGACGGCCAAGCAAGGATGCTTAGCTACTTCGTAAGGAAGGGATTGCTCCCGGTGACGTTGAAGGAACTCCCTGCAGTGGCAGAACTCGTATCCGATTACCGTCGCATGGAAGCCGAGGTTGCCTCTCCAAGACTCGCTCCGGGAATCCTCGACAATCAGCCTTTCGACCAACCGCTCTTCGTGCGGGGAGACCACAAGAAACCCGGCGATCCCGTGCCACGCCGCTTCCTCGAGGCCATCGACGACACCCCCTACCCTAAGAACAGCTTGGGACGACTGGAGTATGCAGAGGACATTCTACGCGCAGACAACCCTCTGGCCGCGCGAGTGATCGTCAACCGAATCTGGCATCACCTTTTCGGCCGAGGGCTGGTCGGGACCCCCGACAATTTCGGCAGGCTGGGAGAACAACCAAGCCATCCGGAATTACTCGACTATCTTGCCCTGAAGTTTCGCAAGGACGGTTGGTCGATCAAGAAAATGATCAGCTTTCTTTCCACCACCAAGGCTTTTCGCCTTTCTTCGAGACCATCGGCGGAAGCCATCGAAAAAGATCCCGACAACCATCTCCTCTCCCACGCCCATCTTAAGAGACTGGAAGCCGAACCCATCCGCGACTCCCTTCTGGCGGCGTCCATGCGGCTGAACTTGGACAGGGTAGCCGAAGGAGGGTCCGAAAACGGCAACACTTCCAGACGAGCCGTTTACAGGCAAGCCAGACGCAACTCGCTCGATGCCTTCCTGTCGGTATTCGATGCTCCGGTACCTGCCACCACCAAGGGTCGACGGGACGCCACCAACGTTCCCGCCCAGTCCCTAACTCTGATGAACGATCCCTTCGTCATAAAAGCGGCCCTCGACTTCGCCAAAAACGCCAAGGGGGAAACCGAGTCCGAAAAAGTCTCCGGCATGTTTCGCCTCGCCCTCGGTCGTCCCGCCAAAGAGGAAGAAACCGCACGGGCAATTGCCTACCTGCAAGGAGCCTCGGCTGAGCAGTCAAAGGCATTGGCCGAAAAGCTCGCTTTGGAAAAAGATCTCTCCGACAGCTCGAAGGCATTGGCCTCCATATTGGATCCCATTCGGGACAAAATCCTTGATAGCCGAAAAAAGAAAGGGGTGGAGGCGCCCGTAGGGCCCAAGCCCAACCTTCATTGGAACTTCGCCGACGGTTGGAAGGATGCGATTCAGGGAATTGCCGCCCATCCAAAGAATGGAGCCAAAATCGAAAACGGCGAGCTGGTCGTACGTGGCGGAGGTTACGTAGTGACGGACAAGATGCCCATCAGTTTCAGGGAAAAGACTTTGGAGGCTTGGGTGAAACTGGACAANCTNAACCAGCGAGCGGGAGGGGTCGTAACCATTCAGTCGCCCACCGGTTCGATTTTCGACTCGATCGTATTCGCCGANCAAGAAGGAAGACGCTGGATGTCGGGAAGNAACGCTTTCAGACGCACAAAATCCTTCGGCGGAACCGAGGAGAAGGAGGCCGNCAAGGACTTCGTGCACGTCGCCATCACTTACCAATCGGATGGGGCCGTNNCGGGCTACCGCAATGGTCGCCCNTACGGCAAATCCTACAAGACNGGCAAGGCGTCTTTTCCAAAAGGNAACAGCGTGCTGTCCTTCGGCGTACGTCACCTTCCGGCCGGCCCCGGGCGATCCTTGGACGGACGAATCCGTGAGGTTCGGATCTATGACCGGGCTCTGGAACCCGATGCCGTGATGGCTTCGTTCGGCGGCGCATCCGAGTACGTCTCTGAAAAAGATCTCCTAGCCGCACTATCGCCCAATGATAAAAAGGATCGCGAAAAAATCGTGGAAAAAATTGCTGATTTGCAAAAAAGCCTGAAGGCCTACGATGATCTGGGCAGCAACTCTTCAACTGGCCTAAATGATCTCGCTCTCGCCCTTTTCAATATGAAGGAATTCATCTACCTGAAATAAATGCCATGATAAATTCACTAAGTCGTCGCGATATGCTCTCCCGTTGTTCAACGGGGTTTGGTTTGTTGGCCCTGCAAGGAATGCTGGGTTCACAGGCTGCCCTAGCCGCCAAAACAGCGTTAAAGCCCAAGGCCAAGAGCGTCATATTCTGCTACATGTCCGGCGGAGCTTCCCACATCGATACCTTCGACCCCAAACCTGAACTTAAGAAATATGCGGGTAAGCCCATGCCCGTTAAGATAGAGCGAACACAGTTCAACAAGAACGGCAACGTCTTCCCCAGCCCCTTCGAGTTCAAGCGATGGGGGAAGAGCGGCATGCCCGTAAGTTCCATTTTTCCGAAGGTCGGCGAAATGGCCGACGACTTGGCGGTCGTACGCTCCATGACAAGCAAGGTGAACGAGCACGCCCAAGGCAACTACGCCTTCCACTCGGGCTTTCCCTTCATGGGGCATCCGAGCGCCGGAGCCTGGGTTAGTTACGGTCTAGGTTCGGCAAACGAAAACCTACCCGGCTTCGTGGTCCTGAACAGCGCCGGGTCGGTAGCTCCGCACGGGGGCGTGGGTCTGTATGGGAGCGGCTACCTGCCCGCAGGCAACCAAGGCTCCATTCTACAGGTGGACAATTCGGAACCCGTTCGCAACGTGAAGCCTCGAGAGTCTCTTTTCGCCCAGCGCAATCGCTTGAGCTTCCTCAAGGGTTTCGACAAGTCTTTCCTTTCCCAAACCGGAGAGAACCTCCAAGTGGAGGCCGCCATAAAGAATTATGAGACGGCGTACAAAATGCAGGCTGCCGTACCCGAACTCTGCGACCTGAGTGGAGAAACGGAAACGACAAAGAAGCTTTATGGTTTGGACTCCCGCGACAAGCAAACGGCAGGTTATGCCCGCCAATGCCTGCTTGCCCGCAGACTAGTGGAACGAGGCGTACGCTTCGTAGAACTAAGCTGCATCAACGAAGGTATTGGGGCAGGCAACGCCGCAAATCCTTGGGACCAGCACGGCGCCTTGGAAAAAGGCCATGCGGCCATGGCTCATCAAGTGGACCAACCGATAGCCGGGCTACTTAAGGACCTTAAGGCAAAAGGGTTGCTCGACGAAACTTTAGTCGTTTGGGGAGGCGAGTTTGGACGTACGCCTTTCTCTCAGGGAAGCAACGGAAGAGACCATAACCCATACGGTTATTCCGTCTGGTTGGCCGGAGGAGGCGCGAAAGGTGGTACGATTCATGGAGCCACCGATGAATTCGGTTACCACGTGACCGAAAACAAATGCGAAATCTACGACCTTTGGGCCACCGTGCTCCATTTACTGGGGCTTGATCACGAGCACCTCACCTACCGTCACGGAGGCCGCGACCTGCGGTTGACCGACGTGTACGGAAGCGTGATCCGCGAAATAGTCGCCTAGCGCCCGCGTGACTTCGCGTGCTCGGGAAAATCTTTCCGATAACGAGCCAGCAGGGCCTCAAGATCGTTGTTCACCAAGTATAACTTACCCTTTATCTCAAGCTTTTCCCCGGGTTTCAAGCCACCGAGGCGAAAGTCACTGTGAAGGCAGCGGCCCACTCCTTGGAAAAGTTCCTGATAAGGTTCCCATGCCGTGGCGAAGAGCATCTTGTCGTCCACTGAGTAACATCCGATGAGACCATTGTCAGGAACGTCCTTGTGGAGAGGACGAGGGTTTACGTCCGCCCGAGCCACGCCGGGAGCGGTCCATACCTGCCCGGGAATGTAGCGTGCCTTCAAAGCCCAGTCCCGGGTCGGCATCATGGCCTGTTTGCCATCTAGAAAGATAAAACTCTTCTTCACGTAGGCATACTTGTCGGTTGTCTTGTCTGCTCCCGTTCCCGTAAAGACCCCTACCCTCGCGCAAGGTTGAGCCCAGTGGGCCTCGGAAAGTTTGTTTGTGGGATTGTGAGCGGTGAGGCGGAAATCGATTTCATCGTCACGAGCGGTAATGAAGTGGCTTACGGTAACGCCATCCTTCAGGTTGCAAAGAAGTTCTATTCGGGAACCGTCATCCGAAGCAGAGACCATCTTCGTTTCGTGCCCCACCACGGTGTGCTTCCCCCAGTCCGTGGTCTGGGAGTTTGCCCGGCAATAGGCCTCTAAATAATGTACGCGCATCGAACCCGGCAAATGGTCTCCATGAATTTCGAGCCAGTTTTTCTCCCATGTAAGGGATAGCTTGGGCGCAGCCGAGGCAAAGCAGGCTGACAGAAGAAAAAGGATGATCCTCATCAAGCAAACAAACTCTCAATGGGCTTGCCGCCGTCCGTTATAGGTACGGGACGATCGCCGGCATGGAGTTCCTTGGATGGGTCGATGCCGAGAGCGGCGTGGATTGTGGCGTGAAAATCCCGCAAGGGTACTATGTTTTCGACCGACTTCTGGGCGAGATCGTCGGAAACCCCATAGGCTCCTTGGTGCTTGAGACCTCCACCGGCAAGAAGAAGACTGAAGCATTTTGAATGGTGACCGCGACCGCCCCCGCCATCGAATACGGCCGGGCGCCCGAACTCAGTGCCCACGGCAATGAGAGTCTTGTCCAGAAGCTTGTTGGACTCAAGATCAGTGATGAGGATGGAGAGAGCGTCGTCGAGTTCCTTGATTAGGAGATGTTGGTTGAGCTGGCCTTGGTTATGAGTGTCCCAACCGGTGCCGTTGAGAAAATTCAGGTTGTGAGAAACCTCGACAAAGCGCACGCCTCGCTCCACGAGGCGTCGGGCAAGCAGACAACGCTGACCAAATTCACCACCGTAGGATTCTCGCAAGCTCGCCGACTCTCGACCGAGATCGAACGTGTTCATGAATTTTGGGCCGGCTAGTTCGAGGCTGTCCTGCAAGATGGAGTCATAATCTTGGATTCGACGATCCTCGCGATTACGGCTGACGTAACCCTTGCGGAGAACTCCCAACAACTCCTCGCGACGCTTCCAGCGCGAAGGAACCACGTTTGCGGGACGAGCAAGACCTGCGGGGCCGGATTCGACGTCCAAGAGATAAAGAAACCCGTCCTTGGCTCCGAGAAAGCCGGGATTGCGCGAGATGCTCGGGTAACCGATCACGACGTACTTCGGAGTACCTTTCTCCAATTGCCCCTTCTCGTGAGCTACGATGGAACCGAGTGAAGGATACTGAATGGTTCCGCTGACGGGGCGACCGGTGTGAACCTGATAAGCGGCTGCCGCGTGCTCATCGATGACGTCGTGCGAAATTGTTCGACAAAGGGTAATGCGATCGAGGACACGGGCTACGCGGGGAAGGTGCTCGCAGACTTGGACTCCCGGAACGGCGGTGTCGATGGCGTCGTAGTAGGATCCGGCTTTCTTGGCTTTGGCATCACCTTTCTTCTTGGGATCGAAGGTATCCATTTGGGCGGCTCCACCACCCAGCCAAAGGAAAATGCAATGCTCGGCCTTACCTTGAAAACGATTTTTCAAAGCCGCTTCCACTCCTTGGCGCAGACCACCAACGCCCGCAATTGAAGCAATTGCCGAGGACTTCAAAAAAGTACGTCGAGAGAGGTTATTAAAGGGGTCGATCATGGGATGAAAAGAATTTCAGGAGAATTAATAACCGCCCAAAGGGCATCCTCCATGCGTTCGCGCCATGCAGGGCTCAACGCGTTACTGGGCGGATCTCCTTCACGGGCTCGTTTTTCCTCTTCGATGACGAAGAAGTTGGCTTCCGGACTCAGGTGGTTCGACCAAGACACGGCCGGTATTTTCTTTGGCCAAGGAGTGGGATTTCGTTCGGCAACGGGAATGATTCGTTCGGCATAGCCCTCCCGAAGCAGGGGAAGAAAACGATCTCGTTCCGTTTCAGTCGGGCGACGAGTAAGAAGGCGAAGAAAGACGGTATCGAGCAAGTCCTCGACAGGGCGTTCTTCAAGGCATTCCTCGGTAATGCCGTGCTCGGAAGAAAGACGAGTAAGCCAAATGGACAAGATGCCATTTGAGAGAATACCCGGTTGCAGGGCATGCGGAGCTTCCTCCCGGTCGGTGAGCGGGTCTTGACGGGAAGGGCGCCAACCGAATTGCTTGAGGGTATCTATGACGGCTTGTACGCGCGGGAAGGCAAGACTTGGTCGGTCTCGTTCGTTGGAAAGTGATGCATATTGCCATGCCTTGCGAGGAATGCCGAGATTAAGAAAAGTTTCCGGACCAAGCCCACCATCGCGATCCATGTTCAATTCGCCCACTTCCATGGGTAGTCCCGTAGCGTGGTAGAGACCGTCCACGATTTGCTCGGCCATGAGACGACGCCTGGTTTGGCTGGCGAACAATGGCTTTTCGGTAGTTGATTGATTGTTGGCGACTGGAGAGATTTGCCGTTGGTATGCGTGTGAATTAAGGATGATTCTGGCAAGGCTCTTAAGATCATAACCGCTAAGGACGAATTCTCGCCCAAGGTACTCCAAAAGCTCCGGATGCGAGGGGCGGACTTTGTGCCAATCACCCGGAGAATCAACCAAGCCAAAACCAAAAAAACGTTTCCATAGACGGTTTGCAATGACCTGTGGGAAACGTGCATTCGTGGGTGAAGTAATCAACACGGCGAGTCTTTCTCGGGAATCCTCGTCGTTGCGCAAATAGGGTTCGGCAGCGCCGAAATAAGCGAGGGAGGAGAATTGCCAATTCGGCTTCACGTTTGCCCCGGGCTTGAGAGTCACTTCCACAAGTGGTTTGCGGGCACCCGCCGTGGAAAGTGCGACAATACTGGTCTTGGGAACACTGATGCCCTTTCGCTCAAGCATGGCTGCCATGCCGAATAGGTCGGCCTGTTTGAAAGGGTGATAAGGAGCATCGTGACAACGGGCGCATTGAAGATTCGTCCCGAGGAAAGCAGTGCCGAGCACATGAGCCTTGGCTGCCATCGGGACGTCGTTTTGCGTTGCCAAGCCGAAACCGGATGGCCCACCTCCGTGCTTGCTTCCACCCATTAGGACAAGCTCCGTAACAAAACGATCCATCGGCTTGTTGTCTAAAAAGGCTTCGTAAATCCATTCGCGAAATGGCCCTGTATTGTTGAGCTTCGGCTTGAGAATATTGGGGTTCTCGGCGAGGACGTCCTGCCAATAGCCCACCCAGTTGTCCGCCCACCTTTCATCAGCAAGCAAACGGTCTATGACACTGGCGCGCTTGGTTGCAGATTGGTCTTTCTCAAAGTCGCCAATTTCAGCGAGAGAAGGAAATTCTCCTACTAGATCGATGGTCACTCTTCGTAGGAAAGAAAGATCGTCAGTCAGAGAAGTGGGAACAAGATTAGCCTCGGCCATTTCCTTGCGGGTTACCTTTTTTTCATCGTCGGCTATGTCATCCCGTTTTTGACTAGGCCAAGCAGCCCCGGACTCAATCCATTCACGTAAAACCTTTAGTTCACCGGCATTGAAAGGTTTGCCCTTTGGAGGCATGCGTTCGTCTTCGTCACGGCTTGAGACCAAAGAGAAAAGAAGGCTTTTGCCTATGTCTCCCGGAACTACTGCGGGATCACCTGATTCGCCGCCCTTCAGCATGGCCTTGTGAGAATCCAAGCGGAGTTTCCCTTTCTCTTTTTCACCGTGACACTTGAAACAACGTTCCTGAAGCAAAGGAAGCACGCTGTCACGGAAGTGAATTGCCCCATCTTCCTCAGGAGGTCTCCTTAGAAGCTTGGTAGCATGGCGGAGCCCATTCCCAACAAAACTGTCAATCGAGTTACTGCCGGGAAGAAAACCAAGTATTTTCGGAGAAGCTTTGTTTGCTTGGCGGGACACGAAATCGAACGCTTGATTATGACGTTTTTCCCAATAGGAATCAGCCGGCTTGGCAGCTTCGCGGCGGCGATTCATATCAAGATTTCGGAAGAAACCTTCCTTTTCACGCCTCCAAGTCATCCAACCTGCATCCGTAAGAGGAACTTTACGGCGAGGTCCGATTAGCTCAAAGGGGCGATCGCCAACAGAAACGGCAATGCAGGTTTCTCCAAGATCATGACGATAGCGTTTATTTCCCTTAACATCGCCGACAAGACACTCGAAGCGGACCTTCATAGGGTTTCCGTCGCTCTTCAAGAGAAAGCGTTTTTCGGTATCTCCCGGCCCGGGAATCCTCAAGTAGTCAGGCCAATCCGTTGGTATCTTGGGAACATTGTGATGCGCTCCGCCACCTTTGGCGGGTTGAGGCACGGAAATCATAAGCTTGTCGTCCACCCAGATGCGGGAGGACCAGCGGGAACGAACCAAGCACTCGTGTTCGCCCGGGGGTAAGGTGACGCTGGACAATGCACGAAGCAGGAAGGTCTTCGGGCGATCAACGCGCACCCCTGGTTCGCCATATTTATGAACGGTTCGGAAAAAACCAAAGACGTCTTGTTGGTAGGAATCAACTGGTGGTAAATCCGGTCGCGGCCATCCTCTAGCAGATGAAAAGCCCTCCACTAACTCGACCGACACCTTATCCGATGGCCAATGATCACGAGCGTACTTGGGCTTCGGTTGCTCCAGACGGCGATAACGCTTGGCAATAACTTGAGGCGACAGGATTTCTCGGTGAATGGTCACCTCGTCGAGATCACCTGCGTAACTGTTGTTGCGACTACCGCCGAGGGCTGAACCAATCCAAAGTTCGTCATCATCCACCACGGGAGGGCGTTGAGTAGACCCGCCCATGTCCCACTTTCCGGAAACGGGTTTTCCCTCGACGTAGCCCTTGACGCTTTTGGGTTTTCCAAACTCGTAGGTGATAGCGACATGAGACCATCCATCGTCAGGCAAGACACCGGAGTCGGAAGTCCAGCGATGCCATTCGCCGGGTTTGCCCTTTTCAGTCCGCGAAAAGAAAAGAAAGCTCACGCAACCTTCGCCACCCTGCCCTCGCAAGCGGAGGGCATAGTTTTGGTTATTGCCCGCAAAACCCTTGTTATTCGTGCGCCCCTTGCCGATGAGATAGACATTGTCGCCCTCACCGATTTCTCCGAACGATACCCAAGCTTCAAGAGTAATGGCGTCGCCATTGTCAAAGTCGAGGAAACTTCGCCGTCCGGGATCCTTGACCACAAGCCTTGAGCCTCCGTTAAATAACGCTCCTCGATTGTCCTTTGCGAAATCGGGAAATTCGGGGGGGCGAGGGCCGCGTTCAAAGGAAATGTCCCCCACAATATCGAATCCTATGTTCTCACCTTCGAAATCAAAATGCAAAGCGGGCTTAGCCAATGCGAAGGCAGTCGCTAATAGGGCGGCAACTACGCTTTTTACAAAATGCATTACAAGGGAAGGAGATCGTGTATGGAAATCTTTAGAATTGATTTTTGAGAAACCTTAAGGTCATTGCAAGTTCTCTCTTGGAAAGTCAGCAGGATTCCCTTCTATGGACAAACCATGAAGATTAACCAAATTTCTCGCCGTCGGTTCACCCAAGGGTTCACCATAGCAGGTCTTGCTTCACCTTTTGCCACACAAGCCATTGCACCGATTAAACGGAACGGTACGCCAAAGTTGAAGCTCAGTCTGGCAGCCTACTCTTTCCGGAAGCAACTCACCGCCAAGCCCGGAACCCCCGGATCCATGGACATGATGGGCTTCATCGACTGGTGCGCCACCCAGGACCTCGATGGCTTCGAGCCCACCTCCTATTTCTTTCCGAAGGAGATCACCCCGGGTTACCTTGCTCAAATGAAGAGGAAGGCCCACCTTCACGGGCTCGACGTCAGTAGCGGCGCGATACGCAACGTCTTCACCCTCCCTGACGGCCCCGAACTGGAAAAGTGGCATGACCACGTCGACACTTGGGTTGATCACTACGCCGCCATCGGGTGCCCGATCATTCGGGTCTTCGCGGGAAAGGCTCCCAAGGGAATTGCCGAGGAACAAGCAATCGACAACGCGGTACGCAACCTGAGCCAAGCATGTAAGCGGGCGGGCGAAAAGGGAATTATCCTCGCCTTGGAAAATCATGATTTCCTGATGGATTCCCGTCGTCTGGAAGCCATCGTGAAGCGGGTCGACTCCCCCTGGTTCGCGGTCAACCTGGATTCCGGTAACTTCATCGACAAGGACGGGTACGAAGCCTTCGAGCGGACCGCTCCCTATGCCGCCACCGTTCAACTCAAGGTCGAACTACGGGACAAGGCAGGCAAGAAGGTACCAGCCGAGATGAGTCGCCTAATCGGGATTCTCAAGAAAGCAAATTACCGTGGATACGTCGTATTGGAGTACGAGGCCAAGGAAGATCCATTCACGGCCATTCCCCGACGCCTCAAGGAATTAAGGCAACTGATCGGCTAACTCTCGTCCGCCCAGCGGTAGCCCACGCCATGAACGGTTATGAGAAACTTAGTATCGGAGGGGTCGGACTCCACTTTCTTCCGCAACTGGGCAATGTGCTGATCAAGCGTCCGGGTGGTGCCCAGGTAATCGATCCCCCACGCCTGATCAAGCAGGTAATCCCGAGAAAGGGCTTCTCCTGGGCGCTCCCGGAAGAGGGAAAGCAATTTCAATTCACGGGGAGTCAGGGAATGAGTCTGCCCGTGGGCCTTCATCTCATATCTGCGGGCATCCACTTCCACCGGACCAATTGAAAAGTTGGCCGGAGGTTCGCCGGCTTTGTCGGTGGCGCCGGCATTGCCCGACCGGCGCAACAAGGCCTTGATCCGGGCCAAAAGCTCACGAACGGAAAAAGGCTTGGTCACGTAATCATCGGTGCCCATTTCAAAACCGAGCACCTTGTCGATTTCCTCGCTCTTGGCAGTGAGCATCAGGATGGGAACTTCCGAGCCGGTAGCCCGGACCTCCCGCGCTACCTCGTACCCGCTCTTCTCGGGCATCATGATATCGAGCAGGAGGAGATCCCATTTGTCCTGTCGGAAGGCAGCGATGGCGGAAGCGCCGTCGGGAAAACCCTCCGCCTCATGCCCATCCGCCTCGAGGGCGTCGAGCAAACCGAACCGGATATTGGAGTCATCCTCGGCCACGAGTATTTTCTTTTTCATCTTAGCTGGATTGTGGAAATTCAATTTGAAACTTTGCCCCCTTGGGCTTGTTGGCTTCGCAAGTAATTTGACCACCCATGTCCTCGACCAATTTACGGGCGATCCCCAGACCGATCCCGCAACCAGGTTTGTTGGAAGTCAGGGAGTCGTCGACCCGGTGGAAGGTCTCGAAAATACGTTCCCGCTGTTCGGAGGGAATTCCTGGGCCATGATCCGAAACTTCCAAAATGACCAACTCAGCGTCTTTTGCCAAACGTACGCTGACATACTTTCCACCGGCCGCGTATTTGACCAGGTTGTCCAGCAGGTTGAGGAGCACTTGTTCGAGAGCGTCTGGATCCAGCTTGGCCATGGCTCCTTGCGAATCGTCCACCCATTCGAGTTCCAACCCTGCGGATTCCAAGCGGGGATGTTGAGTTTCCAAGATATTGCCCACAGCAGAACCCATCTCGACCTCTTCCCAGTTATAGGTTTTCTCCCCCCGTTCCAACCTTCCAAAATCCAGCACGTTGTTGACCAACCGGGTCAGGCGCTGGCTTTCGGAAATAATGGTTTCCAAGTAGCCCTTTTTCTTGCCCTCGTCCTTCACAATCCCGTCACCGAGCATCTCGCCGTACATCCGGATGGTGGTCAACGGGGTCTTCAACTCATGACTGACATTGGCGAGAAACTCGCTCTTGAGGCGGTTGGATT
>PCBO01000016.1 GCA_002730975.1 Opitutia bacterium
TTAGAAAACCATTGCTCTATCCAACTGAGCTACTCCCGCAAGCAGTGAATGTTTACATACTACGCTTTGGTGAAGCGAAATGGAAGGCAAATCCGAAGATCGCTGAAGACTCAGGATAGGAAATCAGCGTAAAGGCTGAGTGAAGGCAAAACCTCAAAAGACCTACCCAAGGTAAACTCTCGAAACGATGGAAAACAAAAGAGGGAAATCATCGAGGATTGTTATATAAAACAAACGCGTAATTACGTCTCGGTAAATGTCATTCGCTAATTTTATTTGTCGTAGGTTATCGTTTCGATTTTTCCATCGATTGTATGGATCTCTAAATCCACCTTTACAAAATCGCGCCAAATGAAAATTGCCTCATCCCCGGTGCCACTTGTTACACGATCCTCTTTGTCATGTGGTTTACCTATCGATGCAGCGATTTGATCGGGAGTCGGCAGAATATTCATTAGACCTTGCTTCATTATTTTTGCTTTCCACTCAGCAAGCGTTTTCACATTGTCTTTTGATCGAGCCGCTAGTCGTGCGAGTTGCTGTTTCAATTTAACCAGTTCCGTCGACAACGAAGCGTTTTGTGACTTTAATTGGCCAATTAGATTTGGATCAACTTGGCTTCTCGCTTTGCCTTGGAGGGATTGAGTGTCTTTCAATCTCCTTTCAGTTCTAGCCAAAGATTCGGAAAGCAAGGTATTTTGTGACTTTAATTGCCTAACTGTACTCAGGTTATCTTGGTTTCTCGGTTTGTTCAGAAGGGTTTGCATTTCTTTCAATCTTTTTTCAGTCCTAGTCAAAGATGCGGAAAGCAGGGTGTTTTGTGACTTTAATTGCCTAACTGCATTAAGATTGTCTTGAGGTCTCGAACTATTGAGCGAGATTTGTAACTCTTGGATTTTTTTCTCACGGCCAGCCAACTCGTTGGAAAGGTATTTTGTTTCCAAGGTTAATTGCCTAATTCTCAACATGTTTGCGGGATTTTGTATTCGACTAACCGATAATTCTAGCTTTGCAGCTTTCTGCTTGCTAGCTGTTAGGGCATCGGACAACTGAGAGTTGTCTGCGCTTAATTGCCTAATAGTTTGGGTGTCGGCTGCACTCTTGGCACTGTTTGCCGCTTGGGATGTTGTTTTGTAACCCTCGGTTTCCGCTGTTTTCCGCTTAAGCTCTTCTTGAGTGGTAGCGAGCTGAAGTTTCAATGCATTGAATTTTGCCAAGTGCGCCAATAGTTTGTCTTGTTCCGCTTGGAGGTTTTGAAGATGCCTGGATACGAATTCGAGCTTCAGATTCAATTCCTTCCGGCGAGCCTCCTGCTCGGACATTAAATCATCATGCAAGGCTTTGGGCATCATCGCCTCCACATTCTTGCTTTTATTGCCTTCCGCGGAAGGCGTTTTCTCTTCAGTCATTTTACCAGAATCTTCGAAGCACCCGCTGGAGAAAATCAAAAGGCAAAATAGAACCAATATAATTTTGTTCTTTCCAATACCACTAGCTGAAAGATTTTCTTTGAATTGCATGAGCTTGCCTGCTTTAAGATTTTAAGAATACAATTTCTTAAGCCTCCTTGAATTCGAACCGAGAAACAAGAACGACAATTCTGCAGATTACCCTCACCACTCACATCCGGTCAAGTTTTCGTTACCTCATCGCAAATATCCGGCCGCGAGATACAATTTGTATGCCGATCAAAAGAACAAGACTTCTCGAGATGATTTGGGCTCACTTATTTTGATTTCCCAAAAGATTCTTTGATAATTTATAGCTGACTCATTCAAGATTGTAGCCATATTTATGAGATTTATTATTAATTAACCTGCCATCTAAATCCATGCCCGCACCACCTCCAGGACAAGCGATCTACGTATCAAAAGGCGAGCAGGACTTCGGTCCTTTCACTTTCGACGAATTGGTTGAGCAGATGTCGAAGAAACAGTTTGAGCCTTCCGACTTAGCATGGCACCAAGGAATAAGCAACTGGATGGCGCTGGAACAATTGCCGGAATGGCAGACGATTCAGGAAAAACTTAAGCCGGTAAGTAAGCCGGGGGCAAGTCCCCCACCCTTGGAGATCAAGAAAGCACCGCCTATGGCAATGGGCCCCGCTCTTTTTCAAGACACGGGGGACAAATCCGAAGCGGCTATGAAAAAGAGCGACGCGACGTCCTCGGCGCAAGTCGACCCGGAGGCAGTACCGGCAACTGTGAGCGACGGAGGCGGATCCGGGATTCTAAGCAAATTGTTGGTGTCTATGGCCGTTGTTTTCTTCTTGGCGGCCGTTGGGTTTGCCGGCTTCATTCTCTACAAGAACTGGGACAAGCTCGGACTTCAGTAACAGCTAGTAGGAAAAAATCTTCTCGGCACGGGCAATCGAGCGCTCGGGATGGACCACTCGCCCCATCGCCTAACCCACCATTTGGCTGATTGAGGAGCAACCTTATCGACCGTACGGCAGAAACCTATTGGAGTGAGAGCCGAGGGTTCGAAATTTCCTTCAGGAAATCTCGACGTCATCCAAGCTATGGATGCCCTCCGCAACATCGGACTGCATTGGATCCCTATTGGCGACGGCTTGTTCGATGACGTGACTCTTGAGTTGGTTGTATCGATCAATACTGACCAGAAACTTCTCCTGAATTCTTTTCGCTGGAAATTTCCGCTGGTTGTTCGCTAGTTTCTTTCCGCCGGTTTCTCCGTCCTCTTCCACATTCTTCCAGATACAGGCCAGAAGTTCTCTGTAGTTGGCATCGCCTTCTTCGTAGGGTCTGTTGTTTCGGCGCGGTTTTTTCTCTTTCGCAAGAAAATCGAGTTCTTCCCTGAGCTTATCTTTTAGATGCTCAGATAATAAATTCGATATGCGTTCTTCTCCTGCCAGGTTGAATGCAGTCTCGAATAACAAAGAAACGGCATTTTCATTAAAATACTTTGCCGCGTCTTCAGCATTCAATGCCCATTTTTCAAGAGTTTTACACTTCTGCTTATTTCTGACCTCAGTTTCGGCAGCCTTTGCTCGAGCAAGGTCTTGCTCCAGTTCTTTTGTCTTTCTGGCATGCTCTGCAAAAGCATCTTCCAAGTCTTGTACGGAGTCTGGGTTAGTCCTGATTCTCGAATTTAGGTCTGATGTCATAATTACTTAATCAATAGATGAAAGATAAGAATAAATATTGTATATAGATAGAGTTAATTGAGTTAAGTAAAAAACAATGCGCCGCCTGTTGTTATTAACTATTTATTTTTGGTAACAAAATAAGAAAGAGTTCAGATTACAACTATTCTATTTGGAGTCGGTTTACCAAGAAACATTCGGCAAACCTTTTGAGAAGTCGAAAATGTGGCCTAAGTCCGCTTTGGGAAAGCTTACGCTAATCCTCTTCGCGAACTTCCACTCGTTGAATGCAATGGGCGAGACCTGTATCGTCGACGATTTCAAGAACGACTCCCTGAAAACCGACATCGCCTTCAGCAACAAGGCACCTACGTGGCAAACCGTCGATAAATCGGCCGACACATGCCTCCACTTGCCGACCGATCACGGAATTGCGCGGACCCGTCATGCCGATGTCTGTCTGATATGCCGTACCGGCAGGCAGGATGCGACCATCGGCAGTAGGAATGTGCGTATGGGTTCCCAGAACTGCTGCCACCTTGCCATCCATATGCCAACCGAAAGCGACTTTCTCGGCAGTAGTTTCGGCATGAATCTCCACGAGGATTGCATCCGTCTTTTCTCGGAGTTCCTCCACAATTCGATCCGCCGTGGCAAAGGGACAATCAACGTTTGGCTTCATGAAGCTGCGACCGAGCACCGTGAAAATCCCGAGCCGGAATCCATTCTTAGCGACTACTAGGCGAGGCCGACCGGGATTGCTTGAATGAAGATTGGCCGGACGACAAACGAGGGCAAGCCCATCGATTTCATTGTTGAAATTCTTCTGGTCCCAAACGTGATCCCCGAGCGTAAGGGCATCGATACCGTACCCGAGAAGTTCCAAGGCGATTTTACCGGTGATGCCTGCTCCGCCGGCGGCATTCTCACCATTGGCGACAACCAAGTCGAAGCCATGCTCCTGTCGGTAGGCCGACAGGCGTTCCTTGAGAAAACGTCGACCGGGACGACCTACGATATCTCCGAGAAATAGAATTTTTCGGGCACTAGAGCTCACTCTTGGTAATAGCAGAGAAGGCGATCGTGGACGAGGAGGACGAAATCGTCGCGTCCA
The DNA here is from genome assembly GCA_002730975.1 of Opitutia bacterium. Taxonomy (GTDB): domain Bacteria; phylum Verrucomicrobiota; class Verrucomicrobiia; order Opitutales; family Seribacteraceae. The sequence goes on from PCBO01000016.1 coordinate 4,221, forward strand.
TCCCCATTCAAGTCTAGCACTAGACCCTCGCGTGGTTCAGAGGCGCCTCCCTTGCGACCTTGGTAATGAAGATTGGACTCGAACACATGAAAGCGAAGGGCACTATCCCATTGGCTTTTAGCCTTGTCGAACCGAAGGAATTCCAAGAGGTGGCGAGTCGAGTCGAGACAGAGTAAGTCTAGAACGCCGTCGGAATCGAAGTCGCCGCAATCGACGGCGTCATGGGAAACGTTGCGCAAGTCGGTAGTGTAACTGGAATGAACGGACAAAACGGGCGTATCATCCGGATCACGTGTGGGGATTCGACGGAAACCCGACTTATCAATAACCAATAATTCAAGCGAATCCTCAACCTCTCTCTGAAAAAGGCGACGAATATCAAATTTACCCGTTTCAATAGACCGTGCATATCGAAAAACTCCGTCAGCGTCTCGAGAAAGCACTTCGAAACCTTCGTCCGCAGGTGAGTAAAAAAGAAATTCAGGTTTTGCATCGCCCAAGACGTCGAGGGAGAAAGGCGCTAGGATCTCTCCTTTTCCGGAACGGGAGTTAAACTGATCGAGAATTTCCAGTTTGTCGCCTTTAAGGGTTAATGCGCGAACGAACCCGTCACCTGCCACTAGGAGATCGGCCTTCCCATCCTCGTTCACGTCTGCAAGGCCAACGCGAGCAGGGCTCAGGTCGGCCAACATACTTTTTCGAATGGCCGAGGATTTTGCGACATGCTCTAATTTTCCCATACCATCACCGCGAAGAAGAATGGCAGGATCTCGGAGTGAAAGTACAAGTAGATCCATATTCCCGTCTCCATCGAGATCACATGGAATAATTCCGGAAGGATCACGCTTGATGCCTTCTAACTCGATTTTTTCGGTCTCGGTGAACCCCCCTTTACTCTCAGGTACAAAACGATGGAGTGTGTAATCGTAACGTTCCTTGGTAACCAGAAGAATTTCATCCAAGCCATTCGCATCAAGATCGGTGCAGACGACGGTTACCGGCTCGTCCTCGAAGGTTAGGGCTTCAGGAAATTGAAATCTCTTTCCTGCAAGGCATCGGGAGACGCCGACAAGTTTTTCTCCACTGCTAACCAAGACGAGACTCGCCCCACCCTTTTTGCGAAAGCGACCAGCGGCGAGAGAGGAAAGCTCGCTGAAAGATGGGAAAGTTTCGGGGGACGCAAAATCACCATCCACTCGCCCCTTTAAAAAGAGAATTTCCGCTCCGCTTGATGCCGCCACCATATCGTCGATTTTGTCCCCGTCGAAATCAGCAGAGACAAAGGCGGCGGGGTCATCGCCGGAACTGAAAAGATCCAAGATGAGAGAGGGCCAAACAAAAGCTCCCTCCGACCGAACATTATCGGGAGATACGGAAAAGAGAGCGACGTCCCGGCTATCCGCCTCAATTCCGACGAAAGCGGGTTTGCCCTTTCCGCTCAACCCCTCAGGCAAAAGGTTTACACCTGATCGAGATGAAAGTGAATGAGAATATTCGGGACCAAACCCGGATTTATCCCATAAGCGGGTACGGACACCGCGATCGTCTCCCGCTGCTTGGTAAAGCCAGTCGTCGTCGCCATCACCATCGAGATCGGCGAAGTGAAGCCCCCTTGAGCGGGGCGAATCATCCCGATATAGAGTTGGTTGTCCATCGGTCTCTCTTCCTTTCATGCGAAAAACTTCCAAACCCTTTTTCACATGCGCCAAAAGTTCGAGAGAACCATCGCCATCGAGATCTCTTATGGCCAAGGTCCCGGTTCCCGAACGGAGGGTTCCGGTGTCGATCTCAACCGGGATACTCCAAGAATCGTCCTTCTCTCTAAAGCGGATGAATACGCCATCCTCCGCACCGCCGTATGCGAGGTCTATCTTTCCGTTGGCATCCAGATCACCAGTCGCCAATGAAGTGACTTCGACGTCGATCGACAAATTCTCTCTCTGGTATGGAGCGTCCTCCAACACAGGTTCCCATCGATCGAAACGAGTCGAGCGAACGTTCTTCACTTTTTGACCGGGTTTTCTGCGATAAAGGATCTCTATTCGCGAACGCTCACGATTCACGATCACGAGGTCGGCAAGATCGTCGCCGTTTAAGTCAGAAGAATGAAGGGCGCGAGCATTCCAGTCGATTTTCACCACCTCCGGCCCGACAAACCGAAAGGCGGTTGCGTTCAAATCCTTCTTCGCAAGAAGCGGATACCCAGCCAGAAGGTAGATGGCCAGAATGAGGGAAACCTTTGGCATCTTCAGTCTCCCTTGGGGAAAAGCTTGGCCTTGGAGATGAATCCTCGCTTGGATTCACGAGTCCATGAAAGCATAAAATAGGGAAGGCTGGGGAAATCCTTGTCAAAAAAGTTCTCGTCTTTGTTAGTAATTCCCAACTCCAATTTAAACTCACTATCTTCCAGAGCCATTCCGAGGAGTGGAAAGAGAAAATTCGATAAATTTTCCAAATCTACGTAATCCCATTGTTTCACGCCCTTCGGGGCTTCCCGAATAACGGCAGCTACGGAAGGCTCCTTCCAGAGGCTTTTGCGAGATTTGTTTAATCGACTTATCACGCGTAACATTCGAGATCGATCGCCAACATTGACCAACAACCACTTGGGAGTGACGGCATAGGAAAGCTCAATGCCAGCTCCTTCCGTTCCTCGCATAGACCTTACGGTGATCCCCTTGTGCTCCTGATCTTTAAACAATTCAGCACCGGGAGCAATCGAGCTCAACAGCGTGCGGAGAGATCGATCGAAAACTTCGGAATCTCGTAGGGACACAGCGTAAAACTCGCTCATCGGCAAATCGTCCGGATCGTCTAGTTCCTCGAAATTCAAGGGCTTGAGGTCTGAGAAAGTAACGAGTTCTTCGCCAAAGGCACCAAGAATATCCTTGCGGATGTTTACGCGCGCCTTGGTTTCGAATGCCTGAATCTGGGTATTCACCATAAGGTGAAGAGCCGGACTAACCTTACGAATAACTTCCTCCATAATCGGCCAAACCGCTCCAAGGTCATATCTGGCTACAGTTGCTGTTGCTACCCGGGAGGGCACGAAAGAAACGAGGGGAGCATCTCCATCGGGCAAACGCATTAGCTTAAGTAAACCTTCACGCTTGCCCATGAAAACAGCCGAAGCGATTTCCAGTCCACCCTGGTCGAAGTCCATTTTAAGGCCAATGCATTCAGTACCTCCCAAGCCAAGAGCATCGATGATCCCTTTGGTCGTAACACCGAACGGGTTTTCGGGAACTTGCATGTTTTCGGACTGCCCGACAAAATCGAGCAGGTCGCCAAGACCCCGTAAGTTGAGGAAGAATCGAACGTCACCTTCTCCGATTTCCTCAAAAACCTCTCGATAGTCTGGATTCTCACTGATTCCACCGGAGGGTTCGTCCGCGAGGCGTTCGACCAAGTCGTCAATCGCAGAACGGCCAAAGCCAAAACCGAAAACCCCATCAACCACGAAAATCCCCATGCGCTTTTCTTCCTCTTCCACTTTCTTGGAATCCCATAAGTAGAATACGGTCTCATCGGCAATTTTTTCCTTCTCCACAAGCATTTTTCCTCCCGAATCCTTTACTTCTTTCTCAAGCCATTGCATTAGTTCGTTCAAGTCCTCGGCGGTCATTTTGGTTTCAGCTAGAAGTACAACTTCGGGCAAGACATGCTCGCCATCGTCGTCGACCTCCAACATCTTCTTGACGCCTCCAAGCGCGAATGCCACTTGGCCGGAAAACTGTTCGCCAAACTCCATCATCCTTTCGAACAACTCCTTGGAGGGGCCGTTCTGGGGATTCTCGGGAAAAGCCTTCGGTAATCGTTCACGGAGTTGCTTTATTCCGGAATGCTCCCAAATCTCTCCGAAGGGGCCTTCCTTGAGATCCGTTTGAAGTTTGTCCAAATCGTCAACTTCCATGGTCACCCAAGCGTTATCCGGCAGAAATTCGGCAAGCCGAACCTTTGCAAAAAGAAGAGATGGAATGATTAAGAAAAGAAAAGAAATTGGGAATTTGTTCATGTTCGTAATGTGAAAAGTTTTAACGAGGAGGGGAATTGTAACGGAACCCTGCGTTGGGGTTGCGTGGGTCAAAGGCAAAAGCGTCACGATTCTGAAGAAAGGTCTTCAAACTGCGAACGGGAATAGCGAAGCCTAAACCTTCCGCGCCTGTAGACACAATTTTCAAATTGTTCACGCCGACCACTTCACCACGGTAATTAAACAAGGGACCGCCTGAGTTACCAGGGTTTATCTCAGCTGTAGTCTGTACGTGTAAGCGTGACTGGATGATGCGGTTTCGTAGGCTGACAATCCCCTCGGAAACACTTCTTTCGAGACCTAAAGGATTACCGATCGCGAATACACGGTCGCCTTGACGCAGTTCTTCGGAACGGCCAAGAGGCACGGAGGGAAACGTCTTCCCCGTAGCTCCCTCGATCTTAAGCAACGCCAAGTCCACATTGCCTCCTGTGGCCACGATGCGGACATTGTCGTAGTTGTCCTTGATCAGTTCTGTCTCGGTGTGCCGAAAGATAGTTACTGAAATCTTGCGTTCACCCGCGATAACGTGATCGTTGGTGATCAAGTAGCCTTCGGGATGAATCAAAAACCCAGACCCCAAGCCAACCGGAGTTCGTACCATTACAACGGATTCACCGAGGCGGGCTACCAGTTCTCTAAGCGGTCTCTCTCTGGAGTTGGCGACTTCCTTGAAAAGAGAGGCTCCAAATACGTTGGGCACCCCCCCGCCCTCGCCGGGTTGCTTGTCAATCGACGCGATTTCCGAGCGGGGCACCGTCAATACAGTAAAACCGAGATCCAACACAAGGTGATCCGGGCTATCTTTGAGCAACTGACCACTAACCAAGGCGCCCGACTTCAAGCTCAACTTAGTTTCATCTACAGCAAGAAGGCAGAAACAGGGCCAAGCCAGTATTAGGAAAAATGAGATTAAACGAGGATACATTGAACAATTTTTAAATGCCCTTGCCAAGAGTAGCGAGGACAAAAAAAGCAAGCAACTTTTTAGAACTTAGGATAAAAGAAACTGACTTGAGAACAGTTCCCCATGTTCGTGCCGTGAAGGGCTTGCGGTTTCGCTCCGACGCCTTCGGTGTCCAAAATCATTAACCCCTTGGAGCCACTTTTGGATCGCGAAGTGAAAACGATATGGCGACCGTCGTTCAACCAACAGGCTTGCATCCCATCATTAGAACCTGAAGTCAAAAATCGACTCTTTCCTTCTTGACCGTCAAACAGAGCGATTTGAAACCCTCCACTCACTGCAGCGGTAAAGGCAATCTTGCTGGAATCACGAGGATTCCAAGAGGCCTCTGTGCAGTGTGAGCTAAGGTTTGTGGGAATTCGAGACAGGGCACCCGTGCTTAGCGACACTCCGTAGAGTTGCGGTTTCCCCCTGGCATCGGACGTAACAATCAAACGTTTGCCATCCGGAGACCAGCATGGTCCGGACTCATTGCTTCTGTTTTTGGTAACACGTTTTGGCCGGGCAGTAGGAGCGGAGGCTAGCCAAAGTTCGGGATTTCCCGTAACTGAAAGAATAAATGCCACTTGCCCGGTTATGGGATTTTGAGAAGCCCGAAGGTTGTTGCCCTTGTATTTAGCAACGGTCGTTATTCGACCGTCAGGCAAATTCAGCAAAAAAACATTATTGAAGGTGTGACGGTTGCTGGTGAAGAAAATCCCACGACCATCCCTGCTCCAACTGGCATTATAGGTGAGTTTCTTAAAATTCGTCTTGGCCAGAGCTGGACGAAGAAGAACATTGCCCACATATATTTCCTTGCTGCCGGAATGGTCGGAAATCAAGGCGAATTTACCCGAGAAAAAGCCGGGGATCTTCAGGGTTTGGGAAACTGCCTCATCACAAGCGCGTAAAATCGCAGCTTGTTGATCGGCTCCAGAATAGGCTTGTGTCAAAACTGTCCTACGGGGATTACCCGATGATATGCGAAGAGACACTTGAGTAGGACCGGCAGCCTTAAATTCAAAGGAGTGGTGACCTTGCGTGCTCGCAACCATTTTATAACCTCCATGCAACCTGAAGGCAGCACGGGCAATTTTTGCCAGTCCCGGTGAAGTGTTACCGAAATCAACAAATAATTGTTTACGAGCTAGAGCCGTTTCAATCGGAGGCAACTCAATGACACCACCTCCGCGACCTGAGGGAGATTGTGCCTCCAGATGAGATGTAGCAGTTAGAACTGCACTAATTAAACCGACTTCCCAACTAAATTTACCAAAAAAACCAGATTTCATAATATGCTCATTCTGTCCAAACACCCGAAGCCGCAAGATTAAAACGACTTCGTTTTCAATTTTGACCGAAATGAATGGAAAAACGCTCAATATTTTGGGCGATTTCGTTTGCCGGTGATTATGTTACACACATGATCTTGCCAATCTTCAACATGGATAAAGAAACACTTTTAAACGCATTAGAAAAAGTCAAATACCCCGGGTTCAGTAGAGATATCGTTTCCTTTGGTCTGGTTCGTGAGGCATCTTGTGAAAATGGAGTAGCAGCCGTCACCTTGGAATTGACTTCGAGTGATTCAACTATTCCGGCACAGCTTAAAAAGGAAGCCGAAGAAGCTCTGAGTTCCATCGATGAAGTTAGGCAAGTTCAAGTGAATGTGGTGGTCAAGAAGGGAGAAGGGGGGAGTTCGAGCCAATCATCAAGCGCCAACGAAGGAGATGGAGGCTCAAACAGACCTTTGCCCGAAGTGAAATACATTGTGGCGATTGCAAGTGGCAAAGGAGGAGTGGGCAAGTCTACCGTAACAGTAAACTTGGCTTGCGCTTTCGAAAAACTTTTACGGGAGAATAACGAATCTTACAATGGAGTCGGAATCATGGACTGCGACGTGTATGGTCCTTCAGTCCCCTTGTTGATCGGTGCATCCGAAAGGCCCGAAGTTATCGGGGACAACCTAATTCAGCCCGTGGAGAACTTCGGCGTGAAGGTTATCTCCATGGGCTTACTCGTTGATGAAGACGCCCCAGTCGTGTGGCGAGGACCTATGGTCATGAAGACTATCCAACAATTCGCGAGTAACGTGGCTTGGGGAAAACTCGATCTCATGCTGGTCGACCTGCCTCCCGGAACTGGGGATGCGCAACTGTCTCTTGCTCAAACTCTGCCTTTGAACGGCGCTGTCATCGTTACTACACCGCAAAAAGCTGCTGTGGACGTAGCCCGCAGAGGAGCTCGTATGTTTGAAAAGGTAAGCGTACCTTTGCTCGGAGTGGTAGAAAATATGAGTTTTTTGTCCGACGAGGAAACGGGAACAAAAAGATACATCTTTGGAAAAGGTGGAGGACCTGCTACTGCTGAATCTCTTAAAACTCCATTTCTTGGAGAGATTGCCTTGGACGAAAGGATTCGGCTAGGTGGAGACAATGGTATCCCAGTTGTCGTATCGAACGCAGATGGCGCCTCAGGCAAATCCATCCGGAGTATCGCGGATAAGCTTTGGGCGGCATTGACTGCAGGCTAATAAAATTAGCAGTTTAAAGGCTGCTACTGGGGGATCTCAAAATGATTCGCCGGTTACAAAGTGACCGGAACACGGAAATGTGAACTTTAGCTTTTAATTTCCTTGTGCATCGTATGCCTGCGCAAATGGCGATTATACTTCTTTTTCTCGACAGGCTCCTGCTGGAGCTTCTTGTTGCGAGAAGAAACATATCGTGAAGGAGGCTTGCCCTCTTTGCGTGCCTCGGTGCATTCCAGTATAACAGTATCTCTTGCCATGATTTCAAATACGATAGATTAACTTGAACCTCACCGCAATGCAAAAGACGCAAAGGCTTAGTTGTTGCATACCGTCAAGTCCTCGCATAATTTAAAGTTTAACCTTTTAGTAATATGGATATGGACCCATCTAATTCCGCAGATGTCTTGACTGCAGCCGAAACTGCTAGGCGTGACATGCAACTTCGACGCGATGATCGACCTGACAACGAAGTGCCTGAAAACGCCGTAGACAGTTCTTTAAAAGTAACCCAAGCAGCTGAACCGATCGAATTGACAGGTGAACTTGCTTCGCAGCTTGGCGACAATCCGAAGCCAGGTATACCACTTGAAACCGTTGACAACATCGAGCAGTCGGGATTGGACTCCACCCGGAATCCAGATTGGGAGACTCTTGAGAATAGCCAGCTCCCTCCCGAACCTGGTTCCGGCCAACTCCACAAAGACGAATATTGGGAAGAACGAAGTGAAGATCGAGAACTTCAAGACAAGGATTTACAGGAGAAAGCAATACGGGAAGACAGCGAAAGTTTCGATCAGTCCGCCCAAGTCGCCGAAGATTTCAGCCGAGCTAATTCCAACGAAATTCTCGACCCATATTATCGTAGTGGTTCGCATCCTTCCAATCCTCCCTCGGCAGGTTCAAGTCTCGACTCCTTTGCTTGACGCATGGCTTTACACCCGCCTCCCGAGCGGATCGAATTGATCGGAAACGAGCTTGCCCTTGCATGGCCTGACGGAAGAGAGGACTTTTTACCAGCCCCCTTTCTTCGCTCACATTCACCTAGTGCTGAAAGCAAGGGTGAGCCAGATTTGTTTGGCAGAATAAGTGGTGGTACTGCACCCAGAAATCTTGCGAGCGTGAGGATTAATGGTTTCGACTATGTTGGTAACTATGCTGCTCGATTGGTTTTTTCAGACGGTCACGACTCCGGTATTTTCTCTTGGGAATACCTTCGGGAAATTGCCGATGAATTTAGAAAGCTTTAATTAGCCATCAGGCCAAGCCGCGATTACTTTGCTTAGCAAAGCTGATGATTTCACTGGAGATCCCGCTATTTGCCAAAGTTCCCTTCTCCAGCTCGTCGAGAGCTTGTTTGCGATTTAATTCACTTCGATAAAGAGCCTTGTAGGTAGTACGGGCTACCTCGATTTCTTGACTGGAAAATCCCGAACGTTCCATGCCCACTTTGTTGATTGAGCGAACTTCTGCGGGGGCGCCGTCGGCTAGCATGAATGGCGGAACATCTTGCACCAGCTTAGCGCATGCGGCCACCATGCATTGCCGACCAAGCCGGCAAAATTGGTGAATCCCCGCATTCCATCCGATGTTTACGTGATTCCCAACCAGTACGTGACCACCAAGGGCTGAATGGCTGCTCATCACCAAGTGGTCACCTACAATGCAGTCATGGGCAACATGACTGTAAGCGAGAAAAACGTTGTCGGAGCCAATCTTTGTAGCATCCTCGGGATTTGTTGCCACATGAGCCGTTACGTATTCACGAAATACATTTCGATCTCCTACCTGCAGCTTGGGATGGCCACCCCGATACTTAAGGTCATGTGTCATGCCTCCGATCAGGGCGTAAGGGTGTATGTCGTTCTCTTTGCCTAGGACGACGCACCCCTCCACTGTAGCGTGGTGGCGAATTCTGCAACCATCTCCGATTAAAGCCTTGGAGCCGACGTAACAGAATGCCTCAATTTCGACACCCTCTCCCAATTCGGCACCCTTTTCTACGATTGCTTTTGGATGTATTTGCGTAGCCACTTCTGAAAGGTAAAAGCTCAGGACGCCTCTACGGCATCGGCGAGAGCAAACATAAGTTGGGCTGAAGAAACGACTTTGCCATTCACTCGACACTCCGCCGAAGCAGTGGCAAGCTTATCTCCCCTTACCTTTTCCAGTTTGGCACTGATCTCAAGCTGATCCCCAGGCACTACGGGGCTACGAAACTTCACCTTGTCTGCACTCATGAAAAAGGCCACCTTTCCTTCCGATGATCCGCGACGTAGGAGCAACACTCCAGCAGCTTGTGCCATTGCCTCCAATTGAAGCACACCGGGCATTACCGGATGCCCTGGAAAATGTCCCGGAAAAAAGGGTTCGTTGATACTTACGTTCTTAATGGCAACCAAGCTTTTCTCGCCATCGATAGAGATCACTTTGTCGATCATCACGAAGGGAAAACGGTGGGGCAGCACATCAAGCACTCGCCGCACGTCGAGTGCGGTCTCATGTGGTTCCACATGAGCCTTCCCTTTCTGTTTCCGAGTTGCCCCCGACTTCTTTTTTCCGGCACCTGTCATTCGCTCAGCCAACTTTACGGTAATCTCAGAATTAAGAGCATGACCAGGGCGGACACAGACTAGGTGAGCCTTTAAAGGCTTCCCGATAAGAGCCACGTCTCCAATTACGTCAAGAATCTTGTGTCGCACGAACTCGTCTTCAAAGCGGAGAGGTTCCTTGGACAGAATCTTGTCACCCTTGATCACTATCGCGCTGTCCAAGCTGCCGCCCTGTATTTTTCCTAATTTCAAGAGTTCCTCTATATCTTCGAAAATAGTGAATGTGCGAGCTGAAGCAATTTGAGCGACATAGGTCTCAGGATCAATGTCGATGGATAAATGTTGCACGTGAATGCCACGGTCGTCGGCTGAAGTGCAGGTAATGCGAAAGCCATCGTAGGGGAGCGCGATAATGGAACGATTCCCGGACGTCACGGATATCGGTTCGTCCAAGACGAAATAATCCCGATTGGCTTCTTGCTCCACTGGTTCAGCCTCTTGCACCAAATTTACGAATGGTCGTGCAGAACCGTCCATAATCGGAGGTTCGCTGGCATCCAACTCCACCACGGCATTATCCACTCCGCAACCTACAAGGGCACTCATGACATGCTCGATGGTATGGACTTTTGCATTTCCCTCGCTGATGGTAGTGCTTCTCACAAAATCAGTCGCATTTTCAGATTTTGGTCGAATTTCGGGTTTACCGAAAAGATCTAATCGACGAAAGACGATACCTGCGTTGACTTCTGCAGGCTTGAGGGTAAGCGTTACTGCTTCACCAGTGTGGAGCGACTTCCCCTTGAGACTGCGTTCCCTTGAAATTGACCTTTGTTTAGCCCCCATACACGGGAAAATACCCCTACCCGAAGGTTAAGCTACTGTAAAGCCGTAAGGTTGATGAACTTTCACCTCAAGGCTTGCAACTAGAGTAGATGACTTTTAAATATTAGTTTTAAGAAAATGGCAATTATCAGTAAAACAAAGCGAAAGTACTTCAAAAGAATGTACTATCGAAAGATGGAGGTTCTCCTTCGGTCAAATTCATACAAGAAAACGATCTCTCGTTTTCTGATAGGGATTTGCTTTGTCGTTTCGGCAATTCTTGCCGGACTGCTTTATTTCGAAAGGTAATTCCACCGAGAATCGAGAGGTTCAACTTTCATTTCGGAGCAAGGTCTGCTTTATCGTCGAATTCTCCAGACTTTAGGGTTTTGACCCAAGTCAGGTAGCTATCAACCTTATCCTCAGTAGGCAAGGTGCTGTCTTTAGCAAAGTCATACAATCGTTCGTAGCGATTATCCTTCAGCAAATTTCCTAAACGAAGGTTGGCTATCTTATCTCCCATCAACACGGTTAGCAGAGGACCCATTTCCGTGACTCTTGGATTTTGATTACCGAGGGTGACCCGAATGGAAGCTACTCGAAACTGTTCGAGGCAATCGAGAGTTTCAGCATCCTTTAAATCTAGAATGTTGTCGGCAATGCCCAAACGAGTTAACTCCGGATATCTTTCGGAATCGGTGGCTTTCTTTTCGATCAATCTTTTGATTGGGCTAAGATCGGAAACAAAGTTTCCGGAAAGGCCCAGAACTCGAAGTTCGTCAAGATTTGCAACGGGTTGAATATCCGTGAAATGGTTGTGCTGCAAATGAAGTTCGCGCAGCGAGATTAGTTTTCTAAGGGCTCGTAAATCACTAAGACGATTTTCAGTTAGGTAAAGGTATTCCAGATTGGTCATGTCGAAAAGCCCACGAACGTCCGAAAGGTGGTTGTCGGACAAGACCAATCTTCGAAGAGAAGTGAAGTCCTTAAAGTCGTTTGCGTTCGTTAGTTCGTTCGCCCCAAGAAGTAGAATTTCCAAGCTCGGTAAATTAGACATGGAGGATAATTCGGTAATTCGATTCTCGAAAAGATATAATTCTTTCAGACGTAAAAGACCTTGGAGTGCGCCGAAGGGATCATGATCGCGCCTTCCATTACCACTTAAGTCGGAGAAAGGTTCATTGGCATCGAAGAATTTGTTCTTGTTCTGATCCTCGTAAGGCTCTGGTGCCCCTAGTTGATTTCCTTGAAGATGAAGCACCTCAAGGTTTTTGAGCGCGGAAATTCCTTCCAGATCAATAAGTCCATTGTTGGAGACATCCAGCATTCGTAGCTCTCTGTAATTACTAATTCCACTCAGACCGCGAAGACGGTTGTTGGCAACTCGAAGTTCCTCTAGTTGCCATGGTGCCTTTTGCCGTTTTGTATGAATGGAAAGCAATTCGAGCTTTAGTGCATTGATTTGAAAGGGCGTAAGTCGAGGTGATTCAGATTCCTTTCTTATTTCCCTAACTCGGCTAGTCATTCTGATGCTAGCCAAAAGACCTTCGGAATCGAGTTTCTTTAGGTCGCGAATGCGATTCCCGGAAAGATCCAATCGGCGAAGGTGAGCCAATTCCGTAATCGGAGATATATCTTCGATATGGTTGTCCCTCAAAACCAGTGAAATAAGGTTTTCGGCTGCTTCAAGTCCGGTTAGGTCGCGAATGCCAGCTCCATTAAGTTCAAATCGCAATAGTTTTTCGGCAACCAGTTCCTCGGTAAGTTCACCTTGGCTCACTTGAAGCGTTCGACTCAGGGCTTCCTCCAAGGCAGGTTCTGGAACGAAAAGAGGTTTTGCTTCGAGGGGCAAGCATGCCAAAACCGAAGCATAAGCCATTGAACGCACGGCCAAACGATTGCTGAGCCAATCTTTGACTAGAAGAATAATCATTAGAAAATAAAATCGACCGAGATTGGCAAAAGTTTAGCGAAAACGGGCAACAAGGTCCTTTGATTCGACTGAGTCTCCCACATTAACTAAAATTGCGTCCACGACACCGTCAGCTTGTGCGTAGATAGTAGTTTGCATCTTCATGGCTTCAAGAACGGCGATTTTATCGCCCTTACTAACAGACTTGCCCACACTTGTCGAAATGCTACTGATCATTGCCGGTATAGGAGCTCCGAGATGCATCGGATTGGCTGGATCGGCTTTTTCTCGAGCCTTGGAGTCACCCTTGACGGACTTGTCGGGTACCAATGTTTGACGAGCCTTACCATTGAGTTCAAAAGTGAGCACGCGAATCCCCTTTTCGTCTGGTTCGCCAACATGCAAAAGTTTTATAAAGAGGGTTTTACCTTCCTCGATTTCAACAGAAATTTCCTCGCCCGGTTCAAGCCCGTGAAAAAAGGCCGTTGTGGGTAACACGGAAACATCGCTGAACTTTGCTCGAAAGGCAACGAAGTCCTGATGCACTTTCGGATACATGATGTGGGAGAAGAGGTCGTCATCACTAACTTTTCGACCCAACTTCTTGGCAATGGCCGACCCTTCCTTTACGAGATCGAGTTTGGGTACGGAAGCACCTGGACGCCCACGAACCGGTTTACGGTTACCCAATATGGCCTTTCGAACCTTAGTGGGCCAACCTCCGAGAGGTTGCCCTAGATTGCCTGAAAGCAGGTCTATGACAGACTCCGGGAAACCGGTTTCTTCGGGGAGATTGACTAAGTCATCAGGTTTAACTCCCTTAGTGATGAGGAAGATAGCGAGATCGCCTACGCTCTTGCTACTGGGCGTAACCTTAACGATATTCCCAAGCAGGCGGTTTACCTCACGATATGTTTTTACAACGTCGGGCCAACGTTTGCCAAGTCCAAGAGCAGCTGCTTGCTCGCGAAGATTGGTGTACTGTCCACCGGGCATTTGATGCTGGTAGACCTCGGCGGTTCCAAAGGGGGGGGAACTGTCAAAAGGCGCGTAATACTGGCGGACTGCTTCCCAGTAAATCGATAGTTCGTTGAGGCAATCCAGATCCAATCCGGTGGCCCTTGGCGAATTGCGTAATGCATGAGCCACCGAGTTGAGATTTGGCTGACTGGTACAGCCTGACATTGAAGAAACTGCAAGATCCACGACGTCTACGCCTGCTTCTGTCGCCTTTAAGACTGAAGCCGATGCGATGCCACTGGAGTCGTGCGTGTGAAAATGAATGGGTATGCCAACCTCGTTTCGCAAAGCTTTTACCAGCTTGTAAGCGGCGACTGGATGGCAAAGTCCGGCCATATCCTTGATCGCAAGCAAATGGGCTCCCATCTTTTCGAGCTCCTTGGCCATATCGACGTAATAGGAGAGTAAGTACTTCTCTTCAGCTTTGTCAGTGAAATCGCCCGTAAAGCAGATGGAGGCTTCGCAAAGAGACTTTGTCTTTTCGTTGACCGTATCCATGGCTACCTTTAGGTTTGGAAGATAGTTCAACGAGTCGAAAATGCGAAAAATATCCATTCCCGCCTCCGAAGCGTGAATGACGAAATCCTTTACGACGTTGTCGGGGTAATTCGCATAACCCACGGCATTGGAACCGCGAAGAAGCATCTGAAAGAGGATGTTGGGAATCTTTTCGCGAAGGCTTCGTAATCTCTCGTAGGGACATTCCCCGAGAAAACGCATGCAAGTGTCGAAGGTCGCGCCGCCCCACATCTCCAAACTGAATAGCTCCGAAGTTCTCCGCGCAACGCAGTCGGCGACCTTAAGCATGTCGTAAGAACGCATCCGGGCTGCAAACAGAGATTGGTGAGCATCGCGAAGAGTGGTATCGGTAACCAGCAAGCTTTTCTGCTTGCGTACCCACTCCGAAAACTTTCCCGGACCCATTTCGAGAAGTAAATCCTTAGTGCCCTTGGGTATTTCTGATTTGTGATCGTAGTCTGGTTCAATCAAGGGCAAGGGGGCNTGGGAACGCTGCCTNNCCTTTACTTGAGGATTCCCGTTCACCACGACATCTCCAAGGTAGCTCAACAGTTTTGAAGCTCGATCCCGACGAGGTTTGAACCGGAAGAGAGCCGGTGTCACGTCGATCATTGAGGTCGTCGCCTTTCCTTTGACGAATTTCTCTTGAGTGATGACGTTTTCCAAAAAAGGAATGTTGGTTTTGACCCCTCGGATGCGCATTTCCCGCAATGCCCTGTGCATTCTATTCAAAGCCAGAGGCAAGTTTGGACCTGAGGCCGTGATTTTGACAAGCAAAGAATCGTAGAAAGGCGTAATGATAGCTCCCGTCTCGCCCATTGCGCCATCGAGTCGCACCCCAAAACCAGCCGCCGAACGATAATTAAGAATCTTGCCGTAGTCGGGAGCAAAGCCCTTTTCGGGGTCTTCAGTGGTTACTCGGCATTGAACAGCGCAACCGTTGCGGGGAATTTGATCCTGTCTTGGAATAGCCACTTCATCGCTATGCAAAGAAAAGCCCTCGGCTATAAGGATTTGAGAGCGTACGATATCTATGCCCGTAATTTGCTCCGTTACCGTGTGCTCGACTTGAATACGAGGGTTCATTTCGATGAAAAACCACTCTCCCGTGTCAATATCCAACAGAAACTCAACTGTACCAGCATTGTCATAACCAATTCCCTTGGCAAGCCTCACGGCCGCTTCGCATAGTTCGGAAACCGTATCATCGGGCAACCCAATGGAAGGAGCGACTTCAACTACTTTCTGGTAGCGTCGCTGAACCGAGCAATCCCGCTCGTGAAGGTGGACCACGTTCCCGTGCTTGTCTCCAAGAATCTGAACTTCCAAGTGCTTTGCCCGCCCGATGTAGCGTTCGAGAAACACGGCGGGGTTCCCAAATGCTTGATCCGCTTCGTTACGGGCCTCTTCGAGGGAGGCCATCAAATCCTTTTCTTCTCGCACTACCCTCATCCCTCGACCTCCACCGCCGAAAGCCGCCTTAATAATAAGGGGAAAGCCAATCTTCTTGGCCCACTTTCTAGCATCGGCAGGTTTGACTACCGGGTCAGGCGTAGCCGGCAAGGTGGGCACTCCTGCAATGTCTGCTGCCTTGCGGGCAGCTACCTTGTCGCCCATCTGCTCCAATAATTCGGGACTAGGTCCCACAAAAGTCAGTCCGGCCTCAGCGCAAGAGCGAGCGAAGGGAGCATTTTCGGAAAGAAAGCCATAGCCGGGATGTATAAGTTCCACTCCCTTCTCCTTGGCGATCGACACAACCCCCTCGATGTCTAGATAGGCAGCTACGGGTCCCTTGCCCTTTCCTACGAGGTAAGCTTCGTCGGCTTTGAAACGATGAACGCCGAAACGATCTTCTTCGGCGTAGACGGCAACTGTACGGAAGTTTAGTTCGGTTGCGCTGCGAAAAACACGCACAGCTATTTCACTACGATTTGCGGCAAGAATTTTCTTCATCGAAAGTCAATCTGTATGGCTCTTGGGTAAAACGGAAAAAGGGGTTTATCGATGCCCTTTCAGCCTAAATAACTCAACTTCAAAATGAAAACCGAGTAACATCCGACGAAAGAATCATCCGAAAGTTCTCGAACCAAGGATCCACTAATGAAAAAAGCCCAAAGTGATAAACCAATGCCGCAGTTGCCAGAAAAGGGCCAAAGGGTACTTCCACGCCCCATCCTACCCTCGCCTCCTGCTCAACTGATTTATCCTCTTCGGGTTTAACCTTTGCCTGAGCCAAGGCCATGGGTAAAAGCATAATCGTACCGATTAATGCACCCGCAAAGATTGCAAACAATGCGCCTTGCCAACCGCAGAATGCTCCAATGCATCCCAGCAACTTTACGTCGCCTTCCCCCAAGGCCTCCTTCCCCATCGCTTTTTCTGCAAGAAGGCCAATCCAGTAAAGTGAGGCAGAACCGACGAGTATCCCAATAAGCGAATCCAAAGCTGATTGGAAATGTTCTAAGTTGTTTCCGATTTCGACACCTAATCGCATCGCAGGAAAGAAAAAGGCCAAGGCCAACCCAAGTAAGGCTCCGCCAATACTGAAACGATCAGGAATGATAAAACTTTCAAGATCGGTCAAAGCTGCTCCGATAAGCAAACAGGCAAACACGGAGGCAATTAGAGCTTTCTCAGGATAAGCCCCGTCCCCGAAGGTAAGAACCGCCCATGCAAAAGTCACCCCGGTCAATGCTTCCACGATCAAATAACGGGAAGCAATCCTAGAGTCGCAGCAAGCTGCTTTTCCTCGCAATAAAATCCACGAGAATATTGGGATGTTTAATCGCCAAGAAATCGGAGAACTGCAAGATGTGCATTTAGATCCAGGTCTCCACATTGATTGTTCACGGGGAATGCGGTAGGCACACACATTCAGGAAACTGCCGAAGACGCTTCCTAGAATAAATGCCCAAACTCCGACAAAGGTCGGGTGTTCTTGAACAAAGGCTGAAAGCATGATGTTCATTTATGAGAGTTTTTTTCGAGCGGCCTCAAACATTGCGTCTACGGGAACATCCTTTTCTGTCCAAATTGCTAGGGAGCGAGCTGCTTGGTGAACAAGCATGGACAATCCGTTCGTCGCTCGCAAGCCGAGATCTCTAGCTTGCCTAAGCAAGGCAGTCTCCGCAGGGTTATAGACCATGTCGTATACTTTCGATCCCATCGACAACGCTGACAGGTCAAGAGGCGCAGGGTCTTCTAGCCTCAATCCGAGAGAGGTTGCATTGATGAGGACGAGCTCACTTTGATCGGCAAATATCGACGATGCTTCGTCAAAAGTGAAAGCTTTCACACTGGCATTCTGATCCTCGACTTCGGGCAAGGTTGCTAGCAACTCGGCCAACCGTTTGGGCGAACGATTACCGATCCAAAGTTTGCGACAACCTCGAAGTAGGCATTGATTCGCCGCTGCTCGAGCAGCACCGCCTGCTCCGAGGATAATCACCTTGGCGCCCTCTAGATCGACCTGTAACTCTTCCCGGAGAGCTTGTTCCAATCCATAACCGTCCGTATTGAAACCTCGCCATCCGTCATCACTGGCCAGTAAGGTGTTGACGGCACCCATGGCTTTCGCCTCTGCACTCAGTTCAAACACTAAGTCGAGAGCTTCAACTTTATGAGGAATCGTTAGGTTTAGTCCGCGAAATCCTTCACTTAATAAAATAGGCAACACCTCCGACAAACGCTCAGCTTCAACCGCTATTCGCCGATAATTCCATTTCGCAAAGCGGGTATCCGACTTCGCCATTTCGGACAAAGCTGCGTTATGGATTTCGGGACTAATGGAATGTCCGATAGGGAAACCGAGAACGGCAAGAGATATTCCTTCCCGAGAGATGCCAGTCAAATCCTCAGGCCTCAAGATTTGCTCAGGCATTCGCCTCACGGCGCAAGGCACCATCGAATTCAGAGATGAACCGAAGAAAGAGCCCTGCAAAATCCAGATTTCCCGCTTGGCGATAATGCATGGCCAAATTGCGACAGCCCCGAGTTAGCGTTTCAGCAACGGTTATGGGCAACAAATAGGGAGCTGACTGCTCTGAAGGAGAGTCTCCCAAGAAAGCTTCCAGTTCGTATGCCTCTCGGAAACGACCTCCGGACCATACGTCGATGTAAAAGGGAGGTTCTTCTATAAAGCAACCGACCATGAAGCGCCCAGGAAGTCCGATTGGCTCTAACTCGAAACCGATTCGGCGGGCTACCAGTAGGTAAATCACGGACAGTGTAATCGGCAAACCTCGACGACGCTCAACGACTTTGTGAATGAAGCTATTGTCAGGGTCATTGAAATCCTTGGTCGCCCCCCTAAAGCCATACTCATGAAAAAACACTCGATTCATAATCCGGCATTGCTCTCTTGCCGATGTCGGCGGCGTCATTAATTCTAGGCAACGTTCAGCTATTTCATCCAAAAATAAGTGACAGGCAGCTATGTCACAGGTCGGTGAAACTGTACGGTCCAGCAAGAACCAGCCCGTTTCTAGTTCGTATTTAAGAGAACGAATGAACTCCAAAAAAGCCTGAACTCCATCGGCCCATCCCAATTCATAAAGAAGTTCTCTAGCCCGGTCGGCCAGACTCACATCCAATCCCTGCGCAGTCTCTCTCAGAAAAATCTCACCGGAACCGGATAGACGCTTCAATTCTTCAACCAGAGCTTTCTTGACGAAGGGCGAGTCATCATCGAGAAGACCAAGCAGAGCTTTCGCTCTATCAGGAGGCAAAGTAATTTCAGTCACTTTCTCATATTTGCGCCACTCAGGTTGCCAAGCAAGCCTTCATATCGAAAGATTCCTTTGAACGCGTTCGCCAAACAACGCAGAACCGACTCTAATCAAGGTGCTACCCGCTCGGATGGCTTCTTCCATGTCACCCGACATTCCCATCGACAACTCGGGCAACTCAACTTGAAAAGATCCCACCAAACGATCCCGTAATTCGCGAAAGGATTCGAAGCAATTCCGAGCAACAGATGGGTTCTCGGGAGCAAATGGAGCAATGGTCATTAAACCTTCGACCTTCAAGTGAGAACAGGAGAGCGCCGCTTCCAGAAAGCTATCCGTTTCTTCAGGGAAAATACCGAATTTGGCAGGATCTTCTCCCGCATTGACTTGAAGCAATACACGTAAGCGACAATTCGCGGTTGCGGCGACGGCATCCAAACGTCGCAAGAGCTTTTCAGAATCGACTGACTGAACGCGAGAAAACTTATTCGGAATAAACTTCACCTTGTTAGACTGCAAATGGCCAATCAGTTCCCAATTTCCTGGCTCGCTCACCATTTCCATCTTTTCAAGGGCTTCCATGACACGATTTTCCCCAACTGAGCAAAAACCAGCTGAAAACGCTAGTCGAGCAGCCTCTGCCGGCCATGTCTTGGTAACTGGTAATAAGGTAACCTCTTCATGAGAACGACCACTTGCATCACAAGCTTTGGCCATGAGCGCTTTGACCTTGCTTAAGTTGTTTAGAAAAACTTCTGGAGTTATCATAAAAAGAAGACAATAAGAAAAACAAATATGTAGTTGCTTCCGATTAGAATAATTAATTAAGGAACATTGATGCAAATACAGAATTTCAAGACATTTTGCGACTTGGTCGAGACGAAAAGCTTTTCTAAAGCCGCACGCTTGAACGGTGTGACCCAGTCAGCGGTCAGTCAACAACTCAAAGCGATGGAAATTCATTACGACATGCTGATCATCGATCGCAACCAAAAGAAGTTTCGGCTCACTCCCCAAGGTGCAAAGCTTTATACGACTTTCAACGAAATCTTGCGATTGTACGAAAAGCTCAACTGCGAATTACAGGAAATGCGCAATATTGTGAGTGGAACAATTCAACTCGCAACAGTCAACAGTATCGGACTGCACGAACTTCCTCCATACCTCAAGCACTTCATGAAGGAGTACCCCTCGGTAAACGTTAGAGTCGAGTATCGGAGAGCCAACCTAGTCTATGAGGATGTACTCCATGGTTCAGTGGATCTAGGACTTGTAGCTTTTCCCAATAAACACAAAGAATTACAGGTAATCCCTTTCGCCGAGGACGAACTGGTACTTGCCACGCACCCCGATCATGCCTTGGCAAAGAAGAAAAGTATAAAACTCACGGACCTTCAAGGACTTGACTTCATTGCATTCGAGCGTGATATCCCGACTCGTAAGGCAACTGATGAAATACTTAGAAAAGCTAATGTCACCATAGGTCTTGTCATGGAGTTCGACAATGTAGAGACGGTCAAGCGGGCAATCGAAATAAATGCTGGTTGCGCAATCCTTCCCGCCAGCACTATCCGTAATGAAGTAGGCCAGAATCAATTAGTTTCATGCAAACTTAACGGTGGTAAGTTCTTACGTCCCTTAGCCATAATTCACAAGAAGAACAAACTCCTCACTCCAGCTCTTCGCTCGTTTATTGAATTGATGAAAGGTGAGTCGAAAATATCGTTAAACGACGTTAAGTAGTAATTCTTCTAGGCTGTTTTTGAGCCCCCCGTCAAGGTTTGCTCTGCTGACTTCTTTCGATCTTTTCCAGTCGAGCAGTAAAACTTCCTATTGCTACCTCACTGGCCATTTTTACGGGTAACCGTCGGTCATCAGTGGAATACCATATTCGGAGGACTCCCCGAGGGCTTTTCTTAAAGACTCCACGTAGATTCTTCAGAGCGGGCGTCGCCTCAAATACTTCAAACTTTCCTGCAGCGACCCGAAGCTTTTCTTTTTCCTGCACAGCTACCACCACGTCTTGAAGCACTCTACCGTCGCATGTCGGAAAGGATCGCTTTATGCCGGTTTTAATTTCTCCTAGCCGGAATATGTAGGCAATGGATAGGGGATCAAAAGACACAGGTCTTATGGGGATTTCCCTTTCTATCTTTCCGTAGTTGGAATAAAAAGCCAAGTCTTGATCGTAGTCGAAACGCACGACCACGTCGCGTTCGGTTTTCCCTTCTTGCTGCGTTTTTTTGTACAGCAATGATCTACGAAAATTTGGAGCTAGATAACTTTCCGCTCGAGTGCGGACTTTATAGAACGCATCGGCGAATTCGTTGGTTCGGACGGAGAGGACGAACTTGTGGCAAAGAGTCCCGTTTACCTCCTCGGATGGAGCCACTTCCATAGTTGCTCTACCTACGGGGATGAGACCCCATTTGATTTTGTAGTGCAGGCGTTCTCCTGAAACGAAAGGCAGTGATGATTCTTTTCCGAAACTCACATAGTAAGGCGTAAGAAAAAGAAGAAGGAAACAGAATAAACGAAACTTCACTGTTCGACGGGTATCGGTTCAAGCTTCCAAATCTCTTTTGCATATTCTCGAATGGTTCGGTCAGAAGAGAATTTTCCCGAGCGAGCAACGTTGCGTATAGCCATGGCACTCCATTTTTCAGCTTCTGCATAGACCGAATCGGCTTTTTGCTGAGCCTCGACGTAGGAACGGTAGTCGGCGAGAACAAAGTAAGGGTCTCCCCAATCGAGCAAGCTGTGGACAAGATCCGAGAAGGCCCCACTTTCTCCTCCGGTAAAGGTATCGGAACTTAGCCAATCAACAACGGATTTAAGTTCCTCGTCGGATTCGTAGACTACGCGTGGGTCGTAGCCATCTTGACGAAGCTCCTCGATAGCTTCGACGGTCTTTCCGAAAATGAATATATTTTCTTCGCCGACTTCGTCTCGGATTTCGACATTGGCTCCGTCGAGTGTCCCGATTGTCAGGGCGCCGTTAAGGGCAAACTTCATGTTTCCTGTTCCCGAAGCCTCCTTCCCGGCAGTCGAAATTTGCTCGGAAAGATCCGTGGCAGGGATAATTTGCTCAGCTGCGGAAACGCTATAGTTGGGAATGAAGGCGACTTTGATCTTGTCACCGATACGGGAATCATCGTTGATCCGGCGTCCAACTAGGTTGATGGCTCGAATGATGAGCTTGGCAAGATGGTATCCTGGAGCCGCTTTAGCTCCGAATAGAAAAACTCTTGGCTGTACATCGAGACCTGGATCGTTCAGCAGGCGGCGGTACAGAGTTAGTACATGCAAAAGGTTCAGGTGCTGGCGCTTGTATTCGTGTAGACGTTTTATTTGAGAATCGAAGATGGCGGCGGGGTTCACCTTTAAGCCAAGTTCAGTAGAAAGGTAATTGGCCAAAAGTTCCTTATTGCATCGTTTCACTGCCATGAACTTCTCTCTAAAGGCAGTGTCCTCCGAATAAGAATCGAGATCACGCAAATGGTCCAGATCAGTTATCCAGTCATCCCCAATGGCAGAAGTGATGAGATCGGACAAAGCCGGATTGCAACCAAGTAACCAGCGACGAGGAGTAATTCCATTGGTTTTGTTGTTGAATTTCAGAGGGTACAGTTCCGCAAATTCTTTTAGTAGGTTTTCTTTAAGCAGCTTCGTGTGCAATGCGGCTACGCCATTTACCGACGAGCTGCCCGCTACGGACAGGTGAGCCATTTTTATACATCCATCCTTGACAATGCTCATGCTGGATTTTCGTCCTTCGTCTCCTGGCCACATCGCCTCCACCTCGTCGGCCAAGAAACGACGGTTTACTTCCCGGACAAGCTGGAGGTGGCGCGGAAGCACTTTTCCGAAAAGATCTTCTCCCCAAGTCTCCAAGGCTTCGGGCAGCAGGGTGTGGTTGGTGTAAGCGAAAGCGCGACGAACAATGTCCCAAGCAGAGACCCAGACCAAATGCTCTTCATCCACCAAAATCCTCAACAGTTCAAGAATAGCGACCGACGGATGAGTATCGTTCAGTTGTATGACAGCCTTGTCTGGGAATTCCTCCCAGCCTGTATCTTTCTTGCGAAAACGGCGAATCATGTCTCGCAAGGAACAAGCCACGAAAAAATATTGCTGGACGAGTCGTAATTCCTTGCCGCTTTCAGTTTCGTCGTTGGGGTAAAGAACCTTGGAAATGCTTTCCCCCAAAGCCTTCTCTCGCACTGCCTCGACGTATCCGCCTTGATTAAAAGTTTCAAAATCGAATTCCTGCGAAGCCTTGGATTCCCAAAGTCTTAGGAAATTAACGGTTTTGGCCCCAAATCCTACAATGGCGACATCGTACGGTACACCTTCTATCGTCTTGGTCTCGACCCACTGTGGCGAGTAGTTCCCGAAACTATCGTAATCATGCTTTACTCGACCGTATAATCGAACGGTCTGTGAATACTGGGGGCGTACGATTTCCCATGGATTACCGAACTTCAGCCAGTCGTCAGGACTTTCGATTTGATGACCATCCCGAAAACTCTGCCTGAACAGTCCGAACTGATAGTGTATGCCATATCCGATTGCAGGTAGTTCCAGGGTGGCCATCGAATCCAAAAAACAAGCGGCCAAACGGCCTAAGCCGCCATTGCCCAAACCCATGTCTCGCTCTTCTTCGCAAAGTTCTCCGAGATCCTGGCCCAGCTCCAACAACGCTTCCCGGACAGGTTCACGCAAACCGCAGTTATGTAGGTTCACATTCAACAAACGCCCCATTAGATATTCTAGGCTGAGGTAATATACTCGTTTAGTTTCTGACTTACTGTGAACGGCTTGAGTCTCGATGAACCGATCGATTAATTGGTCTCGAATCGCAAGAGAGGTTGCCATCCACAATTCTCGTCTTGTGGCATTTGATAAATGGCGAGCAATCGTGAGACGGAGATGCCGCAGAATCGAGGTCTTCATTTCCTCGACCAAGTTATCGCTCTCGGAGAATCTGGCATTGACCTCAAAGTCAGATTCTTTTGTTTTTAAATTCATCGTCTTAATTAACGCTTAAAGAAAATAGCACACAGGTTACAGTGACCTTACTAAACTGAAGTAGCAAGGCACGCACCAAGCTTTTACTACCTGCTTAAAGCAGTCCGAATAAAGGGACGTAAAACGCTACTCGGCTCGGAACTTATGAACGATGACGTGTTTGTAGGTTTCGCCGGGATTGAGCACACAGGACTTCCACCCCTTTTCGCCTTGGTGGTTTGGGCTATCCGGAAACATTTGGGTTTCGAGGCATAACCCAGAACGATGCGGATAGGCCTTGCCGCTCTTTCCTACGAGTGTTCCATCGAGATAGTTGCCCGTGTAAAACTGAATGCCTGGTTGATCGGTATGAATTTCCATTACACGTCCACTAGTTTGATCTTTCAAGGTTACTGCGTGGGCCAAGCCGTTGTCGTTACGACGAATAACCCAAGTGTGGTCGTAGCCTTTCCCAAACTTTAATTGTTCATAATCACCTTCAACTCGGGCTCCAATCCTATGAAACGTACGAAAGTCCATTGGAGTTCCTACCACTGGGGTGATAGCGGTGGGAATGTTTGTATCGTCGGTCGCAACAAAATAATCGGACAATATGCTTAATTCGTGTTCGAGAATAGTTGGGGCGCCCTCCCCTGACAAATTGAAATATGTATGGTTCGTTAGATTGAGGACGGTCGGTTTGTCTGTGGTCGCTTTGTAATCGATGCGCAGCTCATTGTCGTTAGTCAGGGTGTAGGTTACCTTGCAGGCGAGTGATCCCGGGTAACCTTCCTCGCCGTCAGGACTGGTCCGCGTGAAGGTGACGGCTATGTCATTCTCGTCCACTTCGGCATCCCATAGACGTTTGTCGAAACCTCTTACTCCCCCGTGCAAATGGTTTTTTCCATTGTTAACGGCGAGACTATATTTCTTGCCTTCGAGAGTGAAGTTTCCATCGGCGATTCGGTTTGCATATCGCCCCGTAATGCACCCGAAATATGGACTCTTCTCTTGGTACTCGGCCAAGGTCTTGAAGCCCAAAGCGACGTCCCCGAATTTACCATCGCGGTCGGGAGCTAGTATACTTACGACGGTTCCACCATAATCCGATACCTTGACCTTCATTCCGTTGGCGTTGGCCAAACTATATAAGTATGCCTTCTTTCCATCGGGCATTGTGCCAAAAGTTTGCTTGGAAACTGACATGGGTGGTAAGTCTATTGTAGAATTCTTGTTTAAGCCAAGAGCCTTCTTGGTCGAACCATAGGCTTTTTGTGATTTCTCGGAAATGTAGGAACCGGTTTTTTTGAAACCGGACTTGGTTTTGTCTCCGATTTCGGAAAGAGTGCAACTGGCGGCAAGAGTGGCTATGCAGGCGATGAGGACAAGAGCTTGTATCGAAGTTTTCATTGTTGAGTCCGTTAGATGGTTTAAGTTCGTTGGTTAAACAGTTAAAAAAGTTCCTTTAACTTGTAAAAAGTATGGGTTTCGGGCAAGCACGGAACTCAAAGTTATCTTGATTCAGACGAATTACCGATTGACTCACAGTCCGCGTCCGAAACGTTTTTTCCACTCTCTCCAAGGATGCTCGAAGTAGGTCGGGCGCCCCTGCGGACAGGTCAAGGGATTTCGGCAACGCAGCAGTTGTTCCGCCAAGCGAATCACTTCACCATCGGCAAAATCATCTCCTGCTGCGCGTCCTCGAACCACGGCCAATCTGGCGATTTCCTCTTGTGCTATCGAACCTGCGTCGGACCCACCGGCACGACGTGCGAGATCCAGAAAATCGCGCAGGAAGGAAATCGACTCACCCGGTTCGATCCACGAGGGGCAAGCCTCCACCCGGTAAAAATTTCTACCAAATTCCTCAATGGCAAAGCCTTGGTTGCTCAATTCGGGCAGAGCAGATTCTAAAATACCGGCCTCCACGCCATCGACCTCGATTGGTTCTGGAATCAACAAGGTCTGACTTTCGACCGAATTTCCTAATGCCAAAGCATCCTCCACTTGCTCTAGTCGTACGCGCTCATATGCTGCGCGACAATGCAAGGCGATTACCCCCGCATCCGTCGAAAACAAAACGAGGTCTCCCTGCACACGGCCTAAGAAACGCCAAGCCACTCCTGGGTCGTCGCGAAAGCCCACTCTCTTCAGAACCTCCTCCACCTCAGATTTTTCCTCGGGCAATGGACCGGCATCGGTTACCGGGGATTCACCGGTAGAAGACACCTCTCCCATGGTAATTGAGGCGTCTGTTGAATCGGCGCCGCTCTCATTAAAACGCGGCACGGGAAGGGCTGAAGTGTCCAAGCGCGGTAAAACAAACTCTTTCTCGTCGGAATTATCTACAGGAGAAATTCCTTGGATGCGGACATCGCCGGAAAGTTCACGTAAACGATCTAGTACAGTGCGAATGACATACCCACGCACCTTCCCCTCCTCGCGAAAACGTAGCTCACGTTTCGCCGGATGAACGTTTACGTCTACAGCACCTGGATCGATTTCCAAAAACAAAGCCACCGGTGGGTAGCGACCCTTAGGCACATAGCTGTGATAAGCCTCGATCAGGGAATAAGCCAATGTCTTGCTTTCCACAGGTCTGCGATTAACGAAAAAAAGCATCTCCTTTCGTGTTGACCTACCCTTTCCGGGCTTAGCTAGCAAGCCATCTAGCCGATAGCCATCTCCCTCGCCTTCCACAGGTTCCATATCCTCGGCTAGACCTCGACCGAAGATTTCATGTACCCGGTCTTTAAGGTCGGAGCAAGTAGGAGAACGGAAAATCGTGCGGCCTGCCTCGAGCAAGGTGAAGGATATTTCTGGATGAGCCAACGCATAGAGCCTCGCTAAGTGGCAGATGTGGGCGGACTCGGTCGCGTCCGTCTTGAGAAACTTTCGTCTTGCTGGTACGGAGTTGAACAATTGGGCAACCTCGATTCGTGTGCCCTCGGGCATCCCGCAATCCTTATTGTGGATCATTTTTCCACCGTTGAGAAAGATCTCTCTTCCAGCTTCTTCACCTTTTGACCGCGTGCGAAGCGTAAATCGGCTTACACTGGCAATGGAAGGAAGCGCTTCCCCACGAAAACCGAAGGAAGTAACGAGAAGTAAGTCGTCTGCTTCCCTGATTTTGCTGGTGGCATGTCGCTCTAGGCAAAGTAGTGCTTCGTCGGGATTCATGCCTTTTCCGTTATCCTCCACCCGAATGTAAGCCTTGCCACCGTTACGATACTCAACCTCGATTTGAGTGGCGCCGGCATCAATGCTGTTCTCGACTAATTCCTTGACCACCGCCGCTGGTCTCTCGACAACCTCACCAGCAGCGATCTGGTTGGCTACACGGTCGGGCAAAATACGTATTGTAGGCATTGGAATCCACTCGTAAGGGTAAGCGCTAAAGTCCTCAACGGGAAAATGTCGAAAGACCTTTCAAGCTTGGGCAAAGGGCGGAACTTCAATATAAGTTGATTTCCAAAACTCATGTCGAATCGTCTCAAAAAAGAATCCAGCCTCTACCTGCGTCAACACGCTGAAAACCCAGTGAACTGGTATCCTTGGGGAGAGGAAGCCTTTGCCGCTGCTCGCGAGCAAAACAAGCCCCTCCTAGTCTCTATCGGTTACTCCGCTTGCCACTGGTGCCACGTCATGGCCCACGAATCATTTGAGGATTCCTATGTGGCTGACATCATGAACAACCATTTCATCTCCGTGAAAGTGGATCGAGAGGAACGACCCGACGTCGATCATGTTTACGTCGAGGCCGTCCAAATGTTCAATCAGTCTGCCGGTTGGCCGCTTAACGTATTTTGTCTTCCAGACGGCAAACCCTTCTGGGGGGGAACTTATTTCCCTCTCGAGGATAAAGGACAGGGAATCGTTCCTTGGCCGCAGCTTCTCATGCGTATCGCCGACCATTACGAACGCACGAAGAATGAAATGGTCGAGAATGCTGAAAACGTTGTGAAGAACCTCGTCCACGCCAACGACTCCCAATCCTCCGGCGAGGATGAATGGAAGAATGGTCTCCTCCTCGAGGCAGCAAGAGAGCTTTGCAGTTCTCATGACGACGAGCATGGAGGCTTCACTCCCGCCCCAAAGTTTCCGTCCCCAATGAAGATGGATTTTCTGCTCGCTCTCCGCGAATCCCACGCTTGCTCGCAAACCTTTGGCATGGGCAAGCGGATAGACGCTGTCGTGCACAAAACCCTTGCCGCCATGGCCCGGGGAGGTCTCTTTGATCAATTGGGTGGTGGTTTCGCCCGCTACAGCGTGGATGCCGAGTGGAAAATTCCGCATTTCGAGAAAATGCTCTACGACAACGCTCTTTTACTCGCCACATATTCTCGGGCGATGCGTCGACAACCTGATCCGCTATTTGTAGCCGTAGTCGAGGAAACCGTGGGATGGTTGCGCCAAGACATGCTGTCTCCAGAGGGAGGTTTTTACTCCAGTCGAGACGCTGATAGTGAAGGGGAAGAAGGCAAACACTATGCGTGGACTCCCGAGCAGGTTAAGGAAATCCTCGGCGAAGAGGAAGGCGCGACTTTCTGCGAAGCTTACGACGTCATGACCGAAGGTAACTTCGAGCGAGGCACTTCCAATCCCGTATTGCTCACCGAAGATTTCGAGAAGCGCCAAGCCCTCGCTCCTTTACGGGCAAAGCTTTTCGAGGCTCGCTCCGCACGTCCCTCCCCTGCTCGTGACGAAAAGCAAGTCGCGGCGTGGAATGCTCTACTGATTCGTGGCCTGGCCGAAGCAGCATTCGCCTTTGGCCGGAAGGAATGGCTCTCCCTCGCCCGCGAAACGGCCGACTGGGCATGGGAAAAACTTCGCGACGAGGATGGAACCCTTCACGCCGTTCGCTACCCGGACAAAAACGCTACAGGGCCCGGCTTCCTCGACGATTACGCCTTTCTCGCCGAGGCTCTCCTCACTCTCGCCTCTTTCGTCGACTGGATCGAACCTGGTACATCCGCTACCTATCAGGCTCGGGCAATCGAGCTGGCCGAGATAGCCCTCGCCCGCTTTAGCGATCCTGAGCTACCCGGTTTTTTCTTTACCGCCGATGATCAGGAAGCACCCGCCCAAGCTAGAAAGAAACTCTGGTACGACAATGCACTCCCTTCGGGCAACTCCTCTCTCTTGCGGGCATTCGCCTCACTCCACCAGTTAACCGGGGAGCGGCGTTGGTTTCGAGAGTTCTCGCAGACCAGAGTCGCCTATCCTAATCTGGCCCAACGTGTCCCTCAAGGAATCGGTCACGCGCTTGCCTCTCTCGCCGAGCAGGCTATTGGGATAATAGTCATAAAGATCAAAGACTGCGACATTGAACCTCTTGTCGAAAGGCTTCGTCAAAAACCCTACCGCCTCCTCCACCTGCGAGTCACGAAAAACGCTGAACAGCCGAAAGGATACCAGCTCTGCGTGGGAACGGAATGCAAGCAACCGGTCCAGGACGTCTTGGAAGTAATTCGCCTTCTATACGGTGATGAAGAAGAATAAGTGATCCTAGCCCTTTTCCCGTATCTTAGCCAATAGGCGGCTCTGCGTCCGACCATCTTCCTTTACCACCTTCTCGGCCACCTCCATAAGATCGTACGGTTCGTCGTGCAGAGAGCTATGTGCAACGTAGATCGCTGCTCTAATTAGCTTGGAGTCGGTCTTTATCCGTTGCCCAGTCTTTGAAATAACCCGCTCGATCCCGTCTAGAAGAGAAAGGTCGTCTTGGGTAAGGGTAATGGTACGCACGATACGTTTAGGTAATTTTGAGTCATTTTCGTCTGTCATGTCTATTTAATTGGTGTAATATATTATTTACTTCAAGTACTTAGCAAAGTTAACTGCACGAACAAAGCATAAAGGAAGGATTTGCCTTTGCTGCCCGAAAGCGCTTCAACAGAGTCAGTGATGGAGGTGGTGGTTGCTAATTACGTGTTGGACTTCGCTGAGTTCGAAACGAACTTGTGGATGATTCTCTTTTACACCATCCCCGCATCGATTGCTCTTTGGCAGGCAATGCAAGGGTGGCGACAGGGGTTAACTCGAAAAGTCGTAGCGCTGCTCTCCTTAACTGTAGCCTTCGTCGCCGCATGGTACGGAGGGGAATATGTCCTCGGCATGCTTCCGACCAACGAACCCTCCCACCCCTTTGCCCGCGACCTCGCCGGTTCCGCCATTTCCGGCTTCGGGACCTATGTCGTGCTTCGTCTCCTCGCTGTCGCCCTTTTCTTTCGAGGAGAAGTCAATATCAGATTGCTTGACCGTTTGGGCGGTCTCCTGGTGGGCTTGGGCATAGCCTGTCTTTGGATACTGGCATGGGGATTATCCGTGCGCTATGTCGCCACGGTTCTGGAATCAAGTATATACGCGACAACTCCTGTGGACGGTTCTCCCACGAAAACAATCGAGGAACAAGCACCCGGGCAAAACCCTATTGTTCGTGCCTTTCTCTTCTGGAACCTACGCTCAAGTGAATCCGGAGTCGGCGAAAAGATCGGGCAAGCCGACCCCATTACACCGTCTTTTTATCAAAATAGCCGTAATCTCATCCTACTTTCCCGTAGCCCGACTGCAATGGCTCGTCTAGCCGCCGACCCAATGGTATCCGACTTCCTCAACAAAGATTCGTCCCTCAAGGAATTGGCTGCTGACAAGGAAATCGTAAGCTTGATCGAAAAGCGAAGCTGGCTGGATCTCCTTCGCCACCCCAAGATCTATTCTACTTTAAGGGACGAGGCCTTCCTCAAGCGCCTCAGAGAAAGTGGTCTTGATAGAGCCATGGTCGAGGCCCTCAAAGAGAATTCCTGATAATATTTATGAGCAAATATATCGCTATGAATCGCTTCAAAATAATCAAGGGGCATGAGGTCGATTTCGAGGAAATCTGGAAGATGCGAAACACCTATCTTGATGGCTCACCCGGTTTCATCGAGTTCAATCTACTCCGAGGACCCGAACGCGAGGGTCACGTTCTTTACGCTTCCCACACCTTATGGGAATCGGAAGCTGCATTCGAGGACTGGACTAACTCCGAAGCCTTTCGGCAAGCCCATGCAGGTGCCGGCAAACGCGGCCATCTCTATTTGGGACATCCCGATTTTGAAGGTTTTGAAACCGTCGATGGCACCTCGGTGGTGAGGGACGGATAAAAGATAACGGACACTGCTGCTGCAGAGCCCCGATTATAATATCCCACAAAGGATTCGGTGTATCCTCCCCTTCCCGACTTTGCGGAGTTTTAAGCGTTCAATTTGCTTGAGAGCAGGTCTTCAAGCTTGCGAACGTCGGCGGCGAACCTGCGGATGCCTTCGGCTAGTTTCTCGGTGGCCATGGGATCTTCGTTGAGAAGGAAACGAAAAGCATTTTCGTCCATGTGAATCTTCTCGAGGTTGGAAGCGTGGGCTTTCTCTTCCGTGAGCTTCTCGGAAACCGATTCGTAATCGTTTTGCATTTCCTCGAGAAGGTTCGGGCTGATGGTGAGAAGGTCGCAACCGAAGAGCTCCTTGATTTCACCGGAATTTCGAAAACTGGCCCCCATCACCTCGGTCTCGTGACCGAATTTCTTATAGTAGTTATATATGGCGGTGACGGACTGGACGCCGGGATCGTCGGCTCCGTGAAACTCCTTGCCCGATGATGCCTTGTGCCAATCGAGAATACGCCCGACGAACGGAGAGATTAGCTGGGAACCCGCCTCGGCGCAGGCGATTGCCTGAGCGTGGGAGAACAGGAGAGTCATGTTACAGTGAATGCCCTCTTGTTCCAGTACTCGTGAAGTCTCGACGCCTTCCCAAGTAGTGGCAAGCTTTATGAGGATGCGATCGCGAGGGTGGCCGGCTGCCTCGTACATGGAAATGAGTTTTCGGGCCTTGGCCAAGCTGGCCTTGACGTTGAAGGAGAGACGGGCGTCTACCTCGGTGGAGACACGACCGGGCACAATGGCGAGTATTTCGGAGCCAAATCGTACGAGCAGGCGATCCATCAATTCATCGACGTCCGACACATCATCCGCCTTTGCAGTTTCCACCACATCGTCGACAAGACTCGCATAGGCTTCTTGAGATGCCGCCTTAAGGATAAGGCTCGGGTTGGTTGTGGCGTCTCGAGGTTCGTACTCACGAATGGACTCGAAGTCGCCCGTGTCGGCGACGACGATGGTGTGTTGCTTTAGCTGGTCGAGGACGGAGGGAGAATCGCTCATGATGACTGGGTTTTGGAGTTGTGAGTAAGCGAAAACGGCCCGAGGATTTTAGTCTCGGGCCGTCTTAAAAAGGTCATTTGATAGGGAGCAGTATCAGCTCACGTTCCTATTGATGCAGTTGAGATCATCGAAGGCCGACGCGAGGCGCTTGACGAATGCGTTTTCACCGGAGCGTAACCAAGTGCGCGGATCGTAGTACTTCTTGTTGGGTACGTCGTCTCCATCTGGGTTTCCGAGCTGGGCGTTGAGGTAATCCTTGTTTGCCTTGTAATAGTCGTGAACTCCATCCCAATAGGCCCACTGCATATCAGTGTCGAGATTCATCTTGACTACACCGTAGCCGATGGCTTCGCGAATGTGCTCTCTGGAGGAACCCGAACCACCGTGAAAGACGAAATGGATGGGCCTATCACCCGTTCCGTGCTTCTCTTTGACATAATCTTGAGAGTTCTTGAGAATTATTGGGGTAAGCTCCACATTACCTGGCTTGTAAACACCGTGTACATTGCCGAAAGCAGCAGCCACGGTAAAACGATGGCTCACTTCCTTGAGGGTTTCGTAAGCTTGGTTGACTTCCTCTGGCTGGGTGTAGAGACGGGAACTGTCGATGTCGGTGTTGTCGACCCCGTCTTCCTCTCCCCCGGTGACGCCCAGCTCTATCTCTATGGTCATGCCGAGAGGAGCCATACGCTCGAAGTATTGCTTGGAGGTGGACAGGTTATCCTCGATCGGTTCCTCGGAAAGATCAAGCATGTGCGAACTATAGAGGGCTTTCCCTTCCTGTTCGTGAAACTTTTCCCCTGCGTCGAGCATGCCATCTACCCATGTAAGGAGTTTGCGAGCAGCGTGGTCGGTATGGAGAATGACTGGTACGTCATAAGCCTCGGCCATGGCGTGAACGTGCTTGGCACCAGATACTGATCCCGCAATAGCTGCCTTTTGATCATCGTTCGATAGGCTCTTACCCGCATAAAAGATTCCGCCGCCGTTCGAAAACTGGATCATTACTGGAGATTTTACTTGCGCGGCCGCTTCAAGTACGGCGTTGACCGAGTTGGTGCCCACTACGTTGACCGCCGGAAGCGCGTATTCGTTTTCTAGGGCATCGTTGAAGATCGCTTGAACGTCGTCTCCGGTAGCCACTCCACCTGGGAATTTATTACTCATAATTATTTATTTTCGCTGTAATTAAAAGGTTGATTTTACCGTAAAGAGAGAAAGGAAGAAATATCAAAACGTATGCAAGAAGTAGCCTAAAGAAAAAAAGGAAGTTCACCACTAAGCAAATCGAAAATATGGAAAGTCAAGCGAAGCGTGTTCAGCGAAGCAAATCACCGACGTCTCCTTGCCCTACGGCTTTTTCTACCTCGTCCAATTTGATGAAGGTGGTCCGGGTATGCGGAAGTTTGTAACGCTTGAAGACCCCCTTTTTCAAAAGATAGTAAAGTTTGCGTTGAGAAACTCTTAGTACTTTAGCAGCCTCTGAAATACGTAAAATTTTTGGAACAGGAGGTTTACGTAATTCATCCATGTAATTTTCCTGTGCCATTGCCGTGGATTCCAACTTATCGATCCGCTCATCGATCGAATCCAGTCGTTCCTTGATTTCGCTGAGAGCGAGAAAAATAATTTCATTTTCGATGGCAAAGTCCTCGGGAATTCCAAGCTCAAGAGCTTTCTCATTACGAAACTTGACGGCATCGATACGACTACGAAAATACTTTCTATGACGTTTTTTTCGATAGGTCCAAGTTATGCAGTGAGAGGAAGTGCGATTGGCAACAAAGGAGTAAGAGACTTTCATGTAGTCTAATGATTGAGATATTATTCGAAAAAGAATTGCCTTTCGCCGAAGAATCTTTGGATTAAGTTTTAATTATTTCACAGATGTCTCGAAACAAAAGACTATGAGCGAAAAGAATTTTCCCGAAGTTGTAAACGAGATTCACGAAAAGGATGCCCGCTACGGCAAAGGGGCTTATTTTTTTGTACGTGAAGCTTTGGATCATACTCTCAAGTCCATTGATAAATCTCCGAAAAAAGATTCAGGGCATGTTTCAGGTAATCAATTGCTAGATGGAATTCGAGAATTTGCACTGGATCGATTCGGTCCGATGACCATGACTGTCCTTGAGCACTGGCAGGTGAATAAGTGTAGGGATTTCGGAGACATTGTTTTTAATCTCGTCGAATATGGTATCTTGGGGCGTACCGATAATGATTCTCCTGAAGATTTCGATAAGGGTTATGATTTTCGTGAGGCTTTCGAGAAACCCTTTTCTCCTAATTCTTCTACAGGCGATAAGCAGGAACCCTCTCGTAACTGAGCTAACCTCCGAGCACGAAACGCACAATGAAATAGACCAAAGCCATTATGGCCAAGGCGACTACGCAAGAGGCTTGACTCTTGGCATATGGCCCAGAACCGAAAGCCCCTCCCTGATTTAATTCAGCCCGTCCGGAAGAATCACTCTCATCTTCAGATTCCAAATCCACCGAGTCGAAACCACAAGCAGGACAGATCTTTCCATCCGACTCATGCCACTCGAAATCGCAATAGCTACATTGTCGAAACATACTCTTACATCTTTGTCCTCAGAATGGCAGGGTCGAGAAAAAATATTGCCTACGAGATATAGAAATAAATAAGGCGACTTTCGCCTTGAGCATTGCATGATCTGTCTCAAAGATAGGTACTTTCCTGTGAACATCCAAAGACTTACAACTTTTCTGGCCCTACTATTTACTGTTGAGACCACTTCATCCTCGGCTTCGCCACTCACTGAGGAATTAGCATTGGTTCATGGCAAGGCCCAAGCTGGCGACGCATATTATCAAGGTGCACTTGCTCTCTTTCACCGATATGGCGAACGTGGGCTAAATATAAATTTAGTAGAAGCCGAAAAGTGGGCTCGTCTGGCCGCAGCAAAGGATAGTGCCTTCGGTTTGTGTACATTAGCCGGGATAGAATTGGAAAAAGGAAACTCCGAACGTGGTAGATACCTTTATGACGAAGCTTACTTGAATTCAGGGCTTCTCGCTCTTGCCCGCGACAAAGATCCACTCGCCCTTTTCTGCTTGAGTATGATTGAAATAGATAACCCTCCGCGGAATTTCCCGAAGGCGATTCGGCATTTGAGTCAATCCGCAGACCTTGGTCTTGCAGCTGCTCAAAGTACTTTGGGAATGCTTTATTTTACAGGTGTCGGAGTAAAGAAAAACTCTCAAATAGCCATTCGATGGTGTTCAAAGGGAGCGAGATTGCATTCTCCATTAGGAATGTTCTACCTAGGGATGGCCTATTCTGTTGGGGATGGCATTGATTATAATGAAGACATCGCAGGTCGTTGGCTGCGAGCCGCGGCTGACCGCAACCAACCGATGGCTCAGCTTACCCTTGGGATGAAATACGCCACGGGAGAAGGGGTTCGTCGAAATCTGGAAGCTGCAGTAGGTTGGCTTGACAGAGCCTCCTCTAACGGTTCTTCAGAGGCAAAACTACAACTTCGTAAGTATCGAGTCCTGCTTGAACACGCACAAAAAGGTGAATCTTCCACACGAATAGACTTGGACCAAAGATCTCTAGCCCAAATTACAGCTGAAAAAACCTCAGGCAATTTGAATAATCAGGACAAAAACGTCTCCGTAGACGCTCCCATGCTATCTCCCTTAACCCCGAGAGAATTGGCGGACCCTGTTAAATATGCTCGCAAAGCCTTGACTCTAGGAAAAAACTCAGCCAAGGCCATTCGCCTGCTTAAAGGTCCTGCTCGTTCAGGGGACATTGAAGCATCTCGTCTTCTCGGCACCGTTTATTATCGGGCAAAAGAGTATGAACAGGCACGAAGTTGGTTTCAATCTTCAGCTAAAGGTGGTGATGTTGAAGCTCAACGTTTTCTTGGGATGATTTTTTTTCTCGGTCAAGGGGTTGATCAAGATTACGCACAAGCATCTCATTGGCTTGGAAAGGCTAGTTCCGGAGGCGATACGCAAGCACCACGCTACCTTCGTATCGTTGACCAGTTCTACAAATCCGAAACAATTTCGTCGGAAACACCTTAATCATACAAGCTTTGACTTAGGTGCCTGGGATATTATTTTGTTAAGTTTGTTGAAGGTCAGCCAACGTACTTTTCTGCAAAAGTTATTGAGCCCAAGATGCCCCAAGCAAATCTAGATTTAGTTGGTTTGTTCTGCCGGATTCGATATTGAAAGGCTTAGACCAAACGACACCGACTTGACCGAGAGGAGCGGTTCCGATGATATGATAAGTTCCTGGAGCAAGCGAACTGACTTTGGCAAGCCCTCGAGCATCGGTTTTAATGCGGGCAAGATTTGAACCAGCCAATGCATTTCGTATGTGTGCAGCAACTCCGGGATATCGATAGCCACTTTGTATTGAACGAGCCCATAACTCGGCAGCTGTCTTTATGCCTTCAGTTATTGGAATCTGAATTCCAGACCTTTTAACGATAGTGTCCAAGTCATCTCGGAGAACGAAAAACTCAATATCCGAAGCTGGTCGCACCCTGTTGTTCAGAAATTGAACATTCGCATTCAGCTCTAGATTTCCATCGCCAGTGGGTACCGGACGAACACCACGAATTGAAGGTGGTGTAAGTGAAGAAGTTGCCGAAGTTGGTGTTGAAGCACGAAAATTACGACCGATTTGTGACGGTAAAGGCAAAGGCTCTATCCGCGAAGGTCGAGAAGGAATTCTAGAAGTTGCGGCCAAACCTCCTCCAACCCCCCTCCCGGAAGCCATAGACGGAAAAGAACTTCTCGGAGTAGTTGCACCTGAAGGAGTCGAAGAA
Organism: Opitutia bacterium; assembly: GCA_002730975.1. GTDB lineage: Bacteria > Verrucomicrobiota > Verrucomicrobiia > Opitutales > Seribacteraceae. The sequence continues at coordinate 41,312 of PCBO01000016.1, forward strand.
GCTAGAGACCTTACGGAAGATTCAGAAGAGCCACTACGTAGGACTCGAATCACATCTCGAAGAGACACCACGGCACCTTCAAGTTGGGCAACCCTATCGCGCGAAGACTTCAATTCATCGTCTTGAAGGGCGATCTGCTGCTGTTGTGCTCGTTCACGCTCATAGGTTTCACGCTTAACCTGCTTGGATGCCTGAAGTTCGCTCTGCAAGTTATTGATCTTAGCTTGCTCCCTCTCTATCTGCATTCTGGAGATAAGGTTCTTTTGTCGCTCCTCTTGGAGTTCACGACTAAGCGCATCATTACCTTGACTAGACTGATTCAGTGTCAATTCTTGCTTCAGCCTTTCATTTTCTTGGTTAAGTTTTTTCAATAGAGATGCGGCAGCAGGTGAAGAGCCCGTGAAATCGGTAACTCCCGGTGGCATAGATGCGGAGCTAAAACGATTTGAACCAAGTTCGGCGCTACGAGCCCGAGCCACTCGGAGATCTTCTTCGAGGACAATCAGGCGCCTGTTGGCTTCCTGAAGTTCAGAGTCCGTTCGATCCAAATTCATTTTTGCGGTTTGTTCGGCCCTACGAGCTAGACCTGCCTGTTCTTCAGCTTGTAAAATCCTTGCTCTCAATTCTCCTTCATTCAAACTGTTGCCCGAGAGAGAAGCCTGTGCCATGTTTTCTCGTAATGATAATATGCTTTTATCTCGTTGTTGTACTTGATCTCGCAAGGTGGCATTTTCTTGAGCAAGAGCATCAGGGGCATTGCCTCCACTAACGGAAGCACTTCCTGTAAGGCGAGCGTTCTCTGACTTAAGAAAAGCATTTTGGTCTTTTAATTGAGAAAAGTCTGCAAGCGAACGCTTGAATTCAGAATTTAACTGCAATACGTCGTTATCACTCTTACGTAAGGCCAATCGAGTTTGTTCCAGTTCAGCGAGTAGAGCGGGGGTTGGCGAATTAGCGGATGCTTTGGCTGTCTCGGCTTTGGCTGTGGCCAAGTCCTGCTGAAGCATTAAAAGGTCATTCCCCAAACCCTGAAGCTCGGAAACTTGGGATTCGCTCTTGGTTAAAGCACTACGCGCTTCGTCGAGTTTCGCTTGAAGGGCTTCAACTTGTGCGGTTGAGCTTTGCGCAAGTTGCCCCTTGGCCAAAGCAAGATCCCGTTGTAGTTGTGCTAGATCGTCTCGAAGTCCTTGAGAAGAGTTCAACGCTTCCGTTAAATCCAAGACCTTTTTTTCTGCGGACGCCTTGGCAAGTTCCGCAGATTCAAATTGGGCCAGAGAATTGGCAAGTCGTTGATTCAGTTCTTCAAGTTCCTCAGAAGGTTGATTTTTCGGAGATGCTTTTACCAGCGCCGTCAGACGGTCATTGGCTTGCTGCAAATCAGTTTCGAGTTCCAAAATCTCCCCATACTTATCAGCCAATTGACTTTGTAACTTGGCAACGTCAGGATCCTTCAACTGAGCCCGGGATGCTAATTCACGAGCTAATTCCAACTCTGCCTTCAGGCTTTCAAGCTCACCACGTAATTCGGCAACTCGCAAGTCGGGTTCTGAGGTCTGTGGTTTTCGATTAACTGCCTCTGCCAGTTGCGAACGCAAGTCATCAAGTTCTTTCCGTAGAGACGCTGATTGGTCTCCCGATTGAGGCAACAACTCTAATTCTTTTATGCTTTTGGCCAACTTGGCTTCGGCAAGCTCTCGCTCAAGATCCTTGGTCTCAACAATAGACTGCAAGCTTGATATTGTATTTTGTGCATCCGTAAGTTCTTGCTCCAATCGATTGAATTTAACCAAGTTTGAAGGGTCACCATCCGTATGGACAGAATCATTGAATTCCAGTTCGGCCAGCTTAGCCTCAGCAGACTTTAACTGTTCGTTAAGTCGTTCAGCCAAATCGCCCTGTCCAGTATTATCGTTTCGTTGCTTAGCCAGCTCATCAAGTTGAAGCTTTGCACTGATTAATCGCCTTTCCAAGTCGGCTGAGACGGGAGCTTCGGATCCCTGCCTGGCTTCCAGTTCATCAAGTTTGCGTTTAGTCATAACCAATTCGCGCTCCAATAGCTCTAAGGTATTGCCTTTGCCTTTCTCAACGTCCATGACGCTCGCTTCCAAATCGTTCACTCGATTTTGCGACAATTCCAATTGTTCCTCAAGCCCCGTGATCGTTTCCACACCTGCATTTTCAGATTGGGCCAAGCGGGCTTCCAATTTGGCGACTTCGCCTTGTGAACTTATTAACTGTTGATTAAGACGAGCAAGGGATTTCGAGTAGTTGACGTTTCGTCCAGCTCCATCTTCCGAGAGCATTTCAACCTCTAACTGAAGGTCGGATACACTTTTGCGTAAACGTTCCTTCTCTAATTCGGAACGCTCAATGTCGGACAACTGGGATTGCATCGCATTCGCCAACTCTGAACGCAATCCATCAACTTCACCATTTACTTGGTCGGCTTGGTCTAGACTTTCCTGTAGCACTCGAATGGTACCCAGGGCTTCTTGCAATTGGGCAACCGCTTGCTGTGCCTCGATGTTATTACCTGTACCTGCTGTTTTCAGTCGAGCTATCTCAACTCGGGTATCATCCAGTTCACTTTTGAGGTCTTGTATCAGTCCCTTGGACTGATCGGTTCTGTCATACATTGTTGCCTGAGTAGCAGCCAACTGTTCTTGGGTTTGCTCTAATTGATGCTCCAAGGAAGATACTTGAGATGCACTTTGTTCTTCGGCTTTTTCCTTGGCTTCCTTCGCAAAAACAAGCTCTACTTGTGACTCGTTCAACTGTTCTCGCAGGGAAGCAATAATACGATCGGCATCGGATACTTGAGAATATTGTGTTTTCTTCGTCTCGTCCAGTACCTCGTTCAATTGGCTAAGTTGATCAGCAATGTTTTGCACTTCCGCCAATTCATTTTTTACTGACGATGCTTCATCACGAACTTTTCTCAACTCAAACTCCTGTCCTTTCAACTGCTTGTCTTTTTCAGAAAGTTCTTCCAAGCTTGATTGGTGTCGGCGCTTTGTCGCCTCAAGTTCGACTTGCAGAGCAGAAATAAGTTCGATTGCTTTGCTCTGGTCCGTGTCAAATCTTTGAACCAGATCGTCAATCCGAGATTGAGACTCGGACAAGGATTTTTCCATATCTCCGACAACGGGAACTTTTCGAATGGCGCCATGAGTAGCTTCTTGCAGGGCAATTTGAGATTCTTGTAATTCTTCCTCCAGTCCCTTAATGGTAGAGGCAAACTCAAATTCCTTTTGAGCCATTAGGGCTCTAGCATTTTCAAGAGCAGATCTCGAGGAGTCAAGGTCTTGATGAGATTGCCCGACACTATTATTAATTGAACTCATGCCTTCTGCCAGTTGGGCTCGCAGTTCGCGTCCGTCGGCTTGGGCATCACTTACGGCTAGTTTAGCTGAATTAAGTTCCAGCAAGAGTTTGTTAATGTACTCTGCGCTCACGCCTGTGTTGGGCTTATCCTCAATTTGCTTCATTGTTTGCTGTAGAGCAGTCAACTGGGACTCCAGTTCTTCCTTGCCTTTGAGTTCGTTTTGCAAGCGAGCGATCTCGTTCAATGCCTTTTCGGGTTCACTGTCTGCGTCCGTCATCGAGCGACGCAGGTCGGACAACTGTGTTTCTAGTTCTTCCTTGTCGGTAAGTTCAGCCTCCAAACGCGTAATCTCTATCAAAGCCTTGCGCAGTTCATCGCGTAGTTTTGCAGAGAGTTCCGGTTTGCCTGCGTCTTGCTCTGACTTTGCTTCCTCTAGAGCTGTTTTGGTTCTTTCCAATTCCTGTTCAAGTATAATTAAGCGGGAAGCGTCAGCTCCCGAGGAAATGGTTGCGATGCGAGTCGTATCCAATTCTTTTCGGGTTCTTTCCAGTTCGCTCGAAAGAGTACGAATCATTGTGTTGGATCGCTCTTGCTCAGAAAGAAGAGATCGGCGAGCGAGCTTCAGCTCTTCTCGTGCTGTTTTTAATTCAGCTTCCAATCGCGAAACCATTCTGCTGACGGCTTCAACGCCTGACGCACTTTGACCTCGAGTCTTCAGTAAACCCATACGAGATTCTTCCAGCTCGCTAACCAAACGCTCCGACTCCTTTACGCTGGTTTGAAGGGAAACTATTTCTCTGTAAGCTCTTCTTAAATCACTTTGCAACTTTTCGGTGTCTTCAGAAAGAGCGACTTGAATATTGTGGGAACTTGCTAGTTTTGTCCGAAGTTCCTCCAAACTGGAAGCGGATGAACGACGATCGGCTGCCGTCTTACGAGCGGAACCAATATCAGCTCCTTCGGAAAGAATGGAAGGTTTGAAACGAGACGCGGAGGCACCATCGTCAATGGCCTTGACCGCATCGTTTATTTCTCGCGAACCGGAAGTAAGGGCTATTTCGGATTGAGGAGAAGATGTAGTGTTCTTTTCGCCGGCAAGGCGAAACCGGGCAACTTGGTCGAGAATTCCTGATACTTTTTTTCTGAGTGAGGTCGCCATTGTGCTTCCCTCCTGTTCGCCTGCCTTGACCAACTGAGCAACAGCACTAATCTCGTTGTCTACACGATCAAGATTTTCAGAAACTATAATCAGAATAGGTAAAGCCTCATCCGAATTACCGCCAGTGTTATCCAACGCTTCATTGAAAATCCCTTTGGTTTCCTCAAGGCGACCTTCGATTCCTGAAAGCGTTCGGGCTGTCTCTCCCTGCCTACGATCCAATTCACCTTCCATTGTGGAAAGTTCTTCGACAAGTTTCGAAACCTCTGTCGACAAATTTTTACTCGCTGGACCTGCGGGTAAGCCGTTGCGGGCTTGCTCGAGATTACGGGCAATACGATCCGTTTCGGATCTGAGTCTCAGTCGAGCTTGTGCCTTGACCAAGTCTGACATCCGGGCATCGAGGGTTTTCAACGACTGCCTTATCGCTGTTGCTTGACCGTTGCCATCCAAGGAAGGAGTCGGCGGCGGACTTTCCAGCTGACTGAAAGCAAAGGTTACTATTCCAAGCAACAGCATGGTCAAGGCGACCCAACTGAGCCTTCGAGCAGAAAGGCGTGGCTTTTTCATAAATTTCCATATTGTTCTCGCTCGATGACTTGGCAAGAACGGATTTCCGAGGGTAACTCGGAGAAGTCCTGGGAAGATTAGACCTTTGGCTTTTGCCAAGGATATACCGTGCGAGGTACGCCAATCAATTTTTCCTTCAAGTCGCGACTGGCGAAGCGGGCAAGATGGTAGATCAAGTCGTCTGTCGATTCGATCTCTTTACCCGTATCCTTGCTCGCCTTATGGTAAAGGTCACGCAAGTAATCGTTGAGGCGGGCTTCCTCCTCATGCTTTGATAACTTAGTCTCAATCTCGCTCTCAATGGAACGACGTTTTTCTCCATCAGGAAGATCGTCAGGAACAGAAACAGTTATTTTAGTCATAACAAGGACACTATATTTGGATGAAAACGGACTATGGGGCAAAACAATTTTATATCTTGCCGAAAAACAAAGAACAACCTAGTAATTATCTATATTGCCCTATTGCCCGGGTGGCGGAATTGGTAGACGCGCCGGATTTAGGATCCGGTGCCGTAAGGCGTGAGGGTTCGACTCCCTCCTCGGGCACCAAATGAGTTTTAAAAAGCGTCTCCAAACGCCCCTTGCCAAATACCGAAGACTAGAGTTGCTGCTGTAAGGATGACCAAGGCAATCTTGAGAATAGCGTCCAAGTGTAGTCCGACCCAAGGGTCTGGGACATCATCTTTCTCATCGGAAAATTTTGGACGCGGAAGAAAAAGTATCTCGCGCAACCAGCCGAAATAGTAGTAAATGGAGATGACTACCCCAACCACCATGGCGGCGAGTGAGAAGTAAAGCTTTGCCTTAAAAGCAACTACGAAGAGAAGAAGCTTTGCGATAAATCCGGCAAATGGAGGAACGCCTGCTAGAGAACAAACACCACAGGACAAGACGAAAGCTAGAAAGGGGTTCTTTTGTCCGAGTGCCTCGTAATGAGAAAATTCGTGTTCGGCGTCGTCGGGGACATTGGCCAAGCCCATCACGCCGAAAACGGCAAAACTTCCCACAAGATATGTGAAAAGATAAAAGATGATCACCCAGTCGGCCTGCATTGTTTGAGACAGCATGGCGGCGATTACGCCAACTAAAAGGTAACCCGCATGAGCCACACCCGACAAACCCAGCAGTCGCTTGAGGTTACGTTGGGCGCAAGCGGCAAGGTTACCGAATAGGATAGTAATGGTGGCAATGAACCCAAGGATTGGGAGGAGAAAATCGCTCATGCCCTCAAATGGTCCATTTACAAGATTCAGAAGAACAAAAAAACCGGCGGCCTTTGAGGAAACCGCAAGAAATGCAGTTACTGGCATGGGGGAACCATGATAGACGTCGGGCACCCATATCTGAAAAGGGGCTGCACCGATCTTGAAGGCTATTCCGGATATAATGAGAATTACGCCTGCCCTCAAGATGAGGTTGTCGGAATTAGCTTCTAGGAAATAGGCCAGGTATCCAAATTCTAGTGGGTCATCCAGTCCAATGCCAGGAGATATGCAGCCCCACGCTTCCGGATTGGAGGCTACTCCATACAAAAGAACGATGCCAAATAGGAGAAGAGAAGAGCTTAGGGCGCCGAAAACCAGATATTTGAGCCCCGCCTCCAAGGACTTTTCGCTGTCACGCTGGTAGGCTACGAGAATGTAGAAGCAAATTGCCACCGTCTCCAAAGCCACGAAAAGCATAAGGAAATGGTTGCTTTGAACAAGAAGCATGAGACCCGCAGAGGCGAGCATGGTTAGGTGATGAAACTCTCCTCCGATCAATTTACGTCGCCGTAGGTAATTTTCGCCGAGAATGGATACCAGTAAGGATGCGAGCAGAAAGAAGCTTCGCATTACTTCTCCGCGAGAACTTTGTTTGAGCAGCCCGGAAAAAGTCTCGTGGTCGAAGGGATGATGCCAAATCAAGTAGTCCATTAGATGAAATACCAGCAGAGAAGCCTGAAGCAAAATGGCGATGGGACCGGACAAAGAACGTCGACCAAGTTCTTTGGATCGGAACAGTTCCAATCCGAGAACAAGTACNCCCCCCAATGCCAAGACCANNTCAGGCCAGAGCTCGAACCAGTCGTTCGAATCGGCGAAAACTTTAAAAGGAGCGAGGTCAATCATGATCGCCGACCCTTGGTTCGGATGATTCGTAGGTATCTTGGGCTACGGTTCCGTTGGTCTCGGCTCCCTCTTTGACTATCGGTTCATCAGCGGTAATTGCGCAACAGGCAGGCAGACCGCCGGGCACCGATGACTCGAAGGCTTTGTAGCGATAGCCGATTTCAGCATTTACACGATCGGAAATCGTGCGGGGCCACAGTCCTAGTAGAAGGAGCCCAGCTACGAGCAAGCCCGCAGGAAGCATTTCCACGAGATTTAAATCCTTAACGGAGTTGTCCTTTTCAAATTCTGCGAATTCTTCCGTTTGTTCCCCGAAGAAAACTTTGGCTACTGCTCGCAATCCAAAGATTGCTGAAATAATGATTCCTATAGCAGCAAATACCAAGGCAAAGCGAGTAGCGGGGTCCTCCCCTAGGGACATGAAAATACCGAATTCCCCCCAGAAATTTCCAAAACCGGGAAGCCCGATGGTCGCGAGTACGGCAGCTAAGAAAAAACAAGACAGCACAGGTGTCTTCGTACCCAGTCCTCCCATTTCATCCATTTCGAAAGTGCCACACCGCCGATACACAAAGGTGCCGACCAAAAACATAAGAGCCACGGAAAGTCCATGAGCAGTCATAAGCATGACGACAGAACCGGCGCCAAGAGCCGAACAGGTGGCAACTCCTAGAAAGCAGTAACCCATGTGCATCACGGAGCCATAACCAACCATGTTCTTCAGATTATTTTGAGCCATCGTAATTAAACCGACGAAAAGGACATTGCCCAAGGCGAGCCAGATCAGAAAATCACTCCACTGGGCAGCTCCTGTAGGGAGCAGCGGAACCGCTACCTGAACAAGTCCATAGAGGCCAAACTTCTTTAGAACACCAGCGTGAAGCATGGAAACCGAAGTCGGGGCCGCGCTGTAAGCTCTTGGAGCCCATGTGTGAAAGGGAAACAAGGCGACTAATATACCGAAGCCAAGAAGGAGCAGTCCGAAAATCTTGAATTGCGCAGACTCACCCAAGGATGTCGTGGATAGAAGGTGCGCAAGGGTGGGGAAATTAAACTTTTCCCCGTCTCCCATGACATTTAAGGCGATTAGACCTCCAAGCACGATCAGAGCACCGAGCGTAAGATAAATGGTAATCTCAAGAGCAACGCTACGACGATCTCGCCCGCCCCATAATCCTATCATTATGAATGTCGGAACTAGAGCGAATTCGTGGAACAGGAAATAAAAGAACAAATCCACGCTTGCGAAAAAACCCATTAGACCTGCCTGCATGAGAGTAAGCAAGGCGAGGTAGAATCGTAAACGCTCTGCACCAGAGTGTATGGCGGCTAAACCTGCAGCCAGACCCACGAAGCCGGCCATGGCAAAAAGCGGCGATGAAACCCCATTCAAACCTAGATGGAAGGTAATTCCCAATTCCTGCAAACCGGTTCGATCAAAAAGAACTTCATATTTGTAATCCGCGCCAACGGCACCCTCAAACCAAAGGAAGAGGAGAACTCCGGCGACAAAGGGAACCCCAAAGCCAACATAGGCCAATTTCTTGGCTGCCTCGTCGCTTGTGACGACGCCGATGAACAAACATACTGAGACTGTCGTCGGTACCGCGATCGACGCTAACAAAAGCAACTCTTCAAAGCCTAAGTTCATTTCAAAAATGTCCGAACCAGCCTGCCGCATAGGCAAGAAATCCTACGACTCCGAGCAAGAACCAGAAAGCGTAGGTGTGAATACGACCCAAGTAAAAAGACTTTCCCAGCAAGGCAAAAAGACCGGCCACTCCGGCGCTGCCGCGTACCATGAGCCCGGTGATGAAAAGGAGTTCCAAGACCTCGAGTATTCGAGCAAGGCGTTGCTGGATGACTGTAACGTAGAAATTGTAAATCTCATCGAAAAACAGTTTGCTGGAGCAAAGCTGAAAAAGTGCAGGAGCTTTTTCCATGAGAGGATCTATGTTGCCGACTTGTCCATAAATACGCCGAGAGCCCAAAGCCCCAGCAACCCAAGCGAAAGTACCAAGAACCACCATCCACATGTGACCCGGCATGTCGTGAACCAAATGAAGGTCAGTATGAAAAGCCGCAAACAAAGCCTTAGGCCAAAGCAGCTCGAATCCGCCAAATGCCGAAAGTATAGCTAAGGCGATTAGCGGCCAAGTCATGACAGAGGGACTTTCAACAGCTTCCGAGACCCTCTTGGATCGAGGTTCCCCGCAAAAAGCGATCCAGTAAAGTCGGAACATATAGAAGGCGGTAAGAATCGCTCCGAGGTAAAGAATTACAAAAACGGGAAAATTCAAATTGTAGGCACCTAAAAGGATGGCGTCCTTGCTATAATATCCGGAAAAGAAATTAACTCCGGAAATGGCGAGTACGCCGATAAGAAAAGTATTGGCGGTTAGTGGCATGCGACTACGCAAGCCTCCCATCTTGAAAATGTCCTGCTCGTGGTGACAGGAATGAATTACGGAGCCTGCACCGAGGAACATAAGTCCCTTGAAAAAAGCATGCGTGGCAAGATGAAAGAGCGCCACTCCTTCTAAGCCCAAGCCGAAGGCGGCGGCCATGTAACCGAGTTGCGATAAGGTGGAGTAAGCGAGGATTTTCTTGATGTCGCGCTGAACCAATGCGCAAAAACCTGCGTACAATCCCATAGCCGCTCCAAGCAATGCAATCAATGAAAAGGCTTCCGGAGTAAAAAGGAAATCTATACGAGCCAGCAGATAGATGCCCGCGGCAACCATAGTGGCGGCATGAATGAGAGCAGAAACCGGAGTTGGTCCCGCCATTGCATCGGGCAACCAAACCTGCAAAGGAAACTGGGCGGACTTTCCTATGAAGCCGCAAGCCAAGGCGAGGGCGATGCCGGTAGTGGCGCGAGAGGGATAATCAGCCATTAGCTGGCTCAGTTCGGAGAGATTTACGGTGCCAAATATCCAGTATGTCAACACAATGCCGATGAGGAAGCCGAAGTCCCCCACCCTATTGACGATAAAAGCCTTCTTCGAGGCATCGGAAGCTTCCTTGGTATGAAAATAATGGGCGACGAGCATGTAAGAGCTAAAGCCTACCAGTTCCCAGAATACGAAAATCATGATCAGGTTGTCGGCCAAGGTGATGCCCAACATGGAAAACATGAAGATGGACAGACCTCCGAAATAACGAGCTTTTCCAGCATCGTCGGCCATATAGCCAAGACTAAACACATGAATGAGAAAACCGACGAATGATACGACGAACAGAAGAGCTTTTGACTCTTTTTTTGCTTCGGGATCATCAATTTGGAAATCAGCGACGACTTTGAAATCAACGATTTCAAGCCAAGTTACGCCCGAGTCTAAGATAGCATCGCTTGATTCAGATTCCGCAGAAGCAGACTCTGAAAAAATGATCTGGAGTGAAAGCAAGAGAATCGCTCCTGCAGCAGCAACGGAAATGCAAGAGGCGATTTTTCCGTTCTGGCGAAAAAACAGCAGGATAGTCGAGGCTGAGACAAGCGGAATTAGAAGAAGCGTACCGGTGGTGATGTCCATTTTCCTAGTTCTTGAGCAAGGTCATGTGCTCGGAGAATACGCTTTGCCGTTTTTTGTACAGGGCCACCAGCAGGGCCAAGCCTACGGTAACCTCAGCAGCAGCAACTGTCATTATGAAGAAGACGAAAAGACTTCCATCCATATTTGCACTATGCCGGGAAAAGGCCACGAGAGCCACGTTAATTGCGTTGAGCATAAGTTCCAGGGACATTAGGACGAGTAGAAGGTTTCGTCGCAAGACTACCCCAAGAAAACCGACCGAAAAGAGCAACACGGCAACCACTAGAAAATCTTGAACGCCAATAGTATCCATTTCTTAGGCTTCCTCTGGTTGTGGGACAGAGGATTCGAGTGAAGAGTCTTCAGTATCCTCGTCGTTACTCTCACCTTTCTTTTTTTTACTTAAGACGATCACACCAACCATTGCCGCCAGTAAAAGAAAGCCGGCTACTTGCAAGGGGAGCATGTATTTGGTGAAGAGACCGTAACCGAAACTCTTGACACTCTTTGAGAAAACGACGTTGGCGCCTTCGACTCTGGTTTCTTCGCTTACGTCTTGCCAGTTAGCCCCGGAATCAGCGGCAACTCCTGAATACTCCAAGGTCAGAACAGTGAGAAAACCCACGCCCAAAACAGCGACGAAGCCGGAAAGCAGACGCTTCTTCGACAACGCAGTTCCCTTACCCGATTCAGGTCCCACGTCCATCAACATAATGATAAACAAGAAAAGTACCATGACCGCTCCCGCATACACGAGAACCTGTAATACGGCCAAAAAGAATGCCTCCAGTAAAACGAACAAAGAGGCCACACCAACTAGAGATAAGATCATGAACATCGCCGCCGTTACGGGATTGCGACTCAAGATCACGGCTAAACCTCCTCCCACCGATATGGTGGCGAAGACGTAAAATAAAAAGTCTACCAAGCTGAGGTTCATTAAAATTAGTGAGCGTTGCCCTGTTCTTCGTCGGTCTTCTTTTTGTCCCACTTGAAGTGCTTGTCGGGCAAGGTGCCGCCCATTTCATAAAGCTTTTCCTTGTCGTTAACAAGTTCTTCGCGGGAATAACCGGACAGTGAGTAATTTTCCTGAAGAAAGATGGCTTCTTCCGGGCAAACTTCCTCGCAATACCCGCAGTAAATGCATCGGAGCATATCGATCTCAAACTCTTCGGGAGCTTTTTCGACATGAGATCTCTCCTCGTCGTCTTCCGGTATGTGACCGGGAGTAATCCGAATTGCTTTTGGCGGACAAACGAACTCGCACAATTGGCAAGAGACGCATTTTTCTCGACCATTCGGATCCTTCACTAGAGTGGGTACTCCACGGTAGCCGCGAGGAATCGAGGGGCGTTGCTCAGGATACTGGAGAGTCACCTTTTTTTTGAAAAGGTTGGAAAACGTCGTCTTCAGGCCAGAAGCTATTTGAGGAAGGTAAGTGCGCTCGGAAAGAGAGAGCGGTTTTCGTTCCATTACAACTGTCTTGATCATTGGTTTGTCCTCAAAAGGTTCATGAAGCAGAGGCTTGATCGAGGTAAGTGACCAAAATCATATAGAAGATCAAGTTGACCAAGGCCAAGGGCAAGAGTTTGGCCCAGCCCAATTTCATTACTTGATCATAGCGAAAACGCGGTAGGGTCCAGCGAACCCAAATAAAGAAAAAGATAAGGCAAAAAGTTTTGGCAAGAAACCATCCGACTCCCAGAAGCGAACCTATCCAACCCGGTGCCCAAGGATCGGCGACCCATGGCAAGAAGTGCCATCCACCGAGAAACAAAGTAGTGAAAATGGCGGAACCGATGACCACGTGAGCGTATTCTGCTACAAAGAAAATTCCGAATTTGAAGCTGCCGTATTCCGTATGAAAACCACCGACCAGATCGGTTTCCGACTCCGGCATGTCGAAGGGCAGGCGATTGGTTTCGGCAAACAAGGCGACGAGAAACAAAAAGGCAGAAAATGGCTGAACCAGAACCAGCCAAGCTGTGCCCTCCTGAGAATTGACGATGGAAGCAAGACTCAATCCGCTGCCGGTCATGCCGGGAGCGTTGACCCAAAGGAAAACGGGCAAGACCGAAAGCCCCATCGCGAGCTCGTATGAAATCATCTGAGCCGAGGAACGAATGCCCCCGAGGAAAGGATACTTGCTGTTCGAGGACCAACCGCCCAATACGATGCCGTAGACGCCTAGGGAGGAGATCGCAAAAATGAAGAGAATGCCCAAGTCTACGTTAGCCAATACCAATGGCGTGGTAAAGCCTTCGGCATTGGTGAATTCTCCGAAGGGAAGTACCGTCATTGTGGTAAGAGCGGGAACCAAGGCCACAATGGGAGAAAGGTAATAGTAAAATTTGTTGACGTGTCCGGGGACGATTTCTTCCTTGAAAAGAAACTTCAAACCATCGGCTAATGGTTGAAATAAGCCCAGATTCCGTAAAAAAGGTCCGATGAAGGGTATGGCCGAAATAAAGGGGAGGACGGTACGGTTGGGTCCCACCCTACCCTGCATCCATGCACAAACCTTGCGTTCGGCCAAAACCGTGTAACCGGCAATGCTCATGACCACGCTTACCATTACTAAAGCGTAGGTCACTTTCAAGGCTAGCATCTGCATAAGTTCGGCGTCCATGGTCGTAGCTCAATCCTTGGCCGCTTTGGGCTTCATCTTGTCTGTTGTTTTGGCTTTGATCGGAGAAAAATTAAGAGCCGGACCCTCTACGTAGGAAAGATCAGCTAATTTGCCGGGGTCCAAATCAAGTCCATCGGAAGGAATTTCGCGATAGGCGATTCCCTTAAGGCAAGATGTTCGTAGTTTACCGATTTCCTTCCAAAGGGATTCGAGTCCGAGAGATTCCGCAACTTTCCCCGATAACTCCGAGGCAATACGATTGAGGACCAGGAAATCGGGAACTAGTCCTGCGGGTCCAGGCACAGCTTGGAAGAATTTCTGAAGACGGAAATTTCTATTTATGAAGGTTCCGCTCTTCTCAAAGACTGTCAGGCCGGCCAGTACGACATCGGCCATTTTGCTGGTCTCATTCACATGAGTGCCGACATATATGATCTTTGCCTTCTTCAAGTGCTCTTTGGTGATGCCAAGGGCGAATAGGTCTTCGTTCACCACTAGAAGCGTTTTCACCGCACCCTTGACCAATTGAAGCGCCAGCGGTTTCAAGTTGTCGGAAGGGTATTTCTTTACCATGCCCGTAGCCAACGCACCACGGAGATTGGGGGTACGATCAGCGGAGAGCAAAAGACCATCGTCTTCGCCAAAGTGACCTGGCAGGTGAATTTTCGCCTTCGTTTGATCAGCAAGTTTACGAAGAAGATATTGCTCCTCGACGGAGGAATTACAGGATCCGACAATGGCAATTTTCTCGTTGGAGAGCAATTCCACCGAGAATGATACGGCAGCATCAAGAGTATCCACGCAGCCATTTGTGCGGTGAGCAGTCAGGCGGCTTTCGGATTTAACCTTTTTGAATAGCTCTCGTCCGCTGTCGGTCATCCAAGTGTCGTTAACTGAATCGTTGCGTCGGGGGGTGATTCGGTAGATTTGTCCCTCTCGACTTTCCACCAAGGTATTGGCTCCGGCGCTGCTTTCGGAACAAATGCTGGGAGATTCCTTTAAAAACCACACCCGCATCTTAAAGCGGAAGTCAGAACTGGTTAAAGCTCCGACAGGGCAGATGTCTACCGTATTGAGTGAATAGTTGTTGGAGAGTTCCTTCCCCGGGAAACAGGTAAGAGTGGAATAACTTCCGCGATCTACAAAGCCAAGGACGTCGTCCTTGGCCACTTCTTGGCAAAAACGTATGCAACGAGAGCACAGAATGCAGCGTTCGTCATCTAGAGTCACTTTTGGCCCAAGTCTGGTCCGCTTGGGTTTGACGTTCTTTCGTTCCACAAAACGGCTGTAACCACGACCATAATCCATCGCAAATTCTTGAAGTCGGCACTCGCCTGCTTGATCGCAAATCGGACAATCCAACGGATGATTAACAAGCAAGAATTCCATGATTCCCTCGCGAGAATCCTTGGCTAGTGGCGAATCCGTGTTGACGCGCATTCCCGGAGAGACATTCGTTCCACAACCGATGACGGGTTTAGGAATCCATCCGATTTTTTGGTTTCCATCCGAATCCAAAACCGGTTCGCCCGTTCCTCGATCACGCATGGGCATCCCCATTTCGACCAAGCACATTCGGCAATTGCCGGCCACGGTAAGCTTTGGATGATAACAATAGTGCGGAACTTCTCGACCATGAATTTGAGCAGCTTCGATCAAGTTGATGCCGTCAGGCACTTCAACTTCTTCTCCGTTAAGAATGATCGTGACCATGTCTACTTTGACGTTTGCGCTCATATGCAAAATTTCAGATCAACTGCAACCGAGCGGGCCCTTCCGCATCGTCATCGGGAGCAGGTTGGTTGGCCTTGGCTATAAATTCGTCCTTGAACTTAGCGACAAAACTTTGAGTGGGCCATGCAGCGGCTTCGCCGAATGCGCAGATTGTGCGACCCTCGATTTGGTCGGCCACCGAGACAAGCAAGTCGGAATCTTCTTCTCTGGCACCACCCGAGCACATGCGGGTGGTGATTTTTCGCATCCATAGGGAACCTTCGCGACAGGGCGTGCATTGACCGCATGACTCGTGAGCATAAAAGGCGTTGATGTTGGCCAATGCCTCGACGATGTCGACGCTGTCGTCCATCACTATTATGCCGCCAGAACCAGACATACTGCCTGCAGCTATCGGACCATCGAAATCAAGTGGAATGTCTGTAATGCCCCAGTCGAAATCAGTTCCATCCTTGTGGGTGCCTGTGAACCGTTCATCTGCTCGAAGCACTTTGGCGGAGGAGCCCCCGGGAATGACTGCCTTCAAGCTTCTGCCCGGGTTCAGACCACCACAGACATCGTAAATCATTTCACCGAGAGTGAGAGCACCGCACTCAAATTCAAAATATCCCGGCTTTTGAACCTGCCCGGAAACGCACCAGATACGAGTGCCGGTATTATTTGGGATTCCAAGCTGGCCAAATGCATCGGAGCCCATTTCCAAAATATGCTTAACGTTGCAGAGGGTTTCTACATTGTTGACAATAGTCGGACACTGATAGACGCCCAGTACGGCGGGAAAATAGGGAGGTTTTATCCTAGGGTTCGGTCGTTTGCCCTCGAGAGACTCGATCAGACCAGTTTCCTCACCGCAGATGTAAGCTCCGGCTCCGCGATGTACCACTATTTCACAAGAATAACCCGAACCCAAAATATTATCACCACACAAATTCTTTGCCTTGGCCTCGGCAATGGCTCGATCGAGGATTCTTGCACCTTCGAAAAATTCGGCTCTGATATATATGAAAGCCTGTTTGGCTTGGATCGCGTAGGCTGAGATCATCATCCCCTCAATCAATTGATGAGGGTCCTTGTAGATGATTTGCCGATCCTTAAATGTTCCGGGTTCGGATTCGTCGGCATTGCATATGAGGTATATGGGCTTGCCCGACTTGCGATCGAGAAACTTCCATTTCATGCCCGTGGGAAAACCTGCTCCTCCGCGACCGCGAACACCGGATTTCAATACTTCCTCGCAAATGTCTTCGGGTTTAGATTTTACTGCTTTCTTGAGCATGTCGTACCCTCCGTGCTCTAGATAGCAAGGCAGGTCGTTGGAGTACCCCCTTGCATCGGCGTACTTCAAAATGATTCGTTTTTCCTTTGCTACCGCCATATCGATTTACTTCTTTCCAGTGCCT
This sequence comes from Opitutia bacterium, assembly GCA_002730975.1. Lineage (GTDB taxonomy): Bacteria > Verrucomicrobiota > Verrucomicrobiia > Opitutales > Seribacteraceae. The sequence goes on from PCBO01000016.1 coordinate 57,775, forward strand.
TTCTTAGATGAGGCAACAGTCTTTTTACGAGGTTTGGCAAGTCCGTCTTCGTAACTCGTGAAATTTCGGTCCTTGTCTAATGTGTGATTCTTAAGGAGTTCGGCAAATTTCTCAGCGGCTTCGCCTTGTACGTCCTCATAAGTTTTTTCATCAACGATCACCACGGGACCTTTGCCGCAATCGGCAAGACATTCCATGAATTCGATGGAAAAATCACCATCTTCTGAAACATGGCCTTCCTTGACTCCAAGTTTTTCTTCAAGTGTGCGGCAAGTTTTATAAGAACCGCGTAAGGCGCAAGGAAGGGTACGGCAAACGCGAACATGAGTCTTCCCCCAAGGTTCCCTCCGAATCATTGGATAAAATGTAACGACCTCGTAAATGTTCACAGGTTCCACCTCCAACCTCTCGGCAATCCACTCCACAGCCCCATCGGAAATACAGCCTTTCTCATCTTGTATCAAGTGAATGACCATGAGAGTGGCGCTTTGCTTTTCCGGATAACGAGCAACGACCTCGTCGATCTTGGTTAAAGTATCTGTGCTAAGTTCCATGGGAATTATCGCAATAAAATTAGCGGTCGCACTCGCCCATCACAAAATCTAGACTGCCAAGAATTACGGTGATGTCGGAAAGCATGTGTCCGGGAGCCATTTCTTCGAGGATACTTAAGTTGCAAAAACTGGGAGCCCGAATCTTAAGTCGGTAGGGAACTCCACCGCCCTTCGAGTAGACGTAGAATCCAAGTATGCCTTTAGGGTTTTCAGCTTCAAAGTAAACCTCTCCGGGAGGAACTTGAGGACCTTCGGTTACGATCATGAAATTTTGGATCAATTCCTCCATGCTGGTGAGAATTTTATCTTTGGGCGGTGCAAAAATCTTTTTGGCGTCTTCGGCATACCATGAACCACCTGGGAAATTATCAATGCATTGCCTCACAATGCGAATGCTCTGGCGAATTTCCTCGATACGCACGAGATATCGATCGTAGCAGTCACCCTTCACGCCAATGGGAACATCGAAGTCATACTGTTCGTAACCGCAATAAGGTTTGTCCTTCCGCAAATCCAAATCCACTCCCGAAGCTCGTAAATTGGGTCCCGTGATACCCCAAGCAAGAGCGTCCTCTTTGCTGATGACTCCGATATCCTCGGTGCGATCAAGAAATATTCGGTTTCGGGTAAGAAGTTTTTCCACCTCGTCGATTGCCTTGGGTAGTTCGTCGCAGAACTTGATCACGCGGTTAAGCCAACCATCGGGCACGTCGCGGGAAACTCCTCCGATTCGAGTATAACTGGTGGTGAAGCGAGCTCCCGTCAACTCCTCAAACAAAGTGTAAAGTTTTTCGCGTTCTGAAAAGGTGTACATGAATGGCGTCCATGCGCCAGCGTCCATTCCGAAAACGCCCATGCCGAGCAGGTGACTGGAGATGCGAGCCAGTTCGCACACTAGCACGCGAATCGCTTGGCAGCGCTCGGGAATCTCAATGTCGGTCAGTTTTTCAACGGCCAAA